>JAJZQW010000002.1 GCA_021802985.1 Acidobacteriota bacterium | reverse complement strand
CGAAGGCACGGTGGGTCGAGAGCTTCGATCCAGGATCCAGCACCCGCGCCACGATCATCGCGGTCACGAGGTCCCGTTCCCGGCAGCGCCGGGTGAGCAGAACCTGCTCCAGTTCAAGCCGGCGCAGAGTACCCAGCACCGCATGAACATGGCCATGGGGAACCGTGGCGAGGAGTTCGATCATTCCCGTGCCCACGTTCCCGGACCTGGCGGCATCCAGCGCTGACGACAGCGCCGCGATCTTTTCGGGCGCCCAGTCCGTCAGATTCGCCAAGGTCCGGTTGCGAACTTTCCCGTCCTCGCGGTAGGTCTCCCGAAGGAGAATCGTGGGTCTGGATTTCCGGTTGGGAACCACAGCGATGAACATGTCCATGAATTTAGGCCATGAATCCGCATGTGCAAGCCATTAAATATATATTACATGGCTACGTTTTGGCATACGCTTTGCACCAACCCCAACACTGGCGCGCATCCTCAGCGTTCTGCGCTAAAAACTTCGGGCCCGCGGCGCAGAGGGCCTCGGCGGTGGTCACGGAGAGGGCCGTGCGGCCCAGCAGGTCGTCCAGGTCCGCGAAGGGGCCGTGCTTGTCCCGCGCCTCCAGCAGGGCCTCCACCTCCGCCTGCCGGGCGCCCTGCACCTGCATGAGCCCCACCCGCAGGGCCTGCTCGCCCTCGGCGGTGAAGGGCCAGGCGGAGGCGTTGGCATCGGGCCCCCGCACCACCAGCCGGTGCCGCCGCGCATCGCCCAGGTAGGCGATGGCGGGGTAGTAGCCGCCCTGGTTGGTGACGACCGAGGCGAAGAACAGGGCCGGGTGGTGGGCCTTCAGCCACGCGCTCTCGAAGCTCACCTGGGCGTAGCTGGCTGAGTGGGGCTTGCAGAAGGAGTAGCCCGTGAAGGTGCGGATCATGTCCCAGGCCTCGTCCACCGTGGCCGGCCGCACGCCGCGCTCGGCGCAGCCCCGGCGGAACCGCGCCTCGAAGAAGGGCAGCTTCTTCTCGCAGTCGGGCTTGCCCAGCAGCTTGCGGAGCTGGTCGGCATCGTGGTGGCTCCAGCCCGCCAGCGCCACGCAGACCTTGATGACATCCTCCTGGTAGACCAGTACGCCGAAGCTGTCGGACAGCAGCTCGTTGAACACGGGATCGCTGGGTTCCCAGGCCTCCTCGCCGCGGCTGCGCTTCACGTAGCGGTCCACCCAGCGGTAGGCCGCGGGCCGGATGAGGCTGGAGTGGATCACCAGGGTTTCGAAGTCGCCTTTCTTCACCCGCTGCTGGAGCTGGCGCGTGGCGGGGCTCTCCACGTAGAAGACGCCGATGCTGTCGCCCCGGGCCAGCAGATCCTGGGTGGCGGGGTCGTTCCGCGCGTGGGTGCCGGGATCGGCGGGCCTGCGCGCTCCCAGGATCTCGTAGGCATCCCGGATGACCGCCAGGCTGCGGTTCCCCAGCAGATCGATCTTCACCAGGCCGTAGTTCTCCACGCCCTCCTTGTCCCAGGTGGTGGTGGAGACGCCCGCCTTGGCGGGCGCGGGTTGGAAGGCCGCGTGTTCCCAGAAGGGCCCGGGCGTCACGACGGTGCCGCCGGGGTGCACGGAGAACTGGTGGAAGTGGCCCGTCAGGGCCGCAGCCTGGCGCAGGATCGCGTCCCAGGCGGGGGTCTCCGCCGCGCGCTCCAGCCCGCCTTCCCAGCCGCGCACGTAGCGGGCCAGCTGCTTGAGCTCGCTGTCGGGCCGCCCGTGGGCCTGGGCCACGGCGCGCAGCGCGCCCTTGGGCTTGAAGAAGGCGTGGTTGGCCACCATGGCCACCCGGTCGCGGCCGTAGCGCTCGAACACCTTCTGGATGACGGCATCGCGCTCGTCCCAGGCGAAGTCGATGTCCATGTCCGGCGGATCCTTGCGCTCCTTGGTGAGGAAGCGCTCGAACATCAGGTTCGTGGCCACGGGATCCACGTTGCTGAGGCCCAGGGCGTAGCTCACCAGCGAGGCCGCGCCGCTGCCCCGCCCGCAGATGCGGGGCGTCGCGCCCTGGGCGGCCTGCACGATGTCCTGCACCAGCAGGAAGTAGCGGGCGAAGCCCTTGAAGGCGATGAGGTCCAGCTCCCGTTCCATGCGGGCGAGGACGCCGCCATCCGGATGCGGGAACCGCGCCGCCACGCCCGCCCACACCTGCTCCCGCAGGAGGGCGTCCAGGTCCGCGCCCTCGCGCCCCAGGGGATCCGGCAGCACCCAGCCGCCCCAGTGGAGGGACCAGCCGGCGACCTGCTCCAGCACCGCGGCGGTGGCCTTCGCCACGGCGGGCTCGCCGAAGGGGAAGCGGGCCTCCCAGTCGGCGTGGGGCACGGCGGCCTCGGCGGGATCCCACAGGGCCTCCGTGCGGATCAGCGTGGCCTGGGCCGCGATGGCCCGCTTCAGGCGGTGCATCTCCAGGCCCTCGGCCGTGCGGAAGCGCAGCACCTGGGGTGCCACCACCGGCAGGCCCGCGGCCAGGGCCTGCCGCGCCTCCTGGGCGCGACGGGGATGGGCCAGCAGGGCGCCGAAGAACCCCTCCCGCAGCAGCGCGTCCAGCCCGGCGAGCTCCTCCGCCAGCAGCACGCAGCCGCCGGGCGGTTCGGGCTCGCCGAGGCCGGGGATGGGCAGGTCGTCGCGCCCCGCGTGGGCCTGGGCCGAGAGCAGCCGGTTGAGCGCGGCGTAGCCCGCATCGCTGACGGGCAGCGCGCCGTAGGCGTGCCCGCGCCAGTCGAAGCGCGCGCCCAGGTGCAGGCGGAAGCCCGTCCAGTCCGGATCCGGGGGCAGGCCCTCCAGCCGCCGGGCCTCGTGGATCCAGTCCAGCTCCGCCCGCAGCTTCGGGTAGCCCGCCACCCCCCGGTCCCAGCAGACCAGGTCGCGGTAGCCCAGCCGCCGCGCCAGATGGAGCAGCTGCTTCGCCGGGTAGACGCCTTCACCGGAACTGAAATCGGAGATGCCGAGGGCGAACATGGCGCTCGATCCATGGAGGGGAAGAGGAAATTCAACGCAAAGGCGCAGAGGCGCGAAGAAAGGTCTTCTCTGTTGTGAGCCTGCTGGATCCGGTCAGGGCTGCCAGTCGCGGGGCAGGCCACAGGCGTCGAGGACGGCGTGGAGGTAGGGGGTTCCGATGCGCAGGCCGCCCCGCTCCGCGAGGCTCACCAGGGCCTGGGAGCGGCCCATCCGTTCGGCGAGCTGGGCCTGGGTGAGGCCGGCCTGACGGCGGGCCGCACGCAGGCGCGGGGCCAGGGCCTTCGCTCGGGCGTCTGCCGCGGGGGCAGGGCGGCCCTCCAGCAGCCCCTGGACCGCCAGATCCTCGTCCAGGCGCGGCCAGTGGATGCCCGTGCCCCGGCCGATGAAGCGCCAGTCCGCCAGGTCTTCGGCGGAGGCCGCCACCAGCCGTGGGAAGAAGGCCAGCGGACAGGCCAGCTCCCGACCGTCCTGGAGCTGCACCACCAGGCGCCCCCGCTCGAACCACAGGTGGGTGGCGCGAGGGCTGTCAGGGTTCGACATGGACATGGGGTGGCTCCCGGGGTTCATGGCTGTAGAAGAAGAACCGGAAGGGCCCTTCCCGGTGGACGGTGGGGGTCATCGGGTCTCCTTTAATATTAGGCTTTTACTAGGCTGTTTCAAGGTGAACTCCTCGCCCCATCCACCCCGGCAGGACGGCCTGGTCGGGGAAGCGGCGGCGGAGCCGGGCGAGGGCGGGTTCGAGGCGGTCGAGCTTGGCGTTCCGGGGATCCTCGAAGAGGGCCCGCTCGCGGCCCAGGCCCCAGGCCAGGCGCAGCTCCACCTCGCGCACGAGCAGGCGCCGGGGGGTGCCCGCCAGGAAGGCCTGCTGGATGCGGCGGGCCAGGACCAGGGGTGGGACCGCCAGATCATCGGGTCCGGCGCGCCAGGCGTGGGGCTCGCCGTCCACGTCCCACCAGCGCAGTACCAGCGTCCGGGGGTGGCGGGGATCGGACCAGAGCCAGTCCAGGCAGCGCACGGCCAGGCCCACCTCCTCCGGCAGGCGGGGGGGCTGCAGGCGCCAGCCGTGCCGGGCGTGGCCGGGGCGCTCCGTGAGCAGGGGGAGGCGCGGCCGGTCCTCGCCGCGGACCCGGGCCCGCAGCTCCGGCGCCAGCTTGGGGTTGGTCAGCTCCGCCAGCACGGGCAGGGGCACGGGCTGGAGGTCGCCGAAGCGGCGCAGGCCCAGGCGGCGGAAGCGATCGTGCAGGCGCGGGGCCAGGTCCGGCAGGCGGCGCAGGAGCTGGGGGGCCAGGAAGGCGGCCTCGGCGCCCTCTGCCACCCGCTCCAGGTGCTGCTCGACGTGGGCGGCGAGCTGGGCGGCGGTGGCGCTCAGGGATAGGCCCCCGTGGCTCTCCCAGCCGTTCCGCTCGGCCAGTTCCCGGCGCATGCGCTCGGCGGTGTCCGCCAGGGGCCCGAAGAGCCGCTGGGTGCCCTGCAGCTCCACCAGGGCCTCGCCCAGGCGCAGGAGCTGGCCCTGGGGCGTCCAGGCCTGGAGGAAGGTCCCCAGGTCCGCCTGGGCCTCCCACCAGACCTGGGGCGAGGGGTCCAGCACCCGCAGGCCCGGCGCGGCCCGGAGGGCCTGGTCCATGGGCATCCCCGGCGCCAGCCCCTCGGCGCGGCCCCGGCGGTTCACGAACCAGAGGCTGGGTGTGCGCGGGCTTTCGAGGCTCAGGAAGGCCAGGGGCCGGTCCCGCAGTCCCCCGTCCCGCCCGCAGGCCAGTTGGAAGGGCAGTTCGGGAACCCACATCGCCAGCACCAGATCCTCCGGGGGGATCCAAGTATGGCGTAAAAAAAAACGAAAATCAATCATGGGTGCTCGTGCGGAAGCCGACATCCGCGGTTGAATGGTCCTGTCATGTCCCGCCTCTACTTCGACGCCAACGCCTCGGTGCCGCCCCATCCCGAGGCGGTGGAGGCCGTGCGCCGGGCCATGGTGGAGGATTGGGCCAATCCCACCAGCACCCACCGGGAGGGCCAGCGGGCCCGACACCGGCTGGAGGAGGCCCGGCGGGAGATCGCCCTGTCCCTGGGGGTGGCACCGGGCGAGCTGGTCTTCTGCGCCAGCGCCACCGAGGCCCTGCACCTGCTGCTCCGCGGCCTCCAGCCGGCCCTGGGCGAGCGCCCTGCGGCCGTGTTCCCCGGCGAGCACAGCGCCTGCCTGAACCCCCTGCGCGACTGGTCCCGGGTGGCCTGGCTGCCGGAGATCCCGGGGGACTGTGCGACGGTGGTACAGATGGCGGCGAACAACGAGACGGGCATCTGCTACGTCATGCCCCAGGTGCCGGGCGCCGTGCGGGTGAAGGACTGCGCCCAGGCCTGGGGCAAGGTGCCCGTGGATCTGTCGGATTGCGATGCCGCGGTGTTCAGCGGCCACAAGATGGGCGGTCCCCGGGGCGCGGCCCTGTTGTGGATGCGGCCCGGACTGCCCTGGGAGGCCGTCATGGAGGGCCCGCAGGAGCGGCGCCGGCGCGGCGGGACGGAGGATCTGCCGGCCATCCTGGGCCTGGCGGCGGCGGTGCGCCATTTGACGGAGCGTCAATCGCTGAATGCGTCGTTGGTCACATTGCGGGATGGGCTGGAGGCCGAGATCCTGGGCTGGAAGCGGGACATCGAGGTGATCGGGAAGGGGCAGCCGCGCCTGCCGAACACCAGCACCCTGCTGCTTCGCGGCCGGAACGGCGAGGCGCTGCAGGTGGCCCTGGACCTGGCCGGGTGCGCCGTGAGTACGGGCAGCGCCTGCCACAGCGGAGCGGTGAAGCCGAGCCATGCAATCACGACCCTCGGGTATGCTTCGGACGAAGCGCGGTCGGTGGTGCGGTTGTCGTTCCTACCGGATGTGCGCCCAGCCGAGATGGAAGCCCTTGTGGCGGCCCTCAAACGACTGACCTGAGCCTCGCCCCGATCCCGCGGGGCCCGGAGCGACCATGTTCCAGCACAGCCTCCAGTTCCTCGCCCACAATCCCCTGCTGCTGCTCTTCGCGGTGGTGGCCCTGGGCTATCCCATCAGCAAGATCCGCATCGCCGGGGCTTCGTTCGGCATCGCCAGCATCCTCTTCGCGGGCATCGCCCTCGGGGCCCTGGTCATCCGGCCGGACCTGGAGCCGGCGGTCAAGAACGACCTCTCCAAGGAGATGAAACTGATCTACGAACTGGGCCTGGCGGTGTTCGTCTACGCCATGGGGCTCTCCATCGCCCACAGCTTCTGGGCGGCCTTCAGCCGGGAGGGCATCAAGAAGAACGCCGTGGTGTTCATCGTGATGGTGACCTCCACGGCCGCCGTGGTGCTGCTGGCGCGGGCGATGGGCTTCAACGCCCGCTACGCGGCCGGCCTGCTGACGGGCAGCTTCACGAACATGCCTGCCCTGGCGGCCGTGGTGGACCGCGTGAAATCCATGCCGGGCATGGGGCCGCTGGAGATTGCCCAGCCCACGGTGGCCTCGGCCATCGCCTACCCCATCGGCGTGCTGGTGCCCATGCTCATCCTCCTGATCAGCCCCCGGCTCTTTCGGGTGGATCTGAAGAAGGAGGCCGATGGCCTGAAGGAGTACCGCACCGGCCACCACAAGCTGGAGGCCTGGACGGTGCGGGTGACGAAGCCCGAGGCCGAATCGCTCAGCAAGCACGATCTCTGCACCACCCACGCGTTCCGGGTGGTGTTCGGCCGGGTGCTGCGCAAGGCCGAGCTGCTGCTGCCGGGGCCGGACTTCCGCCTGAAGCTGGACGACCTGGTCACGGTGGTGGGCGCGCCCGAGGACCTGGAGCAGGTCGCGCTGCTCCTCGGCGAGCGCAGCCATGTGGAGCTGGACCGGGACCAGAGCGCCCTGGACGCCACGCGGATCTTCGTCTCCCGGGCCGAGGTGGTGGGCGTGCCCCTGGGGCGGCTGGATCTCGTGGCAAAGTACCAGGCCATCATCACCCGCGTCCGGCGGGGGGACCTGTGGTTCGTGCCGGACGGCGACACGGTGCTGGAGCTGGGCGACCGGGTGCGCGTGACCACGCGGCGGGACAACATCGAGGCCATCGAGGCCTTCTTCGGGGACAGCTACCACGCACTGAGCGACGTGAGCTTCCTCACCTTCGCCATGGGCCTGGCGGGCGGCCTGGTGCTGGGCGAGGTGCCCATCCCCCTGGGCGGCGGCATGGTGTTCAAATTGGGCTTCGCGGGCGGGCCCCTGGCCATCGCGCTGATCCTTGGCCGCTTCCATCGCGTGGGTTCCCTGGTCTGGAACTTCCCCTACGGCGCCAACCACACCATCCGCCAGTTCGGGCTGGTGCTCTTCGCCGCGGGCATCGGCCTGATTTCCGGCGAGGGCTTCCGCACCATCGTGTCGAACAATCCAGGCGTGCTGCCGCTGTTCCTCGGCTCGGCGCTCTTCATCTGTCTGCTGGCGGACGGGTTGGCCATGGTCGTGGGCCACAAGCTGTTCCGCATCCCGCTGAACGTGATGTTCGGCATTGTGGCGGGCACGCACACCCAGCCCGTCGTGCTGGGCTATGCCAGCCACCAGACGGGCAACGAGCTGCCCAACGTGGGCTTCGCCACGGTCTATCCCCTGGCCACCATCCTCAAGATCGTGTTGGCCCAGTTGCTGCTGGGGCTGGTGGGCTGAAGGCCTCGGGCGGCGCGCCGAGCTTGCGCAAGCTCCGGGCCAACCGGGCCGCGTAGCGTGGGCGCAGATCCGTTCCCGGCGAGAAGTGGGCCCGGTCCCAGTCCATCAGCAGGATGCCGTCACCCGGGGGCAGCAGGACGTTGGTGGCGTTCAGGTCGGGAGCCCAGAGCCCCCAGGTACAGAGGGCTTCGATGGCCTGGTCGAGCTGGGGCAGCACCCGCCCGCTGAGCTCCCAGTGCCGGGGCCAGGGTTCGCCTTCGGCCAGACGGGTGAGGAACACGCCTTCGACGCCCCACCCCTGAGGGCGCCAGGCATAGCCCAGGGGTTCCACGGTGGGGAATCCGGCTTCCCACAGCGTGCGGTGGATGGCGTGCTCGGCGGCGAAGCGGAGAGAGGAGCGGTAGGTGCGCTCGTTCAGGACCCGCAGGAAGCCGCCCCGCCGATAGGGGCGCAGCACGGTCCCGCCCACGCGGAGGATGCCGCCGCGGCCGAAGGCGCCGCCGAGGGGAGCGGCTTCGCCTTCCGGCACCTCGCCGCCCGGCGTGCAGATGCGCCAGCCACCGCCGAGGCCCGGGAGGACCTGGTCTTCCCGGCAGCCCAGGGACGCAAGGATGGGCCGGCGGGCATAGGGCCAGCCGGGCGGAAGGGCGGGGGCGAGGGCATCGTGGAGCATGCGAGTGGATCCAGATTGGACTGGGGCGCAGGGGAACGCAAAGGCTTCTGGGGGGCGCTGCGCGCCTCGCCGACAGAACGGATCCCGGAACATCTGTCAACGATTCATGTCGTCGCCGCCTGCTGCCAAAACGCAGCAAGGCGGGAAGGGTCTTGCGGGAAAGGCCTTTGTCCAAGTTTCCGCCGCGCTTCCCACAGGGGATGTGGAAAACGGATCCGGACGACGGCTTGTCCTTCCGCTGCTTCTCGATTTATTCACTATCCTGGGAGGGTGAACAGCCTCGCCCGCCCCTTCGCCATTCCACCGGCCGTCCTGGAACGGGAGGCCCGGCTTGCGGCGGCGCTGGCGGAGATGGCGCGCGCCTCGCCGAGCCTGGAACCCGCGCCGCTGCAGGCCTTCCGCGGGGCGCTGGCGGCGGGTGATCCTGTCGCCGGGGAGGCCTTGACGGATGCCCTCGAGGTGGAAGGGCTCATCGAGGAGGCGATGGCCCTCCTCCGCGAGACACGGCGCACGCTGCCGTCGGGCGCACCGCTCGACGCGCTCACGAGGCGGCTCGGTCCCCTGGCGGAGAAGGCCCAGACTCGGCGCACCGCGAGCTGGCAGCTCGACGCCCGGCGCGTGGCCGTGCGCTTCGCCTACGCCAAGCTCTCTCCCGCGCTGGATTTCGACGCGGGGGATCTCCAGCGCATCTTCCTGTGGGCGCTGCGCCTGGAGGGCCTGCTGCCGGCGCTGGACCTGGGCCACCATCCGAGGCCGATCCTGCAACTGGGTCCGTCGCTGCCAGCCGGGGTCGGCGGCCGGGAGGAGTGGGCCGAGACCGTCCTCCGGCGGGCGCCGGACCGCGATCCCGGGGCGCTGCTGGCGGGGATCAACGGGCGGCTGCCGGAGGGGATCCGGATCCACCGCTGGTCCGAACAGCCCCTCTACGCGACGCCCCTCGCCGAACTCGCCGAAGTCTCTGAATGGTCCTGGCTTTGCCCCGAGGCGCTGCAGCCCTCCGCCCGCATCCACACGGAACGGTTCCTGGCCGCGGAGACCTTCGTGTGGGACCGGCCCGGCAAGGTGGGCGGGCAGAAGGCGGACAAGCGGGTGGATCTGCGCCCCATGGTGGCTGCCATGGCCTGGGAGGGGGCGCTGCTTCGGATCCGCACGCCCATGCAGGCCTTCGGTGCCACCAATCCCCTGAAGCTGCTGGGCGCGGTGCTCGAGGTGGATCCGGCCACGCTCGTCGGGCTCATGCGCGAATCCCTGTCCCTGAAGCCGGATCCACGGCTGGCCCAGGGTGAACGCTTCACGCCCAAGCTCCGCAACCTCTACGAGGATGCCGTGCTGCTCTCCGGCGGATCGAACATCACCCTCGTGGACGACGAGGATGATGAACCGCTGCGGCTAGGCTGATCCGGCTTCCTTGCTGATGGAGAGCAGCAGCCCCAGGCAGACGAGGCTGGCGATGAGGCTGTTCGGGCCGAAGGAGATGAAGGGCAGGGGGATGCCCTTGTTCGGCGCCAGGGAGAGCACCACGCTCATGTTCATGAGGGCCTGGGCCACCAGCAGCAGCACGAACCCCATGGCGCAGAGCTTGAGGTAGGTGTCCCCCACCCGGCGGGCGATGCGGTAGCCCCGCCAGAGGATGCCGATGAACAGGGCCAGCACGAGGACCGTTCCGATCAGGCCCGCCTCCTCGGCGATCACGGCGTAGATGAAATCCGTATGGGCCTCGGGGAGGTAGAAGAGCTTCTGCTTGCCTGCGCCCAGGCCCACGCCCAGCAGCCCTCCGTTCCCGACGGCCACGAGGCTCTGGAGGGCCTGGTGCCCCTTGCCGAGGGGATCGGCCTCGGGGTTGAGGAAGCTCGTGATGCGGGCCAGCCGGTAGGGGGAGAACACCACGAAGGCTGTGCCGAGGGCCCCCAGCATGGGGATGGCCACGGCGAAGATCCACTTGGGGGCACCGCCGAGAAACACCACCATCAATGTCACGAAGACGATCAGGAAGGTGGTGCCGAAATCCGGTTCCCTCAGGACGAGCGCCAGGGGCACCACGAGGATGCCGAAGAGGCCCATCAGCTTGGGCAGGGAATCCTGCCGGGTGGACCAGGCCTCGCGGTGTCGGACCATCCAGCCCGCTGCGATGAGGACGGAGATCGGCTTGAAGAGTTCCGAGGGTTGCAGGCTCATGGGCCCGAGGCGGAGCCAGCGGTGGGCCCCGTTCACCTTCGGTCCGAACACGAGCACGGCGATGAGCAGTCCGACGATGACGAGGTAGGCGACCTGCAGGGGCCGGGTGTGGTCCTGGAGGGGCGCCAGATCCACCTGCGAGAGGACCAGC
Organism: Acidobacteriota bacterium; assembly: GCA_021802985.1. Taxonomy (GTDB): domain Bacteria; phylum Acidobacteriota; class Holophagae; order Holophagales; family Holophagaceae; genus Geothrix. The sequence goes on along the minus strand of JAJZQW010000002.1, from coordinate 58,898 downwards.
ATGAGGCCGAGGCCGATGCCGCCGCCCACCATCTGCCGAGTCAGGAAGACCGTGGCCGCCGTGTGGTTCTGGGAGGCTTTGATGGCCGAGGCCGAATAGATCCAGACCATGCCCACCGCCACCAGCAGCAGTGCGAAGAGCACCAGCAGGCGGTCGACGGGGCGGCGGACGTCGGGTGCCATGTCAGGCCAGGTCCAGGTCGCGGCGGGCCGCGGCTTCCAGTTCGGTGAGGGCCTGGTCCACCCAGGCCGCCTCGCGGGCCTCCACCATGAGCCGGAGCTTGGGTTCGGTGCCGGACCAGCGCACGACCTGGCGGATGCCGTGGCCCCAGCGGACATCGACGGCCCGCATGGCTTCGCCGAGCGCCGTGCAGCCTTTGAGATCCTTGCGGGCATGGGCCTTCACGTTCACCAGCCGCTGGGGCCAGGGCTGGAAGGTCCAGTTCCAGCGGGTGGCTTCGGGGCGGTGGAGGAGGGCCTGGAGAATCGCGAGGGCCGTGGCCAGGCCGTCGCCACTGGGCCCCACGCGCTTCTGGATGACGTGGCCCGAGGCTTCCGCCGCCAGATCCCAACCCCGCTTTCCCATTTCGCGCAGAAGGTGTTTGTCGCCGACGGCCGTGCGGACGAAGGGGACGCTGGCCTCGCCCAGCGCCTGTTCCAGGCCACCGTTGGACATGAGGGTGCCGACCACGCCGGGCGGCGCGTCGCCGGAGGCCAGGCGGTCCTGGACCAGGAGCCAGAGCATCTGGTCGCCGTCGATCTCCCGGCCCGTGGCATCCACCAGCAGGCAGCGGTCACCGTCCCCATCGAAGGCCACGCCCAGGTGGGCCCCCTGGGCAACCACGGCCGCCTTCAGGGCGTCCAGGTGGGTGGAACCGACGCCCACGTTGATGCGCCGACCATCGGCGGGTACCCCGAGCCAGTGGAGCCGGCCGCCCCGGAACAATTCGCGGGCGGCTTCGGCGGTGGCCCCATGGGCGCAGTCAATGACGAGGCCGAAGTCCGCCGGAAGCTCCACGCCGCCGAGGTGGGCCAGGTAGGGCGCGAGGTCCAGATGGTCGGGCGGGGCGGAGACCGTGGTGGGCTCGGAGGTCGCCTCGAAAGCGGCCTCGATGGCGTGCTCCTGGTCCTCCTCCAGCTTCTCGCCCAGCTCATTGAACCCCTTCAGGCCGTTGTCCTCGGGGGGGTTGTGGCTGGCGGAGATCATCAGGCCCCAGGTCTTCTGGCCCTCCGCGCTGAGGCGGGCTACCGTCCAGGCCACGGCTGGGGTGGGCGCCATGCCCAACAGGGACACCTTCAGGCCCAGGCCCACGCCCAGGACGAAGGCCTCGGCCAGGGGGCCGGAGCTGGTCCTGGGATCCCAGCCCACCACCAGGCGCCGAACGCCGTTGGCCCGGGCCACCTGAGCCCAGGCGGCGCCCCAGCAAGTCGTTTCTTCAAGGGTGAGGGGCGGCTGCAGTGCCACGCCCCGGATGCCGTCGGTGCCGAAGTAGTGAAGGCTCATTCAGCCAGATTACCCGATGGCATGCGTCCTGAAGACCCCGTAGCCCCAGGCCGCCGCCTCGGCGTGGGCCGCGGCGGTGAGGCCATCGCGTCCCGAAGGGGCCAGGGCGGGTTGTCCCGCCCGCCAGGCCAGGAACCGCTTGCGGGAGATGCCAATGCAGAATCGGTCCACGGGCCAGCCCAGGCGGCCCGGAAGGTCCGGGAGGGCCTGCCAGAGGGCCAGATCCTCTGTGAAGGTGGTGCCAAAGCCGAACCCGGGGTCCAGCAGGACGCGGCCAGGGGCGATCCCCGCAGCGAGCAGGCGGTCCCGGACCCAGGCCAGCTCTGCCACGGCGCGATCCGCGTTGGTTTCGCCCGCGCCGTCGTAAGGGGGCATCAGGAAGCCGTCCCCCGCCGGGCGGCTTCGCATGGCGATGAGCCCGCAGTCCCGCCCCTGCGCGAGGGCGAGCATGGCGGGAGCGGAGAAGCCGGTGACATCGTTGAGGACCGCAACGCCGGCCCCGAGGGCCCGTTCCGCCACGGTGGCATGGCGGGTGTCTACGCTGAGGGGCACCGCGGGCAGCTCCCGGCGGAGCAGGTCGATGACGGGCGCCAGACGGTCCCATTCCGCCCCGGCCGCCAGGGGTTCCGCCCCCGGCCGGGTGCTCTCGGCGCCCAGGTCCAGCATGCGGGCGCCGGCAGCCGCCAGGTGCCGGGCCTGGGCGAGGGCGGCCGCGGGCTCGAGGAAGCGGCCCCCGTCGCTGAAGGAATCCGGGGTTAGGTTGAGGATGCCCACGAAAAGGGGGCCGCCCTGCAGGCGCGGCCCCCAGTCGAACTTCGTCATAAGCTAGGCCGGCTTGAGGGCCGGATTCAGGCCGGGTTCAGTCTGGGGCCCTTCGCTGGCGGCGGGGGTGCTGGCGCTGTTGCCGGGCTTGGGGGGAGGCAGGGTGCCACCCTTCATGAGGATCTCGACATCGTTGCCATCGAGCGTCTCGCGCACCAGCAGGGCCTCGGCGATGGCCGCCAGGGCCTCGCGGTGCTCGGTGATCAGGCTCTTGGCCCGCTGGTAGTTGTGCAGCACGATGTCGTGAACCTCGGCATCGATGACCCGAGCAGTATCCTCGGAGAAGTCCCGGCGCTGGCTGAAGTCCCGGCCCAGGAAGATCTCGTGCTGGCCGCCGCCAAAGCTGAGGGGGCCCAGCTTCTCGCTCATGCCGTACTCGGTGACCATGGCGCGCGCCATGCCGGTGGCCCGCTCGATGTCATTGCTGGCGCCGGTGGAGTGCTGCTTGAGGAAGAGTTCCTCCGCGATGCGCCCACCCATGAGGATGGCGATCTCGCCTTCCATGTATTCCTTGGTGTGGTTGTAGCGATCCTTTTCGGGCAGCTGCCAGGTGACGCCCAGGGCGCGGCCCCGGGGGATGATGGTCACCTTGTGGACCGGATCCGTGCCGGGCATAGACGCCGCGACGACGGTGTGGCCGGCCTCGTGGTAGGCGATGACCTTCTTGTCCGCCTCGGTCATGACCATGGAGCGCCGCTCGGAGCCCATGTAGACCTTGTCCTTGGCCTGCTCGAAGTCGATCATCTCCACCCATTTCTTGTTGGTGCGGGCGGCGTAGAGGGCGGCTTCGTTGCAGAGGTTCGCCAGATCGGCGCCCGCGAAGCCTGGCGTGCCCCGGGCGATCACTTCCAGATCCACGTCGGGGCTGAGGGGGATCTTGTCGGCGGTGTGGACCTTGAGGATCTCGAAGCGGCCCTTCACGTCCGGGCGGTCCACCACCACGCGGCGGTCGAAGCGGCCGGGCCGCAGCAGGGCGGGATCCAGCACATCGGGCCGGTTGGTGGCGGCGATGAGGATGACCCCCTCGTTGCCCTCGAAACCGTCCATTTCGACGAGGAGCTGGTTCAGGGTCTGCTCGCGCTCGTCGTGGCCCCCACCCAGGCCGGCGCCGCGATGGCGGCCCACGGCATCGATCTCATCGATGAAGATGATGCAGGGCGCGTTCTTCTTGCCCTGTTCGAAGAGGTCGCGAACCCGGCTGGCGCCCACGCCGACGAACATCTCCACGAAGTCGGAGCCGGAGATGGAGTAGAACTGCACCTTGGCTTCGCCGGCGATGGCCCTGGCCAGCAGGGTCTTGCCGGTGCCGGGAGGGCCCACCAGCAGGACGCCCTTGGGGATCTTGCCGCCGAGCTTCACGAACTTGGCGGGTTCCTTCAGGAAGTCCACGATCTCCTTCAACTCATCCTTGGCCTCGTCACACCCCGCGACATCCGCGAACGTGATGCGCTTCTGGGTGGTGGAGAGCCCCTTGGCCCGGGCCTTGCCGAAGCTGAGGGCCTTGTTGCCGCCCATCTGGGCCTGGCGCATGAACACGAACCACAGCACCACGAACACGAGGAGGGGCGCCCAGAACATGAGCACGTAGGCGAAGTTGTTCTCGCTGGGCTTGGCGGCCTTGAACTCGTCGAGCTGGCCCTCGGTCTTCCAGCTGAGGATCACCTTGCCCAGATCCTGCATGGGGGGGGCGATGGTCTTGAAGCGTTCGATGGGTTCGCCGGTCTTGGGGTTCTTCTGAGGTTCGCGGTAGGTGCCTTCGAGGTCAACGCCTGACAGGGTCACGGTCTTGTATTTCCCAGCCGTGCCCTCGGTGTAGAAGGTGGAAAACGGGATTTCAACCTGGCGGCTGTTCTGGGGGATCTGGCGGAAGGCCAGCACGAGCAGGGCGATGATGCCCAGCCAGACCAGCACGCTCTTCATCATGGAATTCAAATGTCACTCCTTGGGGCCGTGCCCCTGTGCCCATCCAGTGTACCCGGCTCAGGAAGGCGGGGGGCTTTGCCTTAGATGCAGGTACCGGCCCCCAGGTTCGGGGTGCAGGACGAAGTTCCCCCAGGATGCGGGCCGGCGCGTCGTCCTGGCCCGGTCCGCGAGCCAGGGCGCGAGTCCGCGCAGGAGGGCGGCCTCTACGGGGCGGCCGAGCGCGCGGAAGGCGGCTTCCAGGACCCAGCGGAGCTCCGGTTCTGTCCAGGATTCCACCGAGAAGATCACCTCGCCATCGCCGATGGACCAGCGGGTCCCTTCCCAGGAGGCCACCAGCCGCTGGGCGAGGGCCTGGGCCTCCTCGGCCTGCCGGTGGGTCTCGAAGAGGTGCCGGTCCAGCTCGGGGGCCTCACTGCGGATCGCCTCGAGCAGGCGGCGCCAGCGGTTGCGGGTAGTGAAGGGATCCTCGTTCGTGGGATCCTCGCGCCAGGGCACGTCCCGGGCCCGGAGGTAGTCCCGGAGCGCGGCGCGGCGGCACTCCACCAGGGGCGACCACCGGAGGTCCTGCCGGGGCGCCAGGGGCCGGAGGCTGCCCAGCCCGCCGCCGCGGGCGAGGCGGATGAGCACCGTCTCCGTGTGGTCGTCGAGGGTGTGCCCCGTGGCCACGGCCGTGGCACCCGTCCCCGCGGCCTCCTGGCGGAGCCAATCCCAGCGCAGCTCCCGGGCCGCCATCTCCAGGCCAATCCCGCGGTCCGCCGCGTGGGCTTTCACCCCGAGGCTGGCTTCGGCCAGGTCGAGATCCAGGCTGCGGCAGAGCTGACGCACGAACTCAGCATCCGCCTCTGATTCGGGGCGCAGGCCGTGGTCCACATGGGCCACGGTCAACTCCAGTCCCAGGCTCTTCCGCAGGGTCCAGAGCAGCAGCAGCAGCGCCACGGAGTCGCCCCCGCCAGAGCAGGCCACCAGCACCCGGCCGGTCACGCCATCCCCCCGGCGCTGGATCTGCCCGAGCAGGTCGGTTTCGAAGCGCTGCAAGCTAGCGACCTTCCAGGGTCGTCACCAGCCGCAGCAGGGCCGGGGGCACGGGTTTCTCGCACCAGAGGGCCTCGGCCCAGTCGCACATGCGGAGGGAGCCCCAGTGCATGGCGCGGCCGAGGACGCCGCGGCGGAAGGCGGGGTGGGCGATGCGGGTGGGCGGCTGACTGGGATCCTGGTCGAACTGGCTGCCGAAGGCGTCGAAGGCGGCCATGCGGCGCTCCCACACGGCGCTCACGTCCACCAGGAGATCCGGCTGATCCGGCTGCTCGCCGCCCACCCAGGCCATGGCCTCGGGGCGCCAGGGCTCGCCTGGGCACGGATAGTTCCGCAACCCGGCGTAGTAGGCGGCCTCGCGGCCCAGTCGGTGGGCCCGGCGATGGTCCGGATGGCGATCCTCGGGGGCCGGCAGAACGAGCACCTTCGGGCGCAGGCGCCGGAACTCAGTCATGAGGCGGACCCGGAAGGTCTCATCCTCCGTGAACCGGCCATCCGGGAGGTCCAGCACCAGCCGCTGCACGCCGAGGATGCGCGCAGCCTCCTGGGCCTCGGTGCGGCGCATCTCGGATGTGCCCCGGGTGCCCAGCTCGCCGCGGGTCAGATCCAGGATGGCGGCCCGGAGGCCGTGATCCGACGCGAGGGCGAGCAGGCCGCCCACGTGGACCTCGGCGTCGTCCGGGTGGGCGCCGAGCACCAGCAGGTCGAGTTCATGGCTCATGGGGCCTCCAGGAGGATCCGGTCCGTGTGTCCATCCATGCGGTCCAGGATGCGGTCCAGCAACGCTTCGTCCCGCAGCCAGGCCAGGCCTGGAATGACGCGTTCCTGCGGGCGTCCGAAGGGGAAGAGGCTCTGCCGCAGCCGCTCGGGGTCGCCGCCGAGCGCGGCCGCCGCGGCCTCGCGATGGAGCCGGCGATCCAGGCGATCCAGGCGGGCGCGGGTCCGTGCCACTTCTGCGGCAAACCGGGAGCGGATGGCCTCTGGCCAAGTCGCGTCCGCGGTGGGCAGGCCCAGGGCGGAGGTGGCGGTGGTGCCCCGCCACGCGGCGATCCCCGACCAGTCTCCCGATTGGAGGAGGGGCAGGGTCGCCGAATCAAGGTGGAGGCCCCGGGGCGCCACGAAGACGCTGGGGCGGGCCAGGATCCTGGGGGCGGCAAGCCCCACGCGGTCCCAAAGCGGTTCGCAGAGGCGCCAGTAGGCCCGCTCGGAGGGGCCCAGCACCACGGCTTCCACCGGCAGCAGGAGCGACTGCATGAGGGGACGGAGCGCCGCGCCAGGACTCAACCAGTGGCCCCCGGGCAGGGGCTGGCCGCGATCCAGCCGCCGCCGCAGCCCCGAGATCGGATCCAGGGCGAACCAGGCGGCCTGGGTCCTCGGATCCAGGGGCAGGGGGGCGCCTTCGGCCGCCAGGCGGTCGGCCTGGCGCACCAGCAGGCCTTCGAGATCCAGGGCACGCCAGCCTTCGAGCACCGGCTGGATGGGGTTCCGGACCGCCGGATCCGTGGGGGAGAAGGGCCGCAGGCCGCGCTGCCAGAGGGGCGCACCCAGGGCCAGGGCGTGGCCCCGCAGGGTGGGCTCGGAGGGGGCCGGGCAGGGGCCCCAGAGGGTCTCTGCTTCGATCTGGTGCCGCTCGGTCCAGGGCAGCCAGCCCGTGGCGGTGCCTTCGGGAGCCTGGAAGTGGAAGCGGTGGCGGACCATCCGGCCCTCCCTCCAACCCACGACAGCGGCGACCTCGGTGCGGTCGTGGTCCTCATCCGCCAGCCAGTAGACCGCCTCGGCGCCGGTGCGGCGGGCCTCGGCCAGGGCGGCCAGGGCCTTCGCCACCGAAAGGGCCGGGCTCCAGCCCGCGCCGATCTGCTGGCCGGTGGCCACCACGGGCCTCGGCGCGCCCGCCTTGCTGGGTCCGTGTCCATCCATGGCCATGGGCTCAGCCTACCCGGACTCTGTGCGATCCTCGACCCCATGCCTGTCACGGATCTCCAGCCCTGGGTGCCGCCCGCCGAGCCGGACCTGGCCCGCCTGGCCATGGAGGCGGCGGACGAGGCCGGTGTGGCCTCGCTGCGGGCCTGGCCGGAAGCCCGCAAGGGCGGCATCGGCTTCGGGGAGCTGCCGCCCTTTGTGAGCTGGCGGGGGACCCTCGATGGGCATCCCCACCTGGTGCTGCTCCAGGCCCGGGAGGTGGGGGCGCTGGTGCCCGGGGCCCGCACGGCGCCGCTGCCCCCAGGGTGGATCGGGGCGCTGGATCTGGAGGCCCTGGCCCGGCCCTTGGCCCGCCACCCGGCCTTCCGGGGCGGGGCGTCGGTGCATGTGGTTCACCTGCCCGGCGGAAACGTGGCGCGGGTCCGCACCTGGGGCACCGCCGCACCGGAACTGGTGGCCGACGTGCTGCGGCGGGTCAGCGCCATCCAGGACTGGCGTTTCGTCTGACTACTTGCCCCGGTTGCTGGACCGCATGTGGGCGGCGCCGCCGCTCTTGCCCTGGGGCTTGGTGGAAGCGCGCTGGATGGGGTGGGGCTGGGGTTTCGCCTTGGGCTTGGCTGCGCCGGCCTCGGCAACCGGCTTGTCCACGGCCTGGAGGGATTTCATCAGATCGGCGGGGACGAGGGACTTGGTCATGGCGGCACTCCTGGATTCATTCTAGCCCCAGGTGGTTCCGGGGCTGACGTCTACAGGCTGTCCCAGTTCGTTGGGGCCTTGGCCTGGCCGTAATCCGTTTCGATCTGGGCCAGTTGCAACCGGCCGGAGGCGTCATCGTTCACGGCCTGCCACCGGGTGTACCAGTCGATGACCCACATCCCGCTCTCGCGGGTGCCATTGCCGCTCCAGCCGTTGCCGCCGAAGGGCATGTGCGCCTCGGCGCCCGTGGTGCTGTTGTTGATGCTGGCCATGCCGGCGTTGATCTCCAGTTTGAAGCGCTCGATCCAGTGCCGGTTCTCAGTGTAGATGCTGCTGGACAGGCCGTAGGGCGTGCCATTGGCGCAGGCCATGGCCTCGTCGAAGTCCTTCACCGTGGTCAGGCTCACGGTGGGTCCGAAGACCTCGTTCTGGAATAGCCACATGTCGGGCGTGACGTCGTCCCACACGCAGGGCTGCATGTAGGCGCCGTGCTCGATGTGCCCCTTCACGCGGTCGCTGCGGTTTGCCTCGGTCCACTGTTCGCCGCCGCTGAGGAGCTTTGCCCCGTCGGCCCGGCCCTTCTCCCAGTGTTCTCGGAAGCCCTCGGCGAAGCGGGCGTTGATCATGGGGCCGTAGGTGACTTCCGGATGGGTCATGGGATTGCCCATTTCCATGGCGGCAAGGACATCCATGAATTTCCGCTTGAACTCGGTGGCGCAGGCCTCGTGGACGATGAGGTTCGCCAGGCTGGTGCAGCGCTGGCCGGCGGTGCCGAAGGCGGCCCAGAGCGCGCCCTGCACGGCCAGGTCCAGGTCCGCATCGGGCATGATCACCATGGGGTTCTTCCCGCCCAGTTCGAGGCTGGGGATGATGAGGTTCCGGCCACAGGCCTCCCCGATCAGGCGGCCCACCGGCGTGGAGCCCGTGAAGCTGAACTTCTGGTAGTAGCCCTTGTCGATGCCCGCCAGGAAGTGCTTCCCGCAGCCGGCGCGACCGCGACCGTTGACGGTGTTCACCACCCCGGCCGGCAGTCCGGCGTCCATCATGGCCAGCATGAACAGGTAGGCGACGGCCGGCGCGTCGTCGCTGGGCTTCCACACCACGGTGTTGCCGCAGAGGATGGCGGGGATGATCTTCCAGCTGGGCACGGCCAGGGGGAAGTTGTTGGCGGCCAGGACGCCGCAGACCCCTACGGGGCGGCGATAGGTGGTCAGCGACTTGTGGGGCAGCTCGGAGGGGACGGTCTGGCCGTAGAGACGACGGCCCTCGGAGGCAAAGAACGTGCAGGTGTCGATGGCCTCCTGGACCTCGCCCAGGGCCTCGCGGGGCGTCTTGCCGATCTCGCGGGTGATGATGCAGGCCAGTTTTTCCTTCTGCTCCGCGAGGACCTGGCCGATCCGCTGGACCAGGGCCCCGCGAACGGGGGCGGGGGTGGTGGACCAGGACTTGAACGCCTCGGCCGCGGCCTTGGCCGCCCGGGCCACGTCCTTCTCCCCACTGTCGGGGAAGACGCCCACCAGGTCTCGCTTGTCCACGGCGGAGCGGGATTCGATCATGGAGAGGTCGCCTTCGACCTCGCGGCCGTTGATGACGTTGAATCCGATCAGGGACTTGCCGGCGCCTGCGGCCGCCGGCGAATTCGGTTTCAGATACATGTCAGCTCCAGGCAGAACCTCCAAGCATAGCCCGCCTCCATTCCCCCTGCTTACGAAGGAAGATCGCCATCCGGCCGGTTAGGATGGAAGTTCTGCCGGAGTCCAGGTGTTCGACAACCTATCCATCCCCACCATCCTTGTCAGCTACGTCGCCCTGCTCTTCAGTCTGAGTGTCCACGAGGCCTCCCACGCCACGGCGGCCTACCTGCTGGAGGACGACACCGCCGCCTCCATGGGACGGATGACGATCAACCCGATTGCCCACATCGACCTGCTGGGCACGGTGATCTTTCCGCTGCTCGGCATGGTCACGGGCTTCCCCTTCATCGGCTGGGCCAAACCGGTGCCGGTGGATCCCCGCAGGCTCACCCGCCGCTTCACCCAGCGGACGGGGTATGCCCTGGTGGCCAGTGCGGGACCCATCTCCAACCTGATCCAGGCGCTGCTCTTCCTGGGGATCATGTTCCTGGTGGTGAAGGCCGTCGCGCCGGTCCCCTATCTGGAATATCCCTTCTTCGTGCGCGCCTTGCTGGCCGCCAGGGTGGAGAACCTGCAGGTGCTCCACCTCAGCACCACTTCGACCCTCTTCCTGGCGCTCCTGGGCCGGTTGGTGCTCATCAACGTCGCGCTTGCCCTGTTCAACCTCCTGCCCCTGGGGCCCCTTGATGGCGCGGGCATTGTCCGCGGTCTGCTGCCCTGGAACTGGCTGCCGAAGTTCGACCGGGTCCAGCCCTTCATGGGGGTCGCCCTCATCGTGCTGGCCCTCACCGGCCTCCTCGGCTATGTCCTGGGGCCGGTCTTCGGGGTGGTGTTCTACGGCATCGAGCTCATCGCCCGCATCTTCCTCCGGTTCTGACCCTTCCCATCGGTCTTGGAGTCCTCATGCATCGCGTCCTCTCCGGCATCCAGCCCTCCGGCTCCCAGCACATCGGCCACCTGGTGGGGGCCCTCGAGAACTTCACGCGGCTGCAGGGGCAGGGCGAAACCTTCTACATGATCGCGGACTGGCACGCGCTGACTTCGAAATACGAATCCGTCGGGGAGATCTGGCCCGCCACGCTGGAACTGACGGCCACGTACCTCGCGGCGGGCCTGGATCCGGCGCAGAGCACCCTCTTCGTGCAGAGCCTGGTGAAGGAGCACGCCGAGCTGCACCTGCTGCTCTCCATGGTCACGCCACTCTCCTGGCTGGAGCGGGTGCCCACCTACAAGGAGAAGATGCAGAACGCCGTGACCGACCTGGGCAGCTACGGCTTCCTGGGCTACCCCCTGCTGATGACCGCCGACATCATCCTCTACAAGGCCCGCAAGGTACCCGTGGGGGAGGACCAGCTCTTCCACGTCGAACTGGCTCGCGAGGTGCTTCGCCGCTTCAACTTCCTCTACCAGCGGGAGGTCTTCCCCGAGCCCGAGGCCGTGCTCACCAAGACGCCCAAGGTGCCGGGTCTGGACGGCCGCAAGATGTCGAAGAGCTACGGCAACTGCATCTACCTGCGGGACACCAACGCCGAGATCCTCGAGAAGTGCACCCGGCAGATGGCTTCGGATCCCGCCCGCGTGCGCAAGAACGACCCGGGCAACCCCGACATCTGTCCCGTCTTCGAGTTCCACAAGCTCTTCAGCGATGACGCCACCGTGGCGCTGGTGAACACCGAATGCCGCCGCGCCGGCATCGGCTGCTTCGACTGCAAGAAACGCGTGGCCGAGGCCATCACCCGGCGCATCGAACCCGTGCGGGAGCGGATCGAGGCCCACCTCGCCCGGCCGGATCACCTGGAGGAGGTCCTCCGGGACGGCAGCGCCCGGGCCCGGGCCGTGGCCGGCGCCACCATGGCCGATGTGCGCGAGGCCATGCAGCTCCCCATGCTGTGAGCCAGGCCGCGCACCGGGTCCTTGCGGCCAGTCCGGATTCTGGTAGACTTTTCGTCTTGAGGTCCCTTAGCTCAGTTGGTTAGAGCATCTGACTCTTAATCAGAGGGTCCCCGGTTCGAGCCCGGGAGGGACCACCAGGTAGAGAACCCCGCAGACACCCATTCTGCGGGGTTTTTGCTTTTTCCCCGTACACTCGTCCCATGGCCGCTTTCGATCCCTGGGAACCCTACCGCGATCTGCGCTTCGCGGGGACGCGGGAGCACCCGGAGCACGGCCCCTGCTTCATCGCCGAGGGCCGCATCCTCGTGGAGGACCTGCTGGCGGCGGCGGGTCGGGGTGGGCCTCGGGTGGTGTCCGTGGCCGCCACGACTGCGGCGGCGGAGGCCCTGGCCGGGCGGCTGCCGGCAGGGACGGAACTGCTGACCGCAGATCCGGCGGCGCTTTCGGCGTTGGCGGGTTTCCCATTCCATCGCGGCCTCATGGCCTGCGCCGTCGTGCCTTCGCCCCCGCCTCTCTCGGCCCTGCGCGGGGCCCGTCGGCTGCTGGTGCTGCCGCGCCTGCATGACACCGAGAATTTGGGTCTGCTGCTGCGCAGCGCCGCGGCCCTGGGGTTGGACGGGGTGCTGGCGGGACCGGGGCCGGGGCTCTGGAGCCGGCGCACGGTGCGCGTGTCCATGGGCGCCGTGTGGCGCATCCCGGTCTGGCTGCAGGAGGATCCCTGGCCCGCCCTGGCGGACTGGAAGGCCGCCTCCCCGGGCTCGGAGATCGCAGCGGCGGCCCTGGTTCCCCAGGCGGAGGATGCCCATGCCTGGAGGCCCGCGACCCGCTGTGCCCTGGTGCTGGGGCCCGAGGATCGGGGGCTCGACGCCGAGGCCGTGAGCCGCTGCGACCGCGCCGTGGCCATCCCGATGGCCTCGGGCATGGACAGCCTGAACGTCGCCGCCGCCGGGGCGATCCTGATGTTCCGGATGGGCGAGGGCGGACGCTGAGCCGGTGAATCAGAGGATCCATTGGCAGTGCCGGAGAACCAGACTGATCCCTTGAATGGCTGGTCGGGGAATCGGGTGCTGACAGGCCGCAGATTTCCGAAAAGTCGCAAGGCCGGGGTCGCAGGTCTGCGGTGGCCGGTTTCCGTCGAGCACTGGACCCGGACCAGACCCATCAACGGCCGGCAGACGCCCACCGGGGCCTGGAGGAACCCGGATGGTAGCTGGAAACCTGGAACCGCTACCTGACTTTGTCCGCGGAGGATCCGAGGGCACTTCTCCTCAAAGGCCGTCAGGCCAGTCAGCCCCCGTTCTGAACGGGTTCCTAGGGTTCGCGGCTCGAGGCTACGTCGATCCGCTGCAGCAGCTCCTCCACCACCTCCCGTCGGTTCCCATCGGCCTCGTAGCGGGCGGCCACCTTCTTCCGGGCCGTGGCAACGTCGCCGCAGGCCTTGCCCCGGGCGATGAGCGTGCGGCAGGCCTCAGGCATGGGGCCCCAGTTTCCGCATTCCACGAAGCGGTCGCTCAGGAAGATGAACTTCGGGATGGCCTCGCCGCCGTTGGTGAGGAACCGCGCGAAAACCTCCGGCCATTGCTCCCGCGTAAGGTAGCGGACCTTCAACAACGGGGCGGCCTCGGCCATGCGCTGGAGCACCGGCACATGGCGGACCACGTCGCCGCACCAGTCCTCGGCGATGGCGACCACATGGACGAGCCGGGGCAGGGCGCCCAAAAAACCCGCCACGCCAGGTTCCAGCGTGAGGGCCTGCCGCTGGTCTTCGAGTTTGTTCCGCTGCTCGGCCGACTCCGCGGAGGCAAGCCAGGCTGCGTAGTCCAGGCCGGAGGTGAAGACGGCGTTCCAGTCAATGATGGGCAGGGTGGCGGGGCGGGGCATGGGGTCTCCTGACAGGTGCGCGTGGCATCCTACCGCCGATTGGCCGCCGCCACCTACGCACGTCGGGGTGCCTACTTCCCTTTGGGGCAGGACGGTTTAGAGTCGTAACTCTCAGTTCCGTTTCCTGGAGTTCCCATGCCGACCGCCAAGGCTTTCGCCACCCCCTCCGCCATCGAGCCCCTGGGGCCCCTCCAGATCGAGCGCCGCGAGGTGGGTCCCCACGACGTGCGCATCGAGATCGCCTTCTGCGGCGTGTGCCATTCGGACATCCACCAGGTTCGGAACGAGTGGGGCGGTTCCATCTATCCCATGGTGCCGGGCCACGAGATCGTGGGCCGTATCACCGCCGTGGGTGCCCATGTGAAGGGCTTCAAGGCCGGCGACCTGGCTGGCGTGGGCTGCATGGTGGATTCCTGTCGTACCTGCGCGAGCTGCAAGCGTGACCTGGAGCAGTTCTGCGAGAAGGGCGCCGCCTTCACCTACAACGGCACCGAGATGGATCGGAAGACGCCGACCTTCGGCGGCTATTCAGACAGCGTGGTGGTGGACGAGGCCTTCGTGCTGCACGTCTCGGAGAAGCTGGATCTGGCCGCCGCCGCGCCGCTGCTCTGCGCGGGCATCACCACCTACTCGCCCCTGCGCCACTGGAACACGAAGAAGGGCGACAAGGTGGGCGTGGTGGGCCTGGGCGGACTGGGGCACATGGCCGTGAAACTGGCCGCCGCCATGGGGGCCGAGGTCACCATGCTCAGCACCTCGAAATCGAAGGAGGCCGATGCCCGAAGGCTGGGCGCCCACCACTTCGGATTGACCTCCGATGAGGCCACGTTCAAGCAGCTGGCCGGCCGCTTCGACCTCATCATCGATACGATCTCCGCTCCCCATGACTACAACAAGTACCTCGGCCTCCTCCGGGTCGAGGGGGCCATGGTCCTCCTGGGCGTGCCGCCCGAGCCCACGCCCGTGGCCGCCCACGCGCTCATCGGCGGGCGCAAGACGCTCAGCGGATCGCTCATCGGCGGCATCAAGGAGACCCAGGAGATGCTCGACTTCTGCGCCGAGCATGGCATCGTCTCCGACATCGAGTTGATCCCCGTCCAGCAGGTGAACGAGGCCTACACCCGGATGATGAAGGGCGATGTGCGCTACCGCTTCGTGCTGGACATGAAGACGCTGTAGCTGAGCGTAATCAGAGGAACCTGAGCGGCTTCAATTCAGGTGCAAAGCCGTGGCGGACGGCCTTTTCGTAGAAGAGCCCGAGGCTCTTCTGCTCGGCCTCCCCCAGGGTGTAGCTGATGTTCTCCGTGAGGTACTCGGTCAGCTCCAGCTTGGTCCAACCGATGGTTTGGCGGGCTTCTTCTACGATGGCGGGCAATTGCGCCTGGCCGATCTCCAGGCTCTTGTGGAAGAAGGGCGCTACGCCACCGGGGACCGGGAGTTCGGGTGCGTCGTCGCGCACCAGCCAGAGGGCGAAGACGAAGGGCAGGCCGGTCCAGGCGTGCCACTCCTCGGCGAGGTCCAGCACGAAGAGGCCCTGCTTGGGGGCCCGCATGGCCGCATCGCCGATCATCAAGGCCGCATCGTGGGCCTCAAGCATGGCGGGCAGGTCGGGGCCCATGTCGGTGAGGGCCGGTGTCACGCCGTAGCGCTCCCGGAGCAGGAGCTGGCCCAGCACCACGCTGGTGCGGCTGGAGGTGTCCAGGGCCAGGGTCCGGATCTGCTCGGGCGGAACCTTGGAGAGGATCACCACGCTGCGCACCCGCTTCGGGGAGGCGATGCAGAGGCCCGGCACGATGCGGAGGTCCGGAATCCGGAGGTATTCGATGGAGCTGATGATCCCGGCGTCCACCTCGCCGGCCCGGAGCTGGGTCGCACAGACCGAAGGGAAATGGAACTTCAGGTGGAAGTGTTCCCACCCCAGGCCGTGCTTGAATCCGTGATTCAGGGGAGCGGCATTCAGGTAGTCGATGATCGAAAGGCGGAAAGGACGGTCAGCCATGGAGCCAGTCTACCCGTTTGAAGCGCCCCCTTCCGCTCTCACCCTGCCATCATGCTCCCATGCATGTCTGGCATTACGAGTTGACCTCTCCGCTGGGCCCCTTGAGGGCGGCCTTCGATGGCCGTGGCCGATTGAGGGAACTGGCCATGGAAGGGCTGGATCCCCGCAAGACGAGTCCCCTCCCCCCCAAGGAACAGCGGGAAGCCAAGCGGTTCCTGGATCTCCAGATGGAGGCCTACCTGGCGGGTACCCTGCGTACCTTCACGGTGCCCTTGGATCCGCAGGGTTCCTTCTCCCAGCTGCGGGTGTGGGATGCCCTTCTGGCGATCCCCTACGGCAAGGTGGAATCCATCGAATCCCTGGCGGCACGGCTCCACCTCGACCCCGAGGTGGTCCTCATGGCCTGCGTGGCCAACCCCATCGCCGTCCTCATCCCCTCACACCGGGTTCCTCGGGAGGGTGAAGGGCCCGTACCCGTCGCCCTGCGGGAGTTGGAGGCCGGGCACGGCTGGCGAAGGCCCTAAATCCTGCCATTCTGGTGTCCATGGCTGGCCCCCTCCACCTGCTGTCTTCGCCCCTGGGGCCCCTGGGGGCGGAATTCGATGCGGAAGGTCGCCTGGTGCGGCTGACCCGCATCCATGGGCAGCCGCCGGCACCGCCGACCGGCCCCGTTCCAAGGTCGCTGCCCTTCCTGAAGCGCCAGCTGGAGGCCTATTTCTCGGGCAACCTCCGCGACTTCAACATTCCCCTGGTGGCCCACGGTACGGAGTTCCAGCAGCGGGTGTGGAAGGAACTGGGCCGCATCCCCTACGGCCAGGCGATCTCGTACCTTGGGCTGGCCAGGCGGTTGGGGGAGGAGAAGTGCATCCGCGCCGCCGCCCGGGCGAACGGGGCCAATCCCATCGCCATCCTGATCCCCTGCCACCGGGTCATTGGCTCCGACGGTTCCCTGGTGGGCTACGGGGGCGGCCTGGACATGAAGGAATACCTCCTGCGCCTGGAGGGGGTCCTGCCCAAGGCGCCGCCCCAGCCGCCGCTTCCATTTGTCTGGGACTGAGAGTCTGAATTCCAGCGACGGAGATCGGAGGACGGCCATCCAGCCCGGGGCCTAGCATGGATCCATGCGCTGGACGGACGAGTACCTCTACACGCGGATCCTGGAGAAGGACGCCTCCTTCGATGGACGTGTGCTCACGGGCGTCCTCACCACGGGGATCTACTGCCTGCCCTCCTGCACGGCCCGGAAGCCCCTTCGGGAGAACGTGCGGTTCTTCCCGGACGAGGCCGCGGCCATGGCTGCGGGGCTGCGCCCTTGCAAGCGCTGCCGCCCCGATCGTTACTACCGTGAGGAAGATCCGGATCTGGCGCGGCTGGAGGAGGTCCTCCTGGCAACGGCCGCCGCGCCCGAGGCCTTCTCCTCGGTGGCGGCACTGGCGGAGGCCATGGCCGTCGGTGCCACCAAACTGAAGCTCCTGTTCCGGACCCATGTCCACACGACGCCGGCGGCCTTCCTTCAGGGCGTCCGCATCCGGGCGGCCTGTCTCCGGCTGGCCGAGGACGCAGAGGGCCTCTCCGAATTGGGCTATGGCGTCGGGTTCGAGAGTGCCTCGGGGTTCCATGGGGCCTTCCGGCGCCAGACCGGGCTGAGCCCCGGCACGTACCGCACGATGCTGGAGACCGGCCGGTTCACCCTGAACCTGCCATCAGCGTTCCGGGCAGACGATCTCCTCCGCTTCCACGGGCGGGACGGGCAGAGCGTCTCCGAGCGGGTGGACGGGGCCTCATCGCCCATCCGGATGCGGAACACCTGGCGAGTCTGGCGCCCGAGACGCTTCAGGCGTTGCGCTTCTCCCGGCGGAAAGCCGAGTACGTGATCGGCGCCGCCACCCAGGTCGCGGGGGGACACCTGCGGCTGGAGCGCCTGCCCACGGCCACGGGGGCCGCCCGGGCCCTGCTGGCCCTGCGGGGGTGCGGCCTGTGGACGGCGCAGTACGTCCTGATGCGCGGTTTGGGGTTCGGCGACTGCGTGCCCGTGGGAGATGCAGGCCTCACCCTGGCCTTGCAGCGGACCTTCCATCTGCCCGAACGGCCGGATGCCGCCGCCACAGTCCGGCTGATGGCGCCTTTTGCGCCACACCGCAGCCTGGCCACCTTCCACCTCTGGACCAGCCTCAAGGGAGTGCCCGCATGAACGGCATCCATCGCATCGACACGGGGCTTGGCCCCATCCAGGCAGCCTTCGACGGAGCGGGCGCCGTGATCTACCTCGGCTTCGCGGAGCACGAGTTCCGCGCGCCACTCTTGGCTCGGGTGGCAGGCCTGGGGCCGGCGGTGGTGCCCTCCGAGACGGTCCTGGCGCGCCTTCGGATCCAGCTCGATGCTTTCGCCGAGGGGCGGCTCCGCCATTTCGACATCCCCTTTCGGCTTCATGGCAGCGAATTTGAGCGGCGGGTCTGGGCCGAACTCCAACGCATCCCCTTCGCAGAGACCCGCAGCTATGGCCAGTTGGCGGAGGCGCTGGGCGACCGGAACCTCAGCCGGGCCGTGGGGCGGGCCAACGGGGCCAACCCCATCTCCATCCTCGTGCCCTGCCATCGCGTCATCGGGGCCGGGGGCGCGCTGACGGGCTACGCCGGGGGGCTGGACATGAAGGCGCGGCTGCTCCGGATCGAAGGGGCGTCGATCTAACGGCGGAGCAGGGCCACACACTCCACGAGGCTCGTGAGGGGGAAGAGATCCAGCGCGGCGAGGGCCTCCAGGCGCCAGGCCGGGGCGAGCCGCTTCAGGTCCCGGCAGAAGGCGGCCCCGTCGCAGCCCACGAGCACAAGGGTCTCCGCGCCCGCGGTCTGGAGCCGTTCGCAGAGGCCCGGCGTCAGGCCGGCCCGCGGCGGATCCAGGAGGATCAGGTCCCCCGGGGCGCCGAGGCCTTCGGGCACCCAGGCGTCGGCGTCCGCCACGAGGCATTCCGAGGAGAGGCCCAGCGCCTCAAGGTTCTGGCGGGCCCAGGCGACAGCCTCCTCGCCCGATTCCACCAGCATCCGATGGACAAACCGGCGGCCCAGCAGGGCGGAGAAGAGCCCCACGCCGCCGTAGAGGTCGAAGAGGGTTCCGCCCCGGAGGTCCCAGCCCTCCAGCAGGTCGCCGAAGGCCTGGGCCGCCCAGGGGGGACTCACCTGGAAGAACGCACCGGGGCCGTGTTTCAGCACGGTCGCCCCGAGGTCGTGCCGCAGGGGGTCTTCGTCCCGGGTCCAACCGTCGGGTTCCAGGCGCCAGGTTCGGCCTCGCTCGTCCGTGGCCCGGACCTCGCGGGCGGGCGTACCCGTGGCCAATTCCCAGCGCTGGGGACGATGGGGCAGGGCCCCGCCTTCCAGGGCGTCCAGCAGGCGGGGCAGGGCGGCCGACAGGGGCTCGGCCGCGGCGGGGCAGGCGGAGACCGGCACCAGGGCGTGACTGTGCCGACGGAAGTAGCCCAGCGCTGTGCCGTCCCAGTGGAGTTGGATGCGATGCCGACGGGCTTCCGGCGGGGCGGGGCGCCAAGTCCAGTCCACCTCGCCCAGCTGGCGGCGGAAGAGATCCTCCACCATCTGGCGCTTCAGGGCGGGGCCATGCCCGCCTGCCTCCCACAGTTCGCAGCCGCCGCAGACCGCCGCCACCGGGCACGCGGCCGGCACGCGGCGGGGATCCCGGGTGATCCAGCGGGTGACCCGGCCTTCGCCGTGGTGAGCCTTCCAGATGACCTGGGCCTCGACGGTCTCGCCGGGGAAGAGGGCCAGGGGGGCCTCCAGCAGCAGCAGGCGGCCGTCGGACCCGTGGGCCACGCCCTTGCCGCCCCAGGCCAGGCGTTCCACGAGCCCTTCCCAGATGACTGTTGGGGCAGGGGAATTCCGATATGCTGGCGGCACCTTCTTTTTCCCGGAGCTGGAATCCCCTTTGCGTTTCACGGTCGCTGTCCCTCCCGAGCACCGTATCACCCTCCTGGATCGAGTCGGGCGGGAGATCCGCCATCACCTGGTATGGGTCGAGGCGGGCCCCGCGGACGTGGTGGTGGGGCTGGCCTGGGAAGGCGAACTGGCGGCTTGTCCCCTCTGGCCCGGAGAAGCGGCGGCGCTGGCCCTGATCCAGGCCGGCTGGGAGCGGCTCAAGGACAAACAGAACATGGAGCGCCTGCACCACGTCGGTCGGGCCCTGGCCTCGGAGCAGAACCTCGACCGGCTGCTGGACCTGATCCTCACGTCGGCCCGGGAGCTGGTCTCCGCCGAGGCGGGCTCCATCTACCTGGTAATGGGGGAGGGGGACGATCGGGAACTGCTCTTCGCACACACGCAGAACGCCCGGGTGAAATGGCCCTCGGAGCGGTTCCGCATGCCCCTCACGCCCAAGGCCATCGCGGGTTACGTGGCATCCACCGGCGCGGTCCTCAATGTCGAGGACGTGTATCAGCTTCCGGAGGACGCCCCCTACGAGTTCAACCAGGCCTTCGACCTCCAGACCGGCTACCGCACCCAGTCGATGCTGGTCGTCCCCATGCAGGACACGGAGGGGACCGTCCTGGGGGCCTTGGCCCTGTTGAATCGACTGGAAGAGGTCGACGGAACGCACCGGGTGGTGCCCTTCCTTGCCGAGCATGCCCGCCTGGCCCAAAGCCTCGCTGGCCAAGCGGGTGTCGCGGTCAAGAACGCCAACCTCCGGGCGGAGATCGAGCTGCTCTTCGAGGGTTTCGTGAATGCCTCCGTGACCGCGATCGAGGCCCGGGATCCCGTCACCAGCGGCCATTCCGGGCGGGTGGCGGAGCTCACCGTGGGGTTGGCCGAGGCCGTCAACCTCATGCCCAATGGCCGTTATGGTGACCTGCACTTCACCGACCGCCAACTCAGGGAACTCCGGTATGCCAGCCTTCTGCACGACTTCGGGAAGGTGGGGGTGCGCGAGCAGGTGCTGGTGAAGGCCAAGAAGCTGGATCCCGCGCAACTGGAGATGATCCTTCAGCGCCTCCGCCAGCGCGAGCTGGAGGACGCCCTGGACCTTCTGGCCCAGGCCTGGAAGGGGGGCGACCGCTTCGATGCGGCCCGCTGGGGCCAGGTGATCCGGGACCGGCAGGACCAGACCGAGCGCCTCATCCATCTGGTTCGTCAGAGCAATGAACCGACGATCCTGGCCGAGGAGGTGGCCGACGGCCTGGACCTGCTGGAACACCTCACCTTCACGCACTGGAGCGGGCAACCCAAGGGCGTCGTGGCGGCCGGCGACCTGGCCAGCCTCCGCATCCGTCGGGGCAGCCTGTCAGAGTCCGAGCGGCTGGAAATCGAGAGTCATGTCACGCACACGTTCCAGTTCCTGGAGCGCATCCCGTGGACCAAGGACCTGGCGGGCATCCCCGAGATCGCCTATGCCCATCACGAACGCCTGACGGGCCGGGGCTATCCCCGGCGCCTCGGCGCGGCGGAGATTCCCGTCCAGAGCCGGGCCATGGCCATCGCCGATGTGTTCGACGCCCTCACGGCCCAGGACCGCCCCTACAAGGCGGCCGTGCCCCTGGAACGAAGCCTGGCGATCCTCGATGACGAGGCCCGGGAGGGGGCCCTGGACCGGGCCCTGCTGGATCTCTTCATCGAGGCCCGGGTCTTCGAGCGGACGGTTCGGCCGGCCTGAGCTCTGGAGCCCAGGGGCCCAAGCCGGTAATCTGGAGGCTTGGAGTGCCGGATGTCCGAACGCGAGCCGAGAATCATCGATCTGCAGGGGATCATGGACCTGCTGCCCCACCGCTATCCGCTCCTCCTGGTGGACCGGATCCTGGACTTCGAACCCAAGGTCTGGATCCGTGGCCTGAAGAACATCAGCTTCGACGAGCAGGTCTTCCAGGGCCACTTCCCGAACCGGCCGGTGTTTCCCGGCGTCTACATCGTGGAGGCCATGGCCCAGACGGGGGGCTGCCTCCTCATGCGCGAGTACGAGGACCGCAGCCGCAAGGTGATCTACTTCATGTCCATCGAGGGAGTGAAGTTCCGCAAGCCCGTGGTGCCGGGTGACCAGCTGGTCATGGAAGTGAAGGTGGTGAGCCTCAAGGGCCGGATCTGCAAGATGCGGGGGGAGGCCTTCGTGGCTGGGCAGAAAGTGGCCGAGGCGGAGTTCATGTCCATGCTCATGGATCTGGCGGAGGGAGAAGTCAAATGAGTGCGCAGATTCATCCCAGCAGCGTCGTCAGCCCGGAGGCCCGCCTGGGCGAGGGCGTGGTCATCGGCCCCTTTTGTCTGATCGAAGGCAATGCCGTCATCGGCGCGCGCACCCTGTTGCGCAGCCATGTGGTCATCGGCCCCCATACCGAGATCGGCGAGGACAACGACATCTACCCCCACGCCACCCTGGGCATGGGCCCCCAGGACCTGAAGTTCAAGGGCGCCCCGACCCGCTTGGTGGTGGGCCACCGCAACGTGATCCGCGAGGGCTGCACCCTCCACCGGGGCACGGAGGGCGGGGGCGGGCTGACCACCATGGGTGACGACAATTTCCTCATGACCGGGTCCCACGTGGCCCACGACTGCCATGTGGGGAGCAAGAACATCTTCGCCAACTGCGCGACCCTGGCGGGCCATGTCGAAGTGGGGGATGGCTGCAACATCGGAGCCTTCTCCGCTGTGCACCAGTTCTGCCGGGTCGGCGATCAGGCCTTCATGGGCGGCTTCACCGTGGCCACCCAGGACGTGCTGCCCTTCATGAAGACCGTGGGGGCGCGGGACACCAAGAGCTACGGCGTGAACACCATCGGCCTCCAGCGCAAGGGCTTCTCTCCTGAAGTGGTCGAAGGCCTGAAGCGGGCGCACCGCCTGCTCTTCCACGCCGGGTTGCTTCGGGACGCGGCCCTGCAGCAGGTCGAGCGGGAGTGTGGTGCCATCCCCGAAGTGGCCTACCTCCTCACGTTCATCCGGGAATCGAAGCGGGGCATCCATCGTGGGTGAGCACCGGCACGCCACTGTCGCCATCATCGGCCTGCCGAACGCCGGGAAGTCCACGCTCCTGAACGCCCTGCTGGGCCAGAAGCTGGCTGCCACCAGCCAGATGCCCCAGACCACCCGCACCCGGGTGCTGGGGGTGGTGGACCGTGGCGAGGCCCAACTCGCCTTCCTCGATACCCCTGGCATCCACCTGCCGAAGCATGCCCTCAACGAGCGGATGATGGCTCATGTGGAGCAGGCCCTGGAGGAGGCGGACCTGGTGCTGTGGGTGGTGGATGCCAACGAGTATCTGGGTACGGGCGAACACGCCCTGGCCAAGCGGCTGCGGAAGCTGGAACGCCCGACCTACCTGCTGCTCAACAAGATCGATCTCCTCTCCAAGGGGCGGCTGCTGGAGAAAATCGCCACCTACAAGGACCTGCTCCCCTTCAAGGAAGTGGTCCCCATCGGCGCCAAGATGGGCCTGAACATGGACCCCCTCTGGAACCTGCTGGAGCGGGATGCCACGCAGCCTGGCTGGCCCTACGATCCCGAGACCTTCACGGACCAGACCGAACGGTCACTGGCCGCTGAGTTCATCCGGGAGAAGGTGCTCCGCAAGACCCGGGAGGAAGTGCCCCACGGCGTGGCGGTGCTCATCGAGCAGTGGCTGGAGCCGGGCCATGAGGACTATCCGGAGGACATGGCTCCCGAAGGCGTGTTCATCGCCGCGCAGATCCTCGTGGACCGGGACGGCCACCGCAAGATCCTGCTCGGCTCCCAGGGCGAGATGATCAAGGACATCCGCCAGAGTGCCCAGCGGGAGCTGAAGAAGCTGCTCCAGCGTCCCGTGCGGCTGGAGCTGTTCGTGAAGGTGGACGAGGGCTGGCGCGACCGGCCTGATCGGCTGGATCGGTTGTCCATCTAGCTCGAGGATCAGATCGAGAGGTCCGTCGTCCGGTGCTCTGCATCCAGGGGGGACAGGCCATCCAGCCCGGTGACACTGGTGTACTGGCCTGTACCCGGATCGAACGCGAACACCTCGCCGGTTTGGATCTTGTACACCCATGCGTGCAGGTGGAGCTGGCCCGTGGCCACGGCCTTGGCCACCGCCGGGTGGCTGCGAAGGTTCTCGACCTGGACCAGGACATTCTCCTCCACCGTGGCGTGGAGGAGCGCATCTCCATGCAGGTGGCCGTAGCTCTGCCACATGATCTGCTCCGTCTTGCGGGCATGGGACAGCCAGGCCCGGGTGGCCGGCATCCCATCCAGCTGCTGCTCGGGCTCCAGCAGGGCCTTCATGGCGCCACAGTTGGAATGGCCGCAGATGATGATGTCCTTCACCTGGAGGCCGGCCACCGCGAACTCGATGCCCGCCGCCGTGCTGCCCATGTTCTCGTAGGGCGGCACAAGATTCCCGACGTTGCGCAGGATGAAGAGCTCGCCTGGCTGGGTCTGGGTGATGAGGTTCGGGTTGATGCGCGAATCCGAGCAGGTGATGAAGAGGGTCTCCGGCGTCTGCCCGTGGGTCTCCAGCTCCTCGAAGAGCGCCTGATGGGAGCGGAAGACCTGGGTCTGGAACTGGTGGATGCCTTGGACGAGCTTCTGCATGCCTTCAGTCTACCGGGGGTCAGGGTCGAACCGAAGGCCCCGGATCAGAGACTCAGGTGGGCCATGTGCTCTTCGCTGGTGATGGGGGTGTTGGGTTCATCGTGGATGACCTTGCCGTCCCGAAGTTTCACGATGCGGTGGGCGTGCCGGGCGATGTCCTCCTCGTGGGTGACGAGGATGATGGTGTTGCCCTTCTGGTAGAGGTCCTCGAAGAGCGCCATGATCTCCACGCTGGTCTTGGAATCGAGGGCGCCGGTGGGTTCGTCGGCCAGCAGGATGCTCGGGTTGTTCACGAGGGCCCGGGCGATGGCCACGCGCTGTCGCTGGCCGCCGGAGAGCTGGTTGGGCATGTGGTCGCTGCGGGTGCCGAGGCCCACGTTCTCCAGGGCGTGCAGGGCCATCTGGTGGCGGTCCTCCGGCGTCTTGCCTGCGTAGATCAGGGGCAGCTCGACGTTCTGGAGCGAGGTGGTGCGGGCCAGGAGGTTGAAGGTCTGGAAGACGAACCCGATCTCCTCGTTCCGGATCTGGGCCAGGTTGTCATCACTCATGGCCGAAGCCAGCTTCCCGTTCAGTTCGTAGGTGCCGTTGGTGGGCGTGTCCAGGCAGCCGATGACGTTCATCATGGTGGACTTCCCGGAACCCGAGGGGCCCATGATGGCGACATACTCACCACGGTGGATCTCCATGGACACGCCATCCAGGGCGCGCACTTCCATGTCGCCCATCTGGTAGACCTTGGTGATGTCGGTGAGCCGGATCAGGGGGGCATCGGACATGGGCACCTCATAGGGCCGAGAGGGGCCCTGTCCCAATCTTCGCAGAACTGGGGCCCCGGTTTAGGGGCCTCCTGCGATTCTCGCTACAATCCTGGATTCATTCGATTTCCACCAGAAGGCTTGAACCCTGATGATTGCCGCCCTGATCCGCTCCCTGGGACGGCCGCTGATGCGGCTGCGCTATCGCGTCCGGACGGACGGCCTGGACGCCCTCCCCCGGCCGGACGGCCGGGGTGTGCTGTTCCTGGCCAACCACCCCACGCTGGTGGACCCCTTCCTCCTCGAAACGGAACTCCACCGGGACTGGGCGCCCACCCTGGTCTCTGGCCGGGATCACACGGTCCATGGCGTCCTCCGCTGGCTGGCCCGGGCCTTTGGGGTGTGTGCCCTGCCGGATCCGGCGGTCCATGGGGCGGGCTGCCGGGCCGCCCTGGACCGGGAGCTGACCGACCTCGCCGCCCGTCTGGGGGCTGGCCAGCGCCTGCTCATGTTCCCGGGCGGTCGGCTTTCCCGGCAGAAGACGGAGGACCTGGCCGACAACAGCGTCCTGGAGGCCGTGCTTCGGCAGGCCCCCGGAACCCGCATTGTGCTGGTTCGGATGCGGGGCCTCTGGGGCAGCCGCTTCAGCGCGGCTTCGGGGCAGCGCCCCCGGCTGGGCCGGGAACTCCTGAAGGGGCTCGGGCACCTGCTGGCGAACGGGCTCTTCTTCATGCCCCGCCGGGAGGTTCGCCTGGTGTTCGAGGAACTCTCCGGCCTTCCCGTGGGGGAGGGACGAAGGGCCCTGAACCTTGCGCTGGCGGCCCGACTGAATGCCGATGCGGCGCCGAGGACCTATGTGCCCACCTTCTTCTGGAAGGAACAGGGTCCGCGAATCCTGCCTGAACCGCCCCGGCCCCGCGTGGCGGGCAACCCCAAGGCCGTACCGGCGCAGGTCCGCGATGCGGTCCGCCGTCACCTCCAGGCCGTTTCCGGTCTGCATGACCTCCAGGACGGGCTGACCCTGGTGGCCGAGCTGGGGCTGGACGCCCTGGCCCACCGCGAATTGGAACTCTGGCTGGAACGGGCCTACGGCTACCCCTGCAGTGATCCGGCCTCCCTCCAGACCGTGGGGGACGTCATGCTGGCCGCCACCGGGGCGGCGGTCTCGCTTCGGCAGGGGGAGCTCAAGCCGGTTCCCCATGCCTGGTTCCATGCACCGGCCAACCTTCCCATCCTGATGCCCGAGGGGGACACCATCCCTGCGGTGTTCCTCCGGCAGGCCCAGCGCGGGCCGCGCCGCGTGGCGGTGGCGGATCAGACGAGCGGGGTGCGTACCTACCGGGACGTGGTGACGGCCGTCCTGGTGCTCAAGCCCATCCTGGAACGCCTGGAGGGGGACCATGTGGGCCTGATGTTGCCTGCCACGGGCGGCGCCTACATCGTCTACCTGGCCCTGCTGTTCGCGGGCAAGACCCCGGTGCTGGTGAACTGGACCGCCGGCTCCCGGAACCTGGCCCACGGCCTCGATCTGCTTGGGGTCAAACAGGTGGTGACCGCCTCCGCCCTGCTCAATCGCCTGGAGGCCCAGGGGGTCGATCTCCTCGCGGTGAAGGACCGGCTGCTTCTCCTCGACGAGGTGGGGAAGGGCATCTCCCTTTCGACTAAACTGTCAGCCGCCTTCCGGGCCCGGTTCAACTGGTCCTCCCTGGCCTCGGTCCGTCCCCGGGAGACGGCGGCGGTCCTCTTCACCAGCGGGAGCGAGAGCCTCCCCAAAGCCGTCCCCCTGACCCATGCCAATATTTTGACCAATATCCGGGATGTCACGCAGATCCTGCGTTTCCGCAAGGATGACCGGATGATGGGCTGCCTGCCGCCCTTTCATGCCTTCGGCCTGACCACCACCACGGTCCTGCCCATGCTGTTGGGGATCCCCGTCGTCTACCATCCGAATCCCACGGAGGGGCGGATGCTGGCGCGCATCATGGCCGCCTATCACGCCACCCTCCTGGTGGGCACGCCGACCTTCCTGGCGGGCATCGCCCGCCAGGCGGAGGACCGCCACCTGGAGTCCCTGCGGTGGGTGATCTCCGGGGCGGAGAAATGCCCCGAGCCGCTCTATGCCACCCTGGCGCGCCGCTGGCCGCAGGTCATCGTGCTGGAGGGCTACGGGATCACCGAGTGCTCCCCTGTGGTGTCGGTGAACCGCGAGGAGAACCCGCGCAGGGGAAGCATCGGACGTCCGCTGCCCTCCGTCGAATGGGCCATCGTGGACCTGGATACGGGCAAGCGGGCCGACCCAGGTGCACCCGGGATGCTGCTGGTTCGCGGGCCCAGCGTCTTTTCCGGGTATCTGAATCCCAACGTTGAATCCCCCTTCCAGCGGTTTGAGGGCGAGGACTGGTACCACACCGGCGACCTGGTCCGGGAGGAAGAGGGGGTCCTGGTGTTCACCGGCCGTCTGAAGCGGTTCGTGAAGCTGGGCGGAGAAATGGTCTCCCTCCCGGCCATTGAGGAGGCCCTTGCCCAGCGGTTCTTGGGGGAGGACGAGGTGGCGCCCATCCTGGCGGTGGAGGCCACTCCCGAAGAGATCAACCCGGATCTGGTGCTCTTCACGGTCTCCGGCATCCCCCGGGAGGATGCCAACGCCGCCATCCGTGCGGCCGGGCTGTCGTCCCTCCACAACATCCGCGACGTCCGCCGGATCGACCAGATTCCGACCCTGGGGACGGGGAAGACCGACTACCAGGCCCTGAAGGCGCTGCTGGCGGAGCCGGTCGCCTAGAGGGTTTCGACCAGCAGGGCCAGTCCGAGGCCCCCGCCGATGCCGAGCGTGGCGACGCCCAGACCGCCCCCCTGTGCTCTGAGCTGATGCACGAGCGTGGTCACGATGCGGGCCCCGGTGGCGCCGATGGGATGGCCCAGGGCCACGGCCCCTCCGGCCGTGTTCAGCCGTTCCGGAGGGAGCCCCAGCTGCCGCTGGCAGACGAGCACCTGGGCGGAGAAGGCCTCGTTCAGTTCCCACAGGGCAATGTCCGCGATCGTGAGGCCCCGGGCGGCCAGCAACCGGCGCACGGCCGGGACCGGGGCCTCGCCCATGTCCATGGGATCCACGCCGGCTTCGGCCCAGCCCAGGATCCGGGCCAGGGGACGGGCATCACCCAGCTGGTCGCCCCGGGCCAGGAGGAGGGCGGAGGCCCCATCGGAGAGCGCCGAAGCATTGCCGGCCGTCACCTGGCCCCCGGCGAGGAAGACAGGATCGAGACGGGAGAGCCCCTCCGCCGTGGTTCCCGGGCGGATGCATTCATCCTGTCCGAGCTTGGGATGGGGCAGCGTTTCCGGACCAAAATCCGCTTCGGCGGCTCGTCGGTGGCTGTCCGCCGCCCAGGCATCGGCGTCGGCGCGGGAGATGCCACGCTTGGCCGCCAACCGCTCGATGGTTTCGCCCATGAGCAGGCCGGTCACGGGGCAACGCAACCCATCCTGGTGCATGACGTCGGGCAGGATGCGGTGGCCCATGCGGAAGCCCCAACGCAGACCTGGCATCAGGTGGGGGGTGTCCGACATGGCCTCGCTGCCGCCGGCCAGGATGGGCCGCGGGGCTCCGTCCCGCAGATCCTGGGCGGCGAGGATCAGGGCCTGGAGCCCGGATCCGCAGGCCATGTTCACGGTGAAGGCTGATGCATCCGAAGGCAGCCCGGCCTTGAGGGCCAGGGTACGCGCCGGGTTCATGCCCTGGGTATGGCTGCGGGCCATGCCCCAGATCACCTTCCCAGGTTGGGGGAGCACGGGATCCGCCAGCAGGCCTTGGATGGCCGTCAGCCCCAGTCCCACCGCCCCTTCGCCGGCGAGACTTCCGCCGTACCGGCCCAGGGGAAGCCGGCCAGCGGCGAGGATGAAGATTCCCTGCTCCCCGGTCATGGGGCCGGCTCCCAGTCATCGGGGGTGGGCTCCCGCGGGCCGAGCACGGTGTTCGGCGGGAACCAGGCGTCGAGGAGGGCCAGGTGGCGGGCCAGATACTCCCGGGCGAGGAATCGGGCCCTGGCGAAGAAGGGCTGCCGGTCGGTGGACGCGGGCACCCCCCAGGCGACCAGTCCCATGCGGTCCGCCAGGTAGAGGGCCCGGGGCAGGTGAAAATCCGAAGTCACCACGACCACCTTCCGCTGGCCAAAGACGACTTGGGCCCGCTTGAGGCTGTCCCAGGTCCGGCGTCCGGCGTAGTCGCTGACAATCAGGGTGGGTGGGACGCCCTGCTTCAGGAGCCAGCGCCGCATGGCCTGGGGCTCATTGTAGGAGGGCTGCCGGTTGTCCCCGGAGACCAGGAACCACCGGACCTTCCCCGCATGGAACAGCGCCAGGGCTGTGCGCAGGCGCCCCTCAAGGATTCGAGTTGGCTCACCATCGCTGTAGACCCCCGCCCCGAGGACCAGGACGGCCCCGCCCGTCGGCGGGAGGGCTTCCTGCGAAAAGATCTGGCGCCGGTGCAGGGCCGGGAACCTTCCCAGGGTCCACAGCAAGTCTCCCAGGAGGAGGAGGGCCAGGGCTGCAAGCAGGGCCCGCCTCTGTTGCCAGCCGCGATGAAGGAAGGCGGAGATCGACATCGTGGGTTAGCATAGACCCTTCATGCCTCTCCGCCCCATGGACCTTTCGTTCCGACGAGTTGACTTGATGAACATGAGCCTCACCCGACCTGCTTCACCCTCCCGCCTCATGCTGCGGTTGGCCCCCCTGGTGCTGACGCTGGTCGCTGGTGGAGGGATGGGCTGTTTTCGCGCCACAGGGATCACGCGCCCGAACCTCGCCGTCGAGGAGATTCCGGCTGTGGGTGGGGATCGCGTTGGTGGGCTGAAGGCCACCGCCGGCCCTGGTGACTACTACCTGGGGAACGACTATGTCCAGCTGGCGGTCGATGGTGCTGTCTTTGGCGCCGAGCCGGGACAGTTCGGTGCGTCCTCCGGGGGCGCGGTGCTCGATGTCGGGACCATCGCATTGGACCAGAGCTACAAGCGAGTTTCGCTTCCGGGTGACCTGCTCGAACGGCTAGGGCCCGTGGCCAACCAGGATCCCGATCTTCCCCTGGTGTTCGACCGCTATGTGCCGGGAAACACCCCGAACCTGGTGTATCTGGACATGCAGGGCTACCTGTTGGACCCCAAGGGCAAGCTCGGCGTGCCCGTGGATGCCCAGGGACGCGTTGTGGGTGTCGAGGTGGTCCACCGGATCTCCTTGGGTACCCGCGATGGGTTCTTCACCCTGGAGACCACCCTCACGAACAACTCTGGTGCCACCCTCCCCATCCAGAATCTTGGCGATTTCCTCTCCCAGCATGGAGGAGGCTTCCGGCTGGTGGTACCCGCTACCCAGACCTATGCAGGCACTCCAATCTCTTCCTGGGGTGTAGAGATCCCCGGCTCTGATTTCGCGAACCCGATTACCTCCAGCGTCGTGGCTCCAGCCGTGGCCTTCATGGGCGCGGAGTCCGCAGGCAGTACCCTCGATTCCCACACCACCTTGGGACTGATGCCCCTGGACGTCGACCACCTGCTCGTGACCTCCGACCCCCAAGCCGCGCTGACCGAGGAACGCCCCCGTGTCCCGGCCCGCCTGGTGGCTGGGAGCCCCGCCGTGGCAAGCTTGCCATCCGGGCAGTCGATCATCTACCGCCGGAGACTCTACGTGGTGGGGGGCATGAGCCAGTCTCCTGTCCAGCCGGCGCAGGCCACCACCGTGTTCAATGCCATGTTGGCGTCGCATCTCGACCTGGTCGGCGGCGACTATGGATTCCTGCTTTTCAATACCTTTGGAACGGCCGCTTCTGGGGGCCCATTGCAGACCGAGTACCGGATGGAACGGTATTTGGGCAGCGCCCTGGATGCCAGTACGGATACCGATCCGACCCACTGGACCCTGGAGCGGGTGGAATGGCGGGAGAACGGTGAAATCCCTGGATCCAGCGGATCACTGGTTCAGGTGCTTCTGCCGGCCGTGGCCGATCCGAGCTTCCCTGGACAGACCGAGCGGTACCGCATCACCAGCCGCAACCGGAATGAAAGCATGACCATCTATGCCGGTACGAATGTCCTGAATACCGAGCGTCCGCACATAATCGCCCCCATTCAGCCATCGAAGAGTCTGGCCTGGCAGTTGGGTGAATCCCTGGCTCCCGAGCGCAATGAGGTCGTCGATTCCGCCGGGAACATCCTTACCCAGAAACAATCCGTGCATGTCTTCGTGGCCCGTGAGGCGGGATCGACGGTATATGACGATCTGCAGCCACTCCGCATCACCTTTGTGGGCGTCGGATCCACGGCGGATCCTGATATGCAGCGCACCCGCAGGGTCGCGGGTTACTTCGACCCCATCTACAAGGGGAAGGTGGCCGCGGGCGGGAATGTGGCTTCCTATCAATACCAAGCTGGGAATCAGGCTTTCGGAGGATCCTTTTCCTCAGCGAACTCCGCCCTCAGCAGCTTTTTCCCGAAGGGGGACTATCTGGCCTTCGGGACTCGAGGCCCCTTGTCCTTCCTCGACACCCTTCCGGTATCGGCCTTCGATGGACAGACTGCCATCCAGCATCAGTTCGTGGTGGTGAAGACCAGCCTTCCCACGGGTTGGACGTCCTTTGACCTGCCGGGCCCCACCCAGGCCACGACAGGCGGATTCAACCCCGGGGAGATGCTCAGCTCGGCGTTGGCGGAAGGGGTCCAGGTGGTGGCCCGCACCGAGCAGGACCAGCTCAACGATCCGACCGCACTTCGAGCCGAATTCCGCTACGAGTTCGATTCCAACAACCCGAACATCTCGGATGTGCAGCGGGATCCCATCGGGAACGATCCGTTCGTCGTGGGGGCCCGCAGTTCAACCCTTGGTGATGGGGGGGTCACGGCCCTCTTTACCCCAGCACCCTCCAATGCCCACTACGGCGGGGCGCGGCCCTCCCAGGGCTGGACCCTGGCGGACTTCCTGGCTCAGGCCGAGGGAGGCTACAACGTCATCCAGCGCCCCTGTGGCCCCCAGGGGTTGTTCACGGTCCGCGGATTTGCGCCCGGCGTGGCATTGGGCACGGGTGTCAATGCCTGGTGGACCCAGACGGGGCCCTACTCCTTGGGTAAGCACGAGGGCGACTTCGACGCCCTCGAGCTGATCCGGGGCGAGTACTCCGATGCGAACGGGAACCCCCTCCCCCTGACCGACCCGGCCAACGCGACGGCCTGGTTCAACGAATTCCTCGCCGTTCGGAATGACTGGTTCGGTCTGCTCGACCAGCAGTCACCGGGCGCGTTCACCAAGGCCCTGGGGACCTCCTCTGCGCGGTACAGCCTCGACACACCAGTGGGCCTGGCCCGGACCTACCTCAACCTGGGTACTGCCACCGCGCTGGATCAGAGTGATTTGAGCCCCGTGCTCACCGCGCTCAAATCCGGAGCGGCTGTCGCGTCCACGGGCCCCATGCTGGACGTGGCCGTGAATGGCACCGGGCCCGGCGGGCTGGTGGCTGGCCCCGTGACCACCGCCACCCTCACCATCTCGCTCTATGCGCCTGACTGGGTGCCGGTGGACGAGGTGCGGGCCGTGGTCAATGGCGTGGTGCAGACCATCCCCCTGGCCAGCTTCACGGCTTCCGCCACCGATCCACGGCTTCGTACTGCCTCAGTGAACCTGACGCTACCCGCTGGGAAGGACGCCTGGGTTGTCGTGGAGGCGGGAGTTCCGCTCACCACCACCGGGGCCTACGCACCCGGCACCCCCTGGGCCAAGATCATGAAGGGCATCTACCCCATCGCCGTCACGAACCCCATCTTTGTGGACGTGACGGGGGGCGGGTACACTCCTCCTTTCCCCTGAGAGAGGGCGTGCACTGATGGCCGACTGGCTCCCGGAACGGCTTCCGGAGGACATTGACGCGGAGCGATCCTTCCTGGCCACCTGCTGCGCCCCCGGCGCAGAGATGCTGGCCTCGGAGGTGGTCTTCACGTTGTCGGAGGAGGACTTCGTCCATCCGGCCCACCGGGCGGTGTTCCGGGCCCTCCGGCGGCTGATCGAGGCGCAGGTCGAGGTCAACTCCCTCACCCTCAAGGATGCCCTGGACCAGGACGACAGCCTGAACCGGGTGGGCGGCTACCCCGGGCTGGTGGAACTGCTGGCCGGGGAAGATGTGGGCCGGCCCCAGGTGCTGGCGGATCTCATCCGCCGGAAGGCCAAGCTCCGCCGCCTCGTGCATCTGGGCGCCCAGCTTGTGCGCCAGGCCGCCGAGGAGGAGGAGGCCCCAGAACTCCTGATGGACCAGACCGCCCAGAGCCTCTTCCATCTCGCCCAGGGAGACGCCAAGGCCCGGGGCCTGCTGTCCATCGGCGCCGTAGCCGACGATGCCATGGAACGGCTCCAGGACCGCCTGGAGGGCCGGCTATCCCCGGGCGTCCGGGTCGGGTTCACCCGCTTCGACGAACTCACGCAGGGCTTCCAGCCCGGCAACCTCATTGTTCTGGCCGCCCGCCCGGGCATCGGCAAGACCGCCCTTGCCCTGAACTGGATCCTGCGCGCCGCCATGAACCGCGATGGCCGGGATGGCCACTGCGGGGCCTTCTTCAGCCTGGAAATGAGCCACGAGGAGGTTTTCATGCGCCTTCTCTCCGCCTACAGCCAGACCAACATGAAGGACATCCAGGCGGGCCGGGCGGCGGGGCGCATGCAGGACCTTTTGAAGGCCCGGGACGAACTGGCGACGCTGCCGCTCTTCATCTGCGATCAGGCCTCCATCACCGTGCCGCAGATCCAGAACATGGTTCTCAAACAGGGCAGCCAGAGCAACCGGCGGATCGAGTTCGTCATCGTCGACTACCTGCAGTTGCTCAGCAGTCCCGAGGGCAGCCGGGGTGCCAAGCAGAACGAGGCTGTCCGCATCGGCGAAATCAGCCGCGGGCTCAAGCTCATGGCCAAGGATTTCGGCATTCCCGTGGTGGTGCTGTCCCAGCTCAACCGTGAAGTGGAACATCGCACCGGTGGCCGGCCCCAGCTATCGGATCTCCGTGATTCCGGCGCCATCGAGCAGGACGCCGACATGGTCGCTTTCATTCATCGGAAGATGGTCGCCTCTTCCGCCGACGCCGAGCCTGATCCTTCGGCAGAACTGATCGTGGCCAAGCACCGCAACGGTCCCACCGCCATCATTCAGCTGCACTTCCAGGGCGAGCACTCCACCTACCGCGAGATGGTGCGGGAGACGGCAAGCTACGGGTAGATGGATGATCGGAACGTGCGAAGGGGCGGCCGCCGGCCGCCCCTTCGTTTGGGACCAGGTCCTCGCTACTCCAGCCCGAAGGTCGAAGTCTCCAGTTCCTTTTTGACAACCGCCATGAACAGGTCGCCGATGGCACCGTCGATGATCCGATGGTCGAAGCCGAGGCTCGAGAACATGATCTGGCGGATGGCGATGAAGTCGGTACCGTCGGGGCCGGTGACGACGACGGGGCGTTTGACGATGGCGCCCACGCCCTGGATGGCCACCTGGGGCTGGTTGATGACCGGCAGGCCGAAGGTGTCGCCATAGACGCCGGGGTTGGTGATCGTGAAGGTGCCGCCCGAGATCTCGTCCGGCTTGAGCTGCTTGGTGCGGGCGCGCTCCGCCAGGTCATTGAGGCTGCGGGCCAGGCCGCCCAGGTTCATCATGTCCGCGTTCTTCACCACCGGCACGATGAGGCCCCAGTCCAGGCTCACGGCGATGCCAAGGTTGACGTCCTGCTTGTAGGCGATGTTGTCGCCGTCCACCGAGGCGTTGGCGATGGGATAGGCCCGCAGGGCCTTGCAGGCCGCCATCATGATGAAGGGCATGAAGGAGAGCTTGGTGCCGAACTGCGCCTCGAAGGCCTGCTTGTGCTTGTTGCGCAGCCGGGCCACATGGGTCATGTCGATCTCGAAGACCGTGTAGACGTGGGCTGAGGTGCGGCGGCTGGCCACCATGTTGTCGGCGATGATCTTCCGCATGCGGCTCATGGGTTCGACCTTCACCCGCTCGCCTGCGCCGAAGGCCGGGGCGGCGGGCGCCGGAGGTACTGCCAGGGCGGGGGTGAGGCCCATGGTCGGCGCCGAGGGATCGTGGACCGCGGGGAGGGATGGTGCAATGGATCCCGGGGCGGGAACGGTGGCAGGACCCTTGGCGAGGTAGGCCTCCAGATCCTCCTTGGTGACCCGGCCAGCCTGGCCGGTCCCCTGGATGCGGCTGAGGTCCAGACCGTGCTGGCGGGCCATCTCACGGACCAGGGGGCTGCTCTTGGTCCGCAGGCGGCCTTCGAGGCTGTCGTCATCCGTGTCCATGGGGTGGGTGGAGGCCGCCAGGGGGGCCTGGGCGGTGGCTGAGGCCGGGGCCGCGGCAGTCGCAATGGGGGCGGACGCCCCGCCCGCGGGTTTCTCCGAGGCGTCCCCGATGCGGGCCACGACGGTGCCCACGGGCACGGTGAGGTTCACGTCCACCAGGATCTCCAGCAGGGTGCCCGCTGCCGGGGCCGGGATCTCGGCATCCACCTTGTCCGTGCTGATCTCGTAGAGGGTCTCGTCCTTGGCGACCGTGTCCCCGGCCTTCTTGTGCCACTTCAGCACCGTGGCTTCGGCAATGCTTTCGCCCATCTGGGGCATGACGACATCAAAGGCCATGGGGGGCTCCTATGAGGGCAGGGAAGGGGTCTTCAGGTGGTGGGACGTGGCCTGCTGGTAGGCATGGGCTGCGGCGAGAAGGCGGACATCCGACAGGGGTGGACCGATGAGTTGCAGGCCCACGGGCAGACCTTCTGAGAACCCTGCGGGCATGGACAGGCTAGGCAGGCCGGCCAGGGAGGTGGTGACGGTATACACATCCGCAAGATACATCGAGAGGGGATCGCCGGTCTTGGCCCCGAAGGGGAAGGCCGTCCCAGGGCTGATGGGGGTCGCCAGCAGATCTACCTGTGCGAAGGCCTCCAGAAAATCCCGGGTGATGAGGGTCCTCGCCTTGAGGGCCTTGAGATAGAAGGCGTCGTAGTAGCCACGGGAAAGGCAGAAGGTCCCCAGCAGAATGCGTCGCTTGGCCTCGGCCCCGAACCCCCGGTCCCGCGTGTCGGAGATCATGTCCGTAAGGTCATCACGCTCAGCCCGGGATCCATAGCGGACGCCATCAAAGCGGCTGAGGTTGCTGGAGACCTCACTGGTGCAGATGAGGTAGTAGGCATCAATGGCGTAGCGGGTGTGGGGAAGCCGGATCTTCACCGGAGAGGCCCCAAGGCGATCGAGTTCTCCGAGGGCGGCCTCCAGGACACCACGCGTACCCGGTTCCAGGCCCTCGCCCCAGTACTCCGAGGGCAGGCCGATCTTCAGGCCCCTCAAATCCGCTGGAAGGAGGGGGAAGAGATCCCCCACCTGGGGCAGCTCCACGGAGGTGCTGTCCAGGGGGTCCCGTCCAGCCATCACCTGGAGGACGCTGGCCACGTCTGCGGCCGAGGCCCCGATGGGACCGACCACGTCGAGGCTGGAGGCCATGGCCGTGAGGCCGTACCGGCTCAGGACCCCATAGGTCGGACGGAGGGCCGTGACGTTGCAGAAGCTGGCCGGCAGGCGTACCGATCCCCCGGTGTCGCTTCCAAGGGCCAGGGGGGCGTAGCCGGCAGCCACCGACACCACCGATCCCGAGCTGCTGCCTCCCGGGACGCGGGTGGTGTCCCAGGGATTCCGGGTCGGGCTGAAGGCGCTGAATTCGCCGCTGGAGCCCATGGCGAACTCATCCATGTTGGCCTTGGCGATGGGGATGGCCCCCGCGGCCAGGAGCCGGGACACCACGGTGGCGTCGTAGGGGGACCGGTACCCTTCCAGCACTGCGGATCCGCAGGTGGTGGGCAGGCCCATCCAGTTGAGGTTGTCCTTGAGAACGACCGGCAGGCCCAGGACAGGCGTACGCTCTCCCGCCTGGAGACGCCGGTCAGCGGCCTGGGCCAGCGCCAGGCTCCGGTCGGCGTCCGTGGTCAGGACCGCATGGAGCGTAGGATCGAGGGACTGGATCCGATCCAGGGACCGGCGCACCAGTACCTCGGCCGACAGATCGCCGGCATCGAGCCCGCCGCGCCAATCCATTGCCGTACTCAAGGTCATCCACGCTCCCGAACCTTCTACTTTGCCAGCAGGCCGAGGCGGGTTCCATCGCCGGGGTCAGTCGTCCAGGAACCGGAAGACCCAATCGGGCCTCACGGGCAGACTGGGGTGGTGCGACCCATCACCCGAGGCCTGGAACTGCACTCCGGGTGGAAATAGGCTACCATCCTCTGCTCAAGCCCCGCTCTGGCACGCCTCCTGCGAGTCCGCCACGGGCGACCCCTGGAAGACCCATGAATCCATTCGAAGTACTGGAGATTCCACCCGATGCCTCGGCCGAGGACATCAAGGCCGCGTACCACCGGCTGGCGAAGCAGTGGCATCCCGATCGTTACGCCGGGAAGGAGAAGGAGACCGCCGAGGCCAAGTTCCGCGAACTGGCCGAAGCCTTCAGCACCTTGAAGGATCCGGGTCGCCGCCTCTCGATTCAGCAGCAGATGCCGAGGACACAAGCCGCTCCCGCCAGCGCACCCACCAGCGTTCCTCGAGAGCAGGAGCCGACCCGCGAGCGGTCCCCGGAGGACTGGGCCGCCATGGCCCGCGAGGCCTTCAACGAAGGCAAGGTGGATCAGGCCCGGGCCCTCGTCTACTACGCGATTCGCATGGATGGAACGAAGGCTGCCTACCACTCCCTTCTGGGAGCCATCCTCGAGCAGGAGGGCGGCGATGTGAGGGCCGTGGTGAAGGCCCTGGAGGCGGCTGTCCGCCTGGCTCCCAAGGATGTGGAGAGTCACATCAAGCTCGCGGGCCACTTTCAGAGCCTGGGCATGTCGGCCCGGGCACAGAAACACCTGCAACTCGCCCGCGAACTCGCGCCGAACCACCCGAAGCTTCGGCAGCAAAAGGCTGCCAAGCCGGAATCGAAGGGCGGCAAGCCCTCTGCGCCCATCCCCCCGGCGAGTCTCCTGGATCAACTCCGGGACCTCTGGGACCGATTGACCAAAAGGGGCTGACCATGGCGATTCGTGCCGCAGGGATGACGGATGTTGGCTGTGTGCGCAAGCACAACGAGGACAGCTTCCTGTCCGCGCCCGAGTTGGGGCTCTATGTGGTGGCCGATGGCCTGGGTGGACACGCGGCCGGGGAGGTCGCCAGCCGGATCGTGGTGGAGCGGGTGGCCCAGTTTGTGGCCGAGACCACGGAGAAGGACCGCACCTGGCCCCTGGAGTACGACACCAGCCTGAGCTTTGACGGGAACCGGCTGAAGGTGGCCCTCCTGCTCTCCGACAAGGCCATCACCGATGACATCCGGAAGAACCCCGAGCGGGAGACCATGGGCTCCACGGTGGTCGCGGGGCTCGTGAGCGGGCGGAAGGTGACCCTGGCCCACGTGGGGGACAGCCGTGCTTATTTGTTGAATAAAGAAGAAATACGACAAATCACCCGAGATCACAGCTGGGTGGCCGAGCAGGTTGCGAATGGCATCCTCACGGCGTCCGAGGCCCGCGTCCACCCCTTCCGGAACGTAATTACCCAGGCCCTCGGGAACGGGGGGGACCTCGAAGTGGAGGTCCAGGAATTCGAACTTGGGGAATCGGACCGGCTTTTGCTTTGCTCCGATGGCCTGTCAGGAATGGTGGGTGACGCACAGATCTGCGACATCGTGAATCAGTCTCCAGACCTCCAGACTGCCGTGGAAGCCTTGATCTCCACGGCTCGGGACAACGGTGGTGAGGACAATATCACGGCGGTTCTTGTCGGTTGGGAGCCGGAAGAAAGCTGATGCAAGAATAGTTAACCTTGACGTAATCCTGTCCCGCGGTACCATTTCCATTACCTAATTCTCCAAGTGAGGCGTCCGGTGGGTCTTTTCGGAAGCAAAACCAAAAGTCTTGTCGGTTTGGATATCGGTTCCAGTTCGGTGAAAGTCTGCGAACTGCAACAGGTGGGGAAGGGTGGATCCACCCGCTACCGACTCCAGAAACTGGGCTATGCCGCTCTTTCTCCTGACGCCATCGTGGATGGCGACATCATGGATAGCAACGCCGTGGCATCAGCTATCCGCCAGGTCCTCGCAGAACAGAAAATCAAGGCCAAGGATGTGGCCATCTCCGTTTCCGGCCAGCAGGTCATGGTCAAAAAAGTGACATTCCCTCTGATGAGTCAGGCGGAACTGGCAGAATCGGTGCGCTGGGAGGCTGAAAGCTTCTTCCCGGCCGGCCAAGGCCTGGATTCCTATGCCCTTGACTACTACCTCATCGAGGAACGGGCCCAGGAAGGCAACATGGACGTAGTCCTGGTGGCCTGCCGGAAGGACAAGCTCGAGTCCTATGTCAGCTGTGTGGCACAGGCGGGCTGCAACCCCAAGGTCGTGGATGTCGATGTCTTCGCCCTTCAGAATGCCTATGAGGTGAACACCCTTGGCGGGGGACGGGACGAGGTGGTGGCCCTGGTGAACCTGGGGGCCACGTTCACGAACCTCACCATGATGGTCGGCGGGAAGTCGGTCTTCTGGCGGGACATGGCCTGGGGTAGTGGTCGCTATTCGGAAAAGCTGATGGAGGATTGGGGGCTGGGCCGCGAGGCATCCGAGTCTCTGAAACGCGGGCTCCAGGCCGATGGGCATTCGGCCGAAGAGGTCCAGCCATCTATTAATGCTGTATCAGACGCATTTGCGGATGAACTCAGCCGGACCCTGGATTTCTTCAAGAGCAGCTTCAAGGTGGACCGCCTGGACCGGGTGCTCCTGACCGGAGGTGGTTCCCTGGTCCACGGCCTCGTGGAGGTGCTCGCGGACAGGCTTCGCGTGTCCGTTGACCGCCTGAATCCATTCCAGCTCATCGAAGTTGACGGCCGAACCGAGGATCCCGTCACGGTTCGGGAGATCGGGGGCGCCGCTGCCGTCGTGGTCGGGCTGGCCTTGCGCCAAGTGGGGGACCGATGATCAAGATCAACCTGCTGGGTGATGCACTGGCCTCCGCGGGGGTCAAGAAGGGTGCGGATAAGGTCGCGGCAGAGCCGGCCCAGGTCTATTCGGGAGGAGGGGGCGCGGCGCGCTCCAGCCTGCCCATCGCGGGGCTCGTGGTCGGTATCCTCTTCGCAGCCCTGGGGGGCCTCTACTACGTCTGGCTGAACAACGAAGTCAACAAGGCGGAGCAGAAGAAGGCCGAACTGGAGCGGGACAAGAAGCAGTACGAGCCCTATATCACTCTGGAGAAGAAGTTCCGGACCAAAAAGGAAGCCCTGCAGAAGAAGGAAGAGGTGATGACGAACCTCAAGCGGCAGCAGGCCCTTCCAGTCCACTTCCTGGAAGAGCTTGCGAACAGCCTGCCGGATGACGTCTGGTTCAAGAAGATCACCCAGAATGGTTCCACGATCACCATCGACGGCGAGAGCCGCAACTTCGAGGCCATCAACGCCTTCTATGGGAATCTCCAATCCCGGACCCGCTGGTTCAAACAGATCAACTACCCCGGCGCCCGGCGTGTGGCGAGCGGGTCGCTGGAATTCACCATCTCGTTCCAACTCCAGAACGCCGTCTGAGGTAGGCCATGAATCCCCAGCTCCAGAAACAGATCCTGGTGGGCGCCGCGGCTGGCATCGTGGTGGCGGCCCTGGTGTTCTTCCTGCTCGGTGGCAAGCGGACCGATCTCGAAGCCGTCAACGCCGATAACAAGACCCTGCAGGCGACCGTCGACAAGGGCAAGCTGCTGAAGGCGAACTACGAGAAGCTCCGCGAGGAGGTCGCCAAGCAGGACAAGCGCATCGAGGCGCTCGTCAAGATCATGCCCTCCGAGGCCGATTACGGCGAGATCCCCTACCGCATCAAGAAGATCGCGGACGATGCCGGGATCGACCAGGTGTCCTTCTCCCTCCTGCCCGAAAAGAAGAGCACCTATTACACCGAAAAGCCCGTGGCCTTCGAGTTCCGAGTGGGCTACCACTCCTTCGGGCAGTTCGCCTCCCTGATCTCGGGCTATGACAAGATCATCAATCTCTCGAACATCGAGATCACCCGGAAAACGGATCCACGCAGCGTCTACCCCGCCTCGGTAAAGTGCATTGTCAGCGCCTTCGTCTACAATCCTGAGCCGCCACCGGCCGAACCGGTCAAATAAGCCCGGTGCGCCCGCGCCGCCCCCCAGGAAAAGGATTGAGGAAACCAGCCATGGCCCAACGTCTCTATCCCCTTTTCATCCTTGCCGGTACGATCCTGGCCGGGCAGGTGCCGGCAACGGCGCCCTCGGGTGCCGCTCCAGCCGCACCCGCCGTGCCGGAGGATGTGGCCATCATCAAGGCCACGCCCTACAATCCGACCGTCCAGCGGGATCCCTTCGCCACACCCAGGGACGACCGCCCCACCGATGCCCAGGATCTTCTGGACGACATCTCGGTGAAGGGCGTCCTTCGCAGGGATGGCAAGAATTTCGCAATCATCTCCGATAGTCGGGGAAATGTCCGATGGCTGCCCATAGGCCATCGATTCAAAGACGGGGAGATTACGGCCATCACTGACAGTGCAGTGATCTTCCATCAGTGGGAACTGAACACGACCAACCGTTCGGTCTTCCGCACAGTCACTAAGACGTTTAAGCGCGAGGAGGGTAATCGATGAATGCTCGCCTGAGTTCCTTGCTGGTCGCAGGGGGCGTGGTCCTGGCGGGGATCCAAGCGGGATCCCTCTCGGCAGCCCCTATCGAAACAGACACCGGTCCCGTGTCGGTCCATTTCGCAACGCTCCAGAGCGCGGCTCTCGAATCCGACGGGGCAGGGGCCAAAGTGTCCCTTCGCATCCCCGGGTTCGTGACCCAGCCCGGTGTCCAGGTGCTCTCGTCCCCGTCTCGGGTGGTGGTGGATCTTCCTGGTGTGGAACGCGGCGTGAGCGTCACCCGGAAGAATCTTGCCGGGTTGGTCCATCCGCTGATCCACAGGGTGCGCCTGGGGCAGTTCATCGCAGCGCCCCATCCGGTGACCCGCGTGGTGCTGGAAGTGGCACCCGGAACCCAGGTCACCGTGGGCTCCACCTCGGATGGAATCCAGCTTCTGCTGAC
The DNA here is from genome assembly GCA_021802985.1 of Acidobacteriota bacterium. Lineage (GTDB taxonomy): Bacteria > Acidobacteriota > Holophagae > Holophagales > Holophagaceae > Geothrix. The sequence continues at coordinate 17,201 of JAJZQW010000002.1, read as the reverse complement.
CCCCGGCCACGGTGCCGTCCAGGCCCGCCTTGGCAGTCCGCTGGCGGTTTCCCCGCTGTCCTTCCCGGCCCAGACCGCGGCTGTCACGGCCCATCTCGAGCCCGCCCCCTCCGCCCCGGCAGAGACGGCCCTGGCCCCAGTGGCCCAGCTGCCCCTTCCCACCGTTGCGCCCGCTACGGCGGCCACGAAAATCCTCGGGCCGATTCCGAGTGTGGGGGGCCATTTCCAGGTCCTTCCCCAGCTGGCGGCCGCCACGACTCTGCCTGTGACCACCCCCGATGCGATCCAGGTGCCGGAGCCGGAAAAGCCCCGTCCGCTGGCTGCGACCCCGCAGTCACGCTACGTTGGCCGGACCCTCGGCGAAACCAATTACAAATATACGGGCGCCAGGATCACCATCGACCTGCAGAACACGGACATCCGTGAGCTGCTTCGGATCCTCGCCGACACCGGCAAGCTGAACCTCGTCATCGACCCGGATGTCCAGGGGAACATCGGCGTCCGGTTCACGGACACCCCCTGGGATCAGGTGCTGGACGTGGTTCTGAAGAATGCCGGCCTGGGCAAGGAGATCCAGAACGGGGTCCTCCGCGTGGCCAAGGTCGACAAGCTGCAGAAGGAAGAAGAGGAGCGCAAGAAGCTGGAGGAGACCAAGGCCCTGGCCGGTTCCCTGGAGACGATTACGCAGCCCCTTTCCTACGCGAAGGTGGGCGATGTCGGGAAGATCCTCAAGGACATGCTGACCAAGCGTGGTTCCGTCATCCTGGACGATCGCACCAACACCCTCATCATCACGGATCTGCCCAGCAACATTGGCGTGATCAAGGAACTCATCCAGACCCTGGATGTCCAGATCCCCCAGGTGCAGATCGAAGCCAGGATCGTGGAGGCCAACAAGAACTGGCAGCAGGCCTTCGGCGTGAAGTGGCCGCAATCGAATTCCGGCAACGTCGCACTCACGAGTGGGACGAGCACCACAGGCACGCCTTGGGTGGGAAGCCAATCCCCCTACTGGAACGGTGTCCAGGGTGCGAATCGTCCAGCCTCGGGGCAGTCGGCTGCGATCGCCTGGTCCCCGGGCAAGGATGGGGTCACCAGCATTCCGAATCCCGCCGGTGAGTTCTGGTTCTCCTTCCTGAGCGATCGTTTCAGCGTCAACGCGGTTCTCCAGGCCCTCGAGAGTGAAGGCGTGGTCAAGATCGTGTCCTCGCCCAAGGTGGTCACCCAGAACAACAAGAAGGCCACCATCCTCAGTGGCGAGAAGATCCCCTATCCCACTCAGCAGGGCGGGGCCCAGGGCGGCGCCATCACCGTGGCCTTCGCGGATGCCAATCTGCAGCTTGATGTCACGCCGCAGATCACCAACGAAGGCACCATCATCATGGACATCAAGCTGGAGAAGGCCGAAGCCGACTTCAGCCGGACCGTGAACGGCACGCCGACCATCATCCGGAAAGCCCTGGACACCCAGGTGCTCGTGCGGGATGGCGGAACGGCGGTGCTGGGCGGCGTCTACGTCACCAACAACACCACGGGAACCACGGGCGTGCCCTTCCTTTCGAAGATCCCCTTCCTGGGGGCCCTCTTCCGGACCAAGAGCAAGGCTCAGTCGAATGCCGAACTGCTGATCTTCATTACGCCGCACGTGCTGCGCGGCTGAACGGAAGATCCCTACGTGAGAACGGCCCCGATCGGGGCCGTTCTTCGTTTCACTAGAAAACGCGATGTCTACTTGGCGATGGGGAGCGTCCGGACGAGGCGCTTGCAGGAGTTGCACAGGATCGTGTAGTTGTCCGGCTGATCGAAGTGGTACTTGAAGCCGGGATCGTCGGAGACCTTCTCCAGGCGACCGAAATGGTACTCGGCAATGCGCACGCTCTGGGGGGCGGTCAGATCGGCGCCGCAGTGGGTGCAGGAGATGGCGGCCATGCTTGCTCCTCGGTAGATGGATTCAGGAGTGGAACAGTTTCCAGAGTCCCCAGCTTAGCAGAGCCAGCGCAGCCATCCCCACGCCCAACCGCAGCAGAATCTTGCCGAGCTTGTAGGCCACGATCAGCACCAGCAGCAGGATTGCGGCCGCTGTGATCCACAGCACAATGTTCACAGGCGCCTCCCGGCTGCATCCCACCGATAGAATCCACGCCCCGCCCGGAGTCCGGTTTCACCGCGGGCGACCATGTCCCGGAGGAGATCGGGTGGGCAGAAGATCGGATCTCCGGTGGCGTGGTGAATCCCTTCGGCGATGCGAAGGCGCAGGTTCAATCCCACGCGGTCCGACAGCTCCAGGGGCCCGGCGGGATGACCGTAGCCCAGGGTCATGAGGGCATCGAGATCCTCCGCCGAGGCCACTCCCGCCGCGACCATCCGCATGGCCTCGAGGCCCTGGGCCAGCGCCATGCGGGCCGCCGCGAAGCCGGGCTGATCCCGCACTTCGACGGCCCGCTTGCCCAGGGCCTCGGCCAGCGACCGAGCCCGCTGAACAGTTGCCTTCAGCGTTCCGACGGGCACGGCGATCTCCACCACGGGCATTCGAGGCACGGGGATGAAGAGATGAAAGCCCACCAGCCGACCCTCCAGGCCCGCTGCCCGCGCCAGGCCGGTGATCGGAAGCGATGACGTCCCGCTGAGGCACAGCAGATCTGGCGGGCTCCAGCGAGCCACGTCCGCGAGGACCCGGGCCTTGGTGTCCGGGTCCTCGGGCACGGCTTCGAGGAACGCGGCGACGCCGGACAGGGCCTCGGGACCGAAGGTGGCAGTCTGGAGTCGGGCGCTGGCCGCGGCGTGGTCCTGCGCACTGAGTCGGCCCTTCTGGACCGACGCTTTCCACCGCCGTTCGATCTCCCCCCGCCCGAGGGCGGCATGATCCGCATCCCGCCCGAGTAGCCGGACCTCCAGGCCCCGTTCGGCCGCCCACTGGGCCGTGGAAAGGCCCAGCACGCCGGGGCCCAGAATGGCCAGTGGGTCCACCGGGCGGCTTTCCCCATCTCCAGTGCCCGCGGTCCGACGATTCGCTTCCTTCGCGCCTTCGATCATCCGATCGCACCCCCTCCCGCTATGATGAACGGAAAGGGCCGTTCATTCTTCCCGCTTCCCACCGTCAGGCAGGGCTATCCGTCTTCATGCTGATCGACTACGCCGCCATCACCCATCCGGGCAAAGTCCGGAAGAACAACGAGGACGCCTATCTTCTGAGCGCGCTGGACGGCGAGGAGCCCATCCTCAACGGCCCCTCGCGTCCGCTCAGGGTGGGGGAGCCCGGTCTACTGGTGGCGGTGGCCGATGGGATGGGCGGTGCGGCCGCGGGCGAAGTGGCCAGCCGGGAGGGCCTGGCCGCCGTGTCGGTGTACCTCTTCGGGCACTGGGGCCGCCTCGCGACCTCGAAGGCCAAGGAAGAAGAACTCATCCAGGCCCTGGAGACCGCCGTGGAGCAGGCCAGCGATGCCGTGCTGCGCTACTCCGACGATGACCGGACCGCACGCGGGATGGGCTCCACGCTCACGGCCGCCGTGGTCTGGGATGGTCACGCCTACCTGGCCCAGATCGGGGATTCCCGCGCCTACCTCTACCGGCAGGGCCAGCTCCACCAGATCACGGACGACCAGACGCTGGTGAATGATCTCGTGGCCCAGGGCACGCTGACCCGGGAACAGGCTCGAACCCATCCCCAGCGCAACATGATCACGCAGGCCCTCGGTTCACCTCAGCCGCTCCAGGTGGCGCTCTACCGCCTGGCCCTCCGGCGGGGCGATCGCCTTCTGTGCTGTTCGGATGGCCTTCATGGCGAAGTCTCGGATCTGAAGATCCTCGAGGTGCTGAAGCGGGATCAGACGCCCCGGCGCAGCCTGGATCTGCTGGTCGAGGAGGCCCTGGCGCACGGAGGCCGGGACAATGTCACCGCGGTGCTGCTCCTGGTGAACGATCCCATGCTGCCGCTGCCGGTTGATGGCGAACCGCCGGAAGTGATGCGGCCCGATCGGAGCGGTGGAGGCAGCGGCCTCTGGCGCCGGCTCCGAGGATTCTTCGATGGGAGGCACCGCCGATGAGCATGCTTCAGGGCTCCGTGTCCCTCAAACGGTTCCTGGTCCTCGGGCCCGTGCCCGATCCGAACGATCTCCAGGCGGGCCTGGAGCAGGACCAGTTCCGCCCGTTCCAGGATGGTCTCGAGGAGGAGCGGATGGGGTGGTGCGATTGGCGCAATCCCCTCATCACACCTCCCGCTCCTGACTGGGTCAGCCAGGAGCGGTTCGCGGCCTTCGCCCTCCGCATCGACACGCGGCGCGTGCCCCCGTCCCTCCTGAAGGCCCACGTGGATCTCCGCGCCCAGCAACTGGTCAAGGAGAAGGATCTGGCGTTTCTCGGCAAGGAGGCCCGGATCTCGCTTCAGGACGAGATCAAGGTGGACCTGCTCCGCAAAGTGCTGCCCGTGCCCAGGGTGGTGGACGTGGCCTGGGATCTGAAGGGCGGCCTCCTCTGGACAACGGCCGCTTCCGCCAAGGCCCAGGGCGCCCTGGCCAGCCTCTTCATGAAGTCCTTCGGGTGCGAGATCCACCCGCTGGCTCCCCTGGTGCTCGCGGGGCGCCTCTGTCCCGAACTTCCTGTGGAGTCCCTGATGGCCCTGGACCCCTTTGACCTCGAACTAGAGGAGGCCCGGGGATGAAACCCATTGAACTCCTGGAACAGGGCCGCTTCCTTGGTGAGGAATTCCTGCTCTGGCTGTGGATGCGCAGCCAGACCGACAGCGGTGGCAGCGGCGAGGAAGGGGACGGTTCCGCCTGCTTCGTGGATGATGCCATCCAGCTGGTCTCGGAGCGGGGCGAGGTGAAGGAGATCTCCCTCCGGAAAGGCAGCCCCTCGGAAAGCCGGGAGGCCTTCGAGGCCCTCAGCCGCGGCATGCGCCCCGCCCGGATGAAGTTGCGGATTCTCTCGGGGGACATGGAGTGGGTGTTCACCCTCAACGCCGCCACCCTCGACATGGGGACCCTCAAACTGCCGCCCAGCACAGGCAAGGCCCCCCATGAACGCCTCCACGACCGGCTGTTCCTCCTGGAGGAGGGCGCTGGGCACCTGGAACACCGCCTCAGCCGCTTCCTGAGGGCCAGGTCGGAGGATCCCGGCGGCATGGAAGAGGCGCTCAGGGCCTGGGTCCGGGCCGGGCTCTCCGGCGCCGGTGGGGATACGCCTTGGGAGGCCTGAGCCTCCTGCTGCCGGCCCTCCTCGCGGCGGCCCCGGCGGCGGCTCAGGCGCCGGTCACCACCCAGCTTCCGGTCTCGGCTCCGGATCCGGCGCCGGTCCTGGTCCAGGTCCGCACGCCCGACGGGCACAGCCTCATGCTCCGGCTCCAGTTCAAGAAGGGGCTCAGTGTGGAGGGCAGGGGGCTGCCGAAGGCCTTCCTCGGCCAGGGGGCCGATGGCCGGGGCTGGGTGCCCTTCGAACATCTCTCCGCCGATGGCAAGCGCTGGGCGCTGGCGGCGTTGTTCCCTGGCGACCAGTGGCGCAGGGACGGCGTGGCGCATGTGGTCCGGTATCCCGAGGTGGAATCCATCTGGACCCTGGCGGCCCTGTTCACTGGCCATGGCCAGAACTACGACAAGCTCATGGCCAAGAACCCGGACCAGCCGGAGAAGCTGAGACAGGGGGACATCTGGCAGATCCCGCTCCAGTTCCTCTCGGTGGATCTCGGTGGGCAGAGCCGGGGCGCGGACCGCACCCAGCCCGAGGACAGCCTGGATGACGAGGCCCGGGTGGCCGCCTACCGGGCCATGCTCACCTACGGCGAGGACGCACAGGGGAAGTTCGCGGCCTACCACATGCGCAGGGGCGAGGCGCTCTATTCGAGCGTCGTCATGCGGTACACCGATCGGGTGGACCCCAAGGCCGTGAACGAATTCGCCGAGCAGATCGCGCAGCGCAGCGGCATCTCCGACCTGCATGGCATCCAGCCCGGTCAGCTGGTCAAGATCCCCGTGGCGGCCCTGGCCGACCCCTTCCAGCCGGAGGGCACGGTCGGACTGGCGGAGGAACGGAAGGTCCGGGCGGAGGTGCGCCGGACCGTGCGGGTGGAGGCCGGGCCGAAACTAAAGGGGGTCCGCATCGTGCTGGACGCGGGCCACGGAGGTGTGGACATCGGCGCCTCGGCCAATGGCGCCTGGGAATCGGATTTCGTCTACGACATCGCCATGCGGGTCCGGCGGCTGCTGGAGCAGGAGACCGACGCCCAGGTGAGCAGCACCATCAAATATCCGGGTCTGGGTTTCCGGACACGGGAGGCCATCCTCTCGCCCAGCCACGCCGCGGAGATCCTCACCACGCCGCCCTTCCCCATCGATGGGGAGAGCCCCACGGCCGTGAGCGTCCACCTGCGGTGGGTGCTCGCGAACGACCTGTTCTCGAACTTCCTCCAGGAGAAGGGCGATCCCAAGAAGACGCTCTTCATCAGCTTCCACGCCGACAGCCTGCATCCCAGCTCGCGGGGGACCATGGTCTACGTGCCGGGCGCGGCGATGGTGCCGACCCACTTCGCGCTCAATGGCGCCCGCGCGGGCCGAGTGGCGGAGATGAAGCGGTTCTCCCGTGTCGCCTTCACCCCCCGGGAGCGGCTGCAGGGCGAGGCGCGCAGCCGGCAGTTCTCGGAAACGCTGCTGCGGTCCCTCCAGCGGGATCAGATCCCGGTTCACATCAACCGTCCCATCCGGAATGTCGTCATCCGGAACGGGGTGAAATGGGTTCCTGCGGTCATCCGCTACAGCATCAGCGCGACCAAGGTGCTGGTGGAGGTGGCCAACCTGGCCAACGACCAGGATGCGCCGAACCTCCGGGATCCCGAGTTCCGGGAACGCTACGCGGTGGCGGTGGTCAACGCCATCCGGGCGTACTATCGGAAGTAGCCGCGCCCGGCCCGGCCAGGGGGTGCCATGGGACGCCTGTTGATTCCGCTGATCCTGCTCGCCCTTGGCGGCCTGGCCTGTCGGCGGCCCGTCCCGGCGCCCCAGCCCGTCGCCCGCGTCGTCATCCGGTTCCTGGACCGGGATGCGGTGCTGGCGCTGGCCTCGCAGCCGCCCGAGGGGACCTGGCACCTGATGAACGCCGGGCAGTGGGAGCCCCTGGACCTGCGCTGGAAGTCGGGGAATCCCCGAGTGGGCGCGACCGTCGTGGGCCGCACCGCCCCCGATTGGGTGATGCTGGAGGATCCAAGTGGGGAGAGCCACCGCGTGGTGATGCGCGGCCCAGGCCCCGAGGATCTGGCCCGGCGGAACGAACGCCTGGACCCCGACGAGGTCGACGCATTGACGGTCATGGGCATCCTCTGGGCCCTGGCATGGGCCCGGCACTGAGCCCCAGCCTTGATTCCACCCGCCCTCCCAGGCACACTGGAGAGCCAGCGCCAACTTAGCTCAGCTGGTAGAGCAGCTGATTCGTAATCAGCAGGTCGCAGGTTCGAATCCTGTAGTTGGCTCCAACGCAAAGGCCCGTCATCACTAGGTTTCGGGCCTTTGCCTTATCCTGATTTTGATGATTTTCTCTGTGCCCCCCTGTGTGTGTAAGTGTTGATACTCATCGATCGATCCACTTTGCGGTGTGTATAGGGTTGGCTCGGGTTGGCTCCTACTAGCTGTCTGAGATTAGCTCTCCTCCAAGGAGAGCTTCGGAAGCGAGGAGACCCGAAGCCACTATCAAGCACCTGTGGGTGGACGAGTCCCACAAGTCTGATTCGGGTCGGGTGATGCAGACCAAGAAGAGACACAGCCTAGTCTTCGAACCTGATAGAACCGGCAAATGCTATGAAAGACCAGCCTTTGTTAGTTGATCAATAGCACGCTTTAAAAATTCATCCCCTCCAAATTTCTTTCTTGCTTCATCCAAATTTTCTTTAAGCATGGCAATGAGCTGAGGAGGATATACCTTAAAGATTCTTTTTGAGGTAGCTACTGCTTCTTTATAAAGAACATTATAGGGATGTATTTCAATCATTCCACGGTCCTTAGCCATAGGAATTGCGGATCGGAGAGATTGAAGTGCATCAAAAAATAATTCTTCTCGTCTGCTGTTTGTAAAATGGGTGCACTGTGCGGATGCCTGTAGTTTAATGTTGGCGCATGTAGTCAAAGGCAATACATGATTCTCCTTGGCCACAGCTTGCTCAACATAGTCAATGGCCCGGTCAAAATCACCCCTAGATTTAGCATATAAGGCTCTTTGCTCCCAATAACGGCTATTCCATTCATGGCCACTTTGAATGTCATTAAACCAAGCCTCGCCCCGGGAGCCTAGCCTGGGAATTACCATACCATCTGCATTCATTAAGAATTTTGCAATACCATTTTCGGATGTTCTTTTAATTATTGTATCTCTATTGATATAGGGAGCAATAGAAATTGCAAGACTTGAAGAAAATCTGTATATCTCCTCCTCTTTGAGTATGGAAGTAATCATTTTTTCTGCAACCACTCTATGGGTGAGATAGAGCGATTCTCCCCTCCAATAAACCATCCCCTTTAAATATCCAGTTCCAATGTTAGTGAAAATTTTGGTTGAGTCTTTTACTCTAGAGGCGGCTAAGGCTATCGAGGAACGCAATGGATACCCTGCAGCAGTTGACATAGTGAGCACACCAACAAATCTCTTGAAATCTTCATCCGGCAATTCTTCCCAAGCTGATTGAAGCCTGTCACTGAGGATGGATCCAGGGACTATATCTGCTAGAATTGAAAATAAGTGCCCATGGAATCTGTCATTAAGCTTATTGTTGAATGTGACAGCCAGTTCAGAATCCGATTTGCCAGAATAACTCCCTAATTTAGCAACTTTACGTAGTTTTTTTGCTAAATCGCCACATTCATCACGATTTAAAGTTTGCATCGGAATTACTAGCACCTGGGAATATCCTGACAGAGCAGAAAGCATCTTCTTTGTCCGAGTCGACCTAGCTGTACCCAAAAGAATCAGCCGGGCCCCGCGAATCCAATCTTCTGTTATCAATTTTCTAATTTGATTAATATGCCTATCTGCATCATCGATAATGACAACCAAGTGCTCGTTGTCTTGGCGGCCTTTCGTTAAAGCCAAGATACAATCCGTATCAAAAATTTCATCCGAATTATAGAATATAACATTGTGGCCAGACTTCCCCAAGATAGCACCTATTCGCATTACAGAGGTGGTTTTCCCTTCGCCCGGAGACGATTCTAACAATAGGAAATAGGGCTTTCTCGAGGAAGGTGAAGCCATCTCATTTGTAATTTTATCAATAGTTATTTGTTCTGTTTGGATGGATACGTCCAATTCTTGTTTAATATCACACCATTCAGGAGATCTTCCCTCGTAAAAACTTTCTTGAGAAAGATCATATTCAGGCCAAAATGCCGGATCATCCATAAAAACAAAACTTCTTGCGATTCGAAGGCTTTGAGATTGAGAAATATCATTTTTAAGAATTTCAATATTGCGAAGCGCTTCCATTTCGATTTCGCTGAGTTTTTTGCATACCGGTATTTGATCTTTAAGCTCTTTTATGAATGCTTCTCCACTCATTTCAATAGGTAATAAATCGTATTTTTCACAAATCGTCTTTGCAACAGCATTAATTTTAGGAGAGACATATAAAGATGGCGGTAGTCCACTTCTTCGACCCGCTTTGCGTTGGCCGTAGTAATATTCAAAGTCAGACTCTTTTAATGTTGCGCCTATCACAATTATTGGTTCGGTAAAAAATAATTGAGAAAAAACATGCCACCAAACCATGCTCTTTGTCATGGTATTTGCATATTCATCAGGTCCAAAAACGATCGGTTTATTAGAGAAAATCTCAGAACCATGAAGATGAATTATCGGGCACAGATTGTCATATCTATCGATATCCTTAAAATCATCAGCATAATGCATGCTAATTGTATTTTGAATTCGATTATTATTTGCGAAGTACGCTCCTTCAAAAACATCATCAATATTAAATGTATAAATTCTTTTCCATGGAAATTCGGCAAAGAGTAAATGGTATGGGTCTGGTTTACAATCTTTATATCTTGGTATTGTAATTTTTTTGCGTAAATTATCTTCGCCGCCCATAATTGAAATTGCGACATCCCATAAATAGCGCAATTCATCGTTTGGGTCTGCATCAATACTGAATTCCTTAATCAACTCGCGACCAAACGAGGACCCGAGAGGTAATTCCCTCCCATCACGAGAGGTTGCCTTGGCTGACGCCCCAGCCCCAAGCAAGAGGGAATAAACACCTTTTTTAATCGGTTCTAAAGCCTGAGCGGGAATCATTTTTCACCTATGAGAGTCTGTTCAATTGTATACCGCTGACGCAAGGATTTCCAAAATTCTTGTGTCTAAGCATGTTGCTAATGCTTAGGATCTCTGCTGAGTGTGGATTTCGTCGACCGAAATCCAAGGATCCACGACACTTGGTCACAACTGGCTCGATACTGATGTCTTCGGTTGGATAACGAGCGCGTATCTTTAGGTGCTGGGGTGTCATTGTCGGGTGGGGTGGAATCTGTGTCTTTCCGCCGAAGTGGGCTCCGGAAGCGCGACCAGACCCTCAGTGCAGACCGTTCACCCTGGTCGCTTGAACGCCACGATGTTGCCCGGAGGCTCGTCGCCCGCTTCTCTGTCCGGGGCAGGTGCGGCGATCTCCAGATCCTCCACCCGGTAGCTGTTCTCCACGCCGTTGTCCCAGCGGACGTAGTAGGGCCTGGGGGCGGCTCCGGGCTTGTGGGGGCGGTCTTCGGCGGCCAGCACGATCCCGGGGGTCCCTCCGCCTTGGCCCTGGGGAACGAAGTGGGGCCAGGCGCCGCCGTAGAAGGCCACGCCCGCGCGGGTGAGGCGAACCCGGTCACCGGGCTTGAGTTCGTAGTCCACGGGCGCTCCAGACGTGAGCCGAGTTACCTGGGCTCACGCTGCATTCTCCGCCAAATCGCGGCCCGGATCCTTGCTGAGGTTGAGGGTCGGATCCGGGGACGGGCGCTCCTGATAGAGTGAAGGAACGGCCGCGCACGCCCCATTCCGGGCGGTGGCCCCTTCAGCAGGCATCCATGCACACGATCCGATTCGATGGCAAGAAACCCGGCTCCGCGGACTGCGAGCAGGAGATCTCGCTCCTTGCCGCCAGCACCAAGGCAGAGGTGCCCTTGCCCCACCGCTGCGGTGGGCACGCCCGCTGCGGGACCTGCATCGTCACCATCGTCGACGGGTCGGAGTACCTCAGCGAGATGGGCGTCGCCGAGAGCCGCGTGCTCAAGGTGCTGAAGGCCCAGCCCGACCAGCGCCTCGCCTGCCAGGCCTGGGCGCGGGGCGCGGTGAGCTGCACATACTGATCAGAGCAGCCGTCGGCCTTCGAGGGCACGGTCGAGGGTCAGTTCGTCCGCGTATTCCAGGTCACTGCCAATCGGCAGCCCCAGGCCAATGCGGGTGGTGCGGATGCCGATGGGTTCCAGGATCCGCGCCAGCCAGCTGGCGGTGGCCTCGCCATCCACGGTGGGATTGGTGGCCAGGATGATCTCCTGGATGGCGCTGTCCTCCAGGCGCTTCAGCAGCTCCCGTACGCGGAGCTGGTCGGGGCCGACGCCGCGCAGGGGGGAGATCAGCCCACCCAGCACGTGGTAGCGGCCCCGGAAGTGGCCGCTGCGCTCGAAGCTGAGGACGTTCGAGGCCTCGGCCACTACCACGAGGCTGAGGGGATCCCGGCGCGGATCCAGGCAGATGGGGCAGGTGGGCTGGTCCGTGAAGGCGCCGCAGACCTGGCAGAAGCCCACCTTGTCCGCGGCCTGCTGGAGCTGCTGGGCCAGGTGGGCCATGGCCTCGGGGCCTTCCTTGAGCAGGTGCAGCGCCATCCGCTGGGCAGACTTGGCGCCCACGCCGGGGAGCCTCTGGAGGCTCTCCACCACCGCCTCAAGCGGCGCGGGCAGCTTCATGGCAGACTCCCTGCGGCCAGGCGGCCCACGGCCATCTACAGCCCCAGGCCGGGGAGGTTCAGGCCGGCGCCCATGCCGCCCATCTGGCCCTTCATCGCTTCGTCGGCCTTCTGGGCGGCGTCGCGGAAGGCGGCCAGGAGCAGGTCCTCGAGCATGGAGGGATCCTCGGGGTCCATGGCCTCCTTGGCGATGGCAAGGGACACCAGCTCCTTTGAGCCGTTCAGGGTCACCTTCACCAGCTGGCCGCCGGCGGTGCCCTCGACCCGCAGGTTGGCCTGGGTCTCCTGCAGCTTGGCCTGCATCTGCTGCGCCTGTTTCATGAGGAAACGCATGTCCATGGGATCAGCCTCCGGATCGGGGTTGGGGAATCGGCCGGGATGCGCGCAGCCGGTGCGCGAGCCTCAGCATGAGGAAATAGCCCACGGGGATGGCCAGCATGCTGAGCACGAAGCCTCCCAGGAGGTAGGGCGCCAGGATGGGACGGAGCATCTCGGACATGATCTGAAAGCCCTCCCGGGTGCTGAAACTGCTCCAGCCAATGCTGGTCCAGTCCACCCCGCTCAAGTCGATGCCCAGGCCCCGGCCGAGGAGAAGGTTGCCGAGCAGGGCGGATCCGGTGGCGATGGGCACCATCGTCCAGGGGTTGTTGATGAAGGCCCCCAGGAAGGTCAGCGGACGGTGGAGCTTGCGGAACAGGGCGCAGGAAGCCAGCGCCAGCCCCGTGTGGAGCCCGAGCAGGGGATTCATGGCGATGGAAAGGCCCAGGGCGAAGCTCCAGCCAAGGTGATGGGGCTCCAGGTCCGGATCCGCCATGTAGCGCTTGGTGCGGGCCCACAGATGGGTCTTGTCCGGATGGTTCATGGGTGCCCGAAGTGGTCGAAACTGAGGTCCGGCAGGGGCCGGAGCGAACCTCCATCATAGGCGAACAGGGGGGATTCCCGGCGCGCCAAGGCTTGGCCCACCTCGATGAGCGGATGGCCCAGGCGCGCCTCCAGGTCGGATTGCGGCAGGTCGGTGCCGAAGCAGCGGGCATAGTCTTCTCCCCCGCGAAGCGCATCCTCATCCACGGCCGGATCCACGGCGATGCTGAGGCCGGAGGCCTCCGCAAGGTTGCGGAGGTCGCGGCTGAGGCCGTCGGAGAGATCCAGGCAGGCGTGGACTTCGGGCATGCCGGCGAGCCGCACCCCCAGGCCCAGCCGGGGCCTCGGCGCCAGGTGGGCGGCCAGGTCCGGATCCGGGTGCGCGGGGTCCCAGCGCTGGCCTGCCATGAGCTTGCGAAGGCCCCGCAGGCTCGCGCCCAGGGGCTGGTCCACGAAGATCCGGTCGCCGGGCCGGAGCCCGTCCCGGCGGAGCCAGCGGGTGGCGAAGCCGAAGGCCGTGAGGCCTAGTCCCAGGCCCGAGGGGCGGCCCACCGTGTCCCCCCCCAGCACCCGGACGCCGGTTTCGGTCGAGGCGGCGGCCAGACCCCGCAGGAAGGCCTCGAGCCAGGCCTCTGCCACCTCGGGCCCCAGGGCCAGGGTGAGGGTGTAGCCGAAGGGCACGGCCCCGGAGGCGTCCAGGTCCGACAGGTTCACTTGCAGGAGCTTGGTGGCCAGCAGTTCCGGTGGATGCCAGTCGCGGCGGAAGTGCTGGCCCTCTTCCATGAGGTCCGTGGTCACCAGGGCCCGCTGGCCCTCCGGCGCCGGGGGGAGCGCGCCGCAATCGTCGATCAGATCCCCCCCGCCGGGCAGCAGGGCGCGGATCCGGGCCAGGATCCCAGTCTCCTGCAGGCTCATGGATGGACCTCCGTCACAAATCCAGTTTCCCATGCCTGGCGGAGCGTGGGAGCGCTTGGTCCAGGGCCGCGGGGGATGCTAGGTTGGATGGGTTCGCCCGTCCCAGGGCTCCACGGATCTGGAGGAATACACCCATGGCCATCACCAAAGTTTGGATCGAAGAAGGCTGCATCGTGTGCAATGCCTGCGAAGCCGAGTGCCCCGACGTGTTCCACGTCACGGACACCAGCTGCAACATCAACGGTTCCGTGCGCGAGGATGGCGTGGACTCCGAGAACCGGGATGAGATGAGCCCCCTCTCCGGAAGCTTCGGCACCGATCTGGAAGCCAGCATCGAGGCCGCCGCCGCCGGTTGCCCCGTGGAAGTGATCAAGTACGACAAGGCCTGAAGCCGGGCCTCAGTCCTGAGTCCTCAGTGGAACGGGCGCCGAAAGGCGCCCGTTCTGCATTTCCTGAGGACTGAGGCCTGAACCCTACTCCTTCAGCCCCACGTTCACCTCGAACTCGCCGAACTTGGTGTGGAAGGGGATGGCGATGCAGGGGACGTCGCCGCTGCGGCTGATCCTGTGGCCTTTGCCCACGACCACGGTGGGCACGGAGATGGAGAGACTGAAGCCGTCCTGGATCAGGATGCGGCGGGCATCCCCCACCACGATGTTGCCGATCTCGCCCACGGCGTCTTCCACGCTCTGGTTCAGCTCGCGCATCTCCTCCATGAGCATGTTGCTGGCGATCCGGCAGGCGAGGGTCTTGGGGAAGCTCAGGATGATCGAGCCTGATGTGTCGCCGGTCAGGCCGATGATGGCGGAGATGTCGTAGGTGGTGATGAGGTCTTCCTTAACCGACAACCCGGTCTTCTCGGCGGTGACGCTGGCCATCATCTCGAGGCTTCGGAGGGTGGCCTCAATGAAGGGATTGATGAAGGCGACGTTCATGGGGCCCTTTCCAGGCTGGTTCTTCCGTTATTCGGCCGGGAAACCGGGAGGCATGATTTATGGCCATTGAGGGCCAGCCCTGGGGGGGGCACGATGGAGGGTCACCATCCGGAGGATGCCCATGCTCGACCGCCTGCAGGCTGATCTGAAGACCGCCATGCTCGCCAGGGACGCCGTCCGGACCCAGGTTCTTCGGATGGCCCTGGCCGCCTACAAGAACGAGGCTGTGGCCAAAGGCCTGAGCCCCCAGGGGATCCTGGCGGAGGCAGACGCCCTGGCGGTCATGAAACGCCTGGTGAAGTCCCGGGAGGACAGCGTGGCCCAGTTCCAGAAAGTGGGTCACGCGGACCGGGCCGCCCAGGAGCAGGCCGAGATCGCCCTGCTGAACGTCTACCTGCCGGCCCTGCTGGAGGGAGCCGATCTGGAAGCGGCGGTGAAGGCCGCCATCGCGGAGACCGGCGCGGCCTCGAAGAAGGACATGGGCATGGTCATGAAGGCCCTCCAGGCCGCGCACGGCGGCAGCCTGGACGGGAAGGCCGCTAGCACCCTGGTGCAGTCGCTGCTGCCTTGAGCTGAAAGGGCCCCGCCTGCGCTAAGCTCGAAGGTTCGAGGCCCCTGATGAAGCAGTCGAAACTCCTGATCCAGACCCTCCGGGAGACCCCCCGGGATGCCGACGTGGTGAGCCAGCAGCTCATGATGCGGGCCGGCATGATCCAGAAGGTCGCCGCCGGCATCTACAGCTACCTGCCCTTGGCCTTCCGGAGCATCCGGAAGTTCGAGGAGATCGTCCGCGAGGAACTGGCCAAGGATGGCTGCCAGGAGCTGCTCATGCCCGCCGTGCTGCCCGCGGAGCTGTGGCAGGAGAGCGGGCGCTGGAAGTTCTACGGCGACGAACTGCTGCGTTTCTGCGACCGCAAGGCCAAGGCCGAGCTGGCCGAGCGGCGCCAGCGGGGCGAGACGCCGGACGAGCGGGACTTCTACAACTTCTGCCTGGGACCCACCCACGAGGAAGTGATCACGGACATCGTCCGGAAGAATGTCCGCAGCTACAAACAGCTGCCCATGAACCTCTTCCAGATCCAGACCAAATTCCGCGACGAGCGCCGCCCCCGCTTCGGCCTCATGCGGGGCCGCGAATTCACCATGAAGGACGGCTACTCCTTCCACGTGGATGATGCCGACGCCGACCGCGAATACTGGGCCATGTTCAATGCCTACAAGCGGATCTTCGGACGCCTGGGCGTGAAGTTCCGGCCCGTGGAGGCCGACAGCGGTGCCATCGGCGGCAGCTTCACCCACGAGTTCCACGTGCTGGCCGGCAGTGGCGAAGACGCCATCCTCAGCTGCGATGGCTGCGAGTACACCTCCAACATTGAGAAGACGGAGGCCCCGGCGCTGCCCGCCGGCGACCACGGCGCGGCCTTCGATCTGAAGCGGGACCACTTCCGCACCCCCGGGGTGGTGGGCCAAGTGGAGCAGGCCGCGGGCATGATCGACGCCGACCATCCCCAGGGCATGCCGCTCACTCAGACCAGCAAGTTCTTCCTCTATCGGGCCACCTTCGCGGAGGGCGGTACGAAGCTGGTGGGTGCGGTGCTCCGGGGCGACCACGAGGTCAACCCCGTGAAGGTGAAGAATTTCACGGGCGCGGCGGAGCTGGAGTTGATGCCCCTGGAGGAGGCCGAGGCCTTCACCGGCACGAAGACCGGCTTCATGGGGCCGGTGGGCCTGAAGGACGTCCAAATGCTCGTGGACCGCAGCCTGGAAGGCGCCGTCAACCTCACCTGCGGCGCGAATCATACCGATTTCCACCATTTCGGCCTGGATCCCAATCGCGACCTCCCGGGCTGCACCTTCGCCGACCTGCGCATGGCCCAGGAGGGCGACGTCTGCCCGCGCTGCGGGAAGGGCCGCTACCAGGCCTTCCGGGGCATCGAGGTGGGCCAGGTCTTCAAGCTGGGCCTGAAGTATTCCAAGAGCATGGGCTGCACCTTCCTGGATGAGCAGGGCCGCGAGAACCCCATGGTCATGGGCTGCTACGGCATCGGCATCACCCGCACGGTGGCCGCGGCCATCGAGCAGAACTACGATGCCGACGGCATCATCTGGCCCTGGCCCATCGCGCCCTACCAGGTGCATCTGCTGAGCCTGGATCCCGGCAATGCCGAGGTGGCCGCCGTGGCGGAGCGGGTGGAGCGGGACCTGGAGGCCGCCGGTTTCGAGGTGCTCCACGATGACCGTGAGGG
This sequence comes from Acidobacteriota bacterium, assembly GCA_021802985.1. Taxonomy (GTDB): domain Bacteria; phylum Acidobacteriota; class Holophagae; order Holophagales; family Holophagaceae; genus Geothrix. The sequence goes on along the minus strand of JAJZQW010000002.1, from coordinate 327 downwards.
CATGAGCCCCGGCGCGAAGTTCAAGGATGCCGACCTGCTGGGCTTCCCCCTGCGGCTGATGGTGGGCACCAAGGGCCTCAAGGAGGGTGTGGTGGAGCTGCGGGATCGCCGCACCAAGGCCGTGTTGAAGTTCCAGCCCGAGGCCGCCGCAGCCGAGGTTTCCGCGGCCCGGGACCGGATCATGCATGAACTGGAAACCGCGGGAGGGCGTTAGGGCCTCCCTTCAAATTGGGGTGCGGCCGCGCAAGGGGCGCCGCCCAAGCGAGACAAGGAGAACGACGATGGCGATAGCGGCACTATCGGCGAGGAGTTCGACGTGGTATCGCG
>JAJZQW010000086.1 GCA_021802985.1 Acidobacteriota bacterium | reverse complement strand
TGTCCAAACTCCAGAGAAAAGGACCGGCAAAGCCGGTCCTTTTCTTTTCCCCCAAACCGGGGGAGGACGCCCACCCCTTACAGGTAAGGCGTCCAGTCTCCATCCGGAAGCTCCACGGCTTCCCGTTCCAGCCGGGGCAGGCGTTCCACGTGGAACACGTAGGCCCAGGCGCGGTAACGGTGACCCCCTTCGAGGACCACGAACAGGGGCCCCCGGGTGAAGAGATCCGCTTCGACGCCTTCCAGAGCGTCCAGGTCGGCGAGGGCTGCTTCCAGATCGGCCTCATCTTCGTAGCCTGCGAAATCGCCCCGCACCCACCCGGGACCCGGGGGCGGGGCGGCGGGCTCGGGTCCGGGCACCAGGACGGCCAGGCTCCCCATGGGGAGGTGGAAGAGCCGCCCCGCCGCCCAGGCCCGCGTCACACCCACGGGCTGAGTCCGCAGCAGCCAGGCATGGCTTGATCCCCCCTCCCGGAGGGCCCCATAGACGAACAACCCGTCGGCTGCGATCATGCTCACCCCAAAAAAACATACCGCCAAAACGCGAAGCGTTTTGGCGGGGGTCGAAACCTTCGGAAGGGAACGGACTATTCCGGAATCGGGAACTGATCCGTGAGATGGAAGACCTCCTGGCGGATCCGGGCGAAGGTGCTCTCGTCCGCCCGGTGGCGCAGGGTGGCATCGATGAACCGGGCGATGTGGTCCATCTCCTCCTCCTTCATGCCGCGGGTGGTGACGGCGGGGCTGCCCAGGCGGATGCCGGAGGGCTTGAGGGGCGGGTTGGGATCGAAGGGAATGCCGTTCTTGTTGACTGTGATGCCGGCCCGCTGGAGGACCGATTCCGCCTCGTTCCCCAGCAGGTTGTGGTCGGTGAGGTCCAGGAGGAAGAGGTGGTTGTCCGTGCCGCCACTGATGATCCGCCACCCGCGCTCCTGGAGTCCCTTGGCGAGGGCCTGGGCGTTGCGGACGACCTGGCCGCTGTAGGCCTTGAACTCGGGCTGCAGGGCTTCATGGAAGGCCACGGCCTTGGCCGCGATGGTGTGCATGAGGGGGCCGCCCTGGATACCCGGGAAGACCGCCCGATCGAGGTCCTTGGCGTACTGGGCCTTGCAGAGGATCATGCCGCCCCGGGGTCCCCGGAGGGTCTTGTGGGTGGTGGTGGTGACATAATCCGCGTGGGGTACGGGGCTCGGATGATGTCCCGTGGCGACCAATCCGGCGATGTGGGCCATGTCCACCATGAGCAGGGCGCCCACCTCGTCGCAGATCTCGCGGAAGGCGGGAAAGTCGTAGGTGCGCGAGTAGGCGGAGGCGCCCACCACGATCATGCGGGGGCGGTGCTCGCGGGCCAGGGCGCGCACCTCGTCCATGTCCACCCGTTCGTCCTCCTTGCGCACGTGGTAGGCCACGAACTTGTAGAGGATGCCGGAGCTGTTCAGGGGATGGCCGTGGGTAAGGTGACCGCCGTGGGCCAGATCCAGGCCCAGCACCGTGTCGCCGGGCTTCAGGGCCGCCAGGTAGACCGCCATGTTGGCCTGGGCGCCGCTGTGGGGCTGCACGTTGGCATGCTCGGCCCCGAAGAGCGCCTTGGCGCGGTCCCGGGCCAGGTTCTCCACCGTGTCCACATGGCTGCAGCCGCCGTAGTAGCGCTTTCCGGGGTAGCCCTCGGCGTACTTGTTGGTGAAGTGGGAGCCCATGGTCTGCATGACGGCGCGGGAGGCGTAGTTCTCCGACGCGATGAGTTCCAGGTGGTGCCGCTGGCGCTGGACCTCCAACTCGAGGGCCTGAAATACAGCGGGGTCGGAGGTTCGGATCACTTCATACATGAGCGGCTCCAGAGTGATGTCCCTATCCTAGCCGCGCAGCGGCGTCGCCAAGGAGCCCTCTTCGTGAGCGGGGTCACAGGTCCGAGAGTGTGTTTTAGGATTCCCGCGGCCCGTGCGAATCCCAAAACACACTCTGAGGCCGTGAGACACTGAAGAGCCGGAGATCCCATGCCCTTCCTGCCCCCCCATGATGGCCCCGAGCTGGAGCGCTTCGAGCATCCTCTGGCCAGCCGCTACGCCAGCAAGGCCATGGTGCGCCTGCTCTCGCCGCTCTACCGCCAGCGGGTGTGGCGACGCCTCTGGGTCGCCCTCGCCGAGGCGGAATCCGAGCTGGGCCTGCCGGTCACGGCTGCGCAGATCGCGGAGCTGAGGGCCACCCAGGACGACGTAGATCTCGACGCCATCGCGCGGCACGAGTCCGCCCTGCGCCACGATGTCATGGCCGCCATTCATGCCTGGGGCGAGCAGGCGCCAGCGGCGCGGCCCATCATCCACCTCGGCGCCACCAGTTGCTTCGTTACGGATAACGGCGACCTGCTCATCGTGCAGGAGGCCCTGGTCCTGCTGCGCCGCCGCCTGCAGGACGTGCTCGCCGCCCTGGCGGCCTTCGCGGCCCAGTGGCAGGACCAGCCCACCCTCGGCTTCACCCACTTCCAGCCGGCCCAGCCCACCACCGTGGGCAAGCGCGCCACGCTCTGGATCCAGGACCTGCTCCTGGACCTGGAGGACCTGGACCACCTCGTGCGCACCACCCCCGTCCGCGGCGTGAAGGGCACCACCGGCACCCAGGCCAGCTTCCTGGAACTGTTTGAGGGCGACGGCGCGAAGGTGGATGCCCTGGAGCAGCGCTTCTGCGCCAAGGTGGGTTTCCCCGCCATTCCCGTGAGCGGCCAGACGGCCACCCGCAAGCTGGAGGACCGCATCGGCCAGGTGCTCTGCGGGATCGCCGCCAGCGCCGGCAAGTTCGCCAGTGATCTGCGCCTGCTCCAGCACCTCAAGGAGGTGGAGGAGCCCTTCGAGTCCAAGCAGATCGGCTCCAGTGCCATGCCCTACAAGCGCAACCCGATGCGCAGCGAGCGCATCAACAGCCTCGCCCGCTTCGTGCTGGGGCTCATGCCCTCCACCTACCAGACCAGCGCCAACCAGTGGATGGAGCGCACCCTGGACGACAGCGCCCACCGGCGGCTGGCCATCAGCCAGGGCCTGCTGGCGGCGGACGCCATCCTCGTCCTCTTCCGGAACGTGGCCTCGGGCCTCGTGGTGTACCCGA
>JAJZQW010000057.1 GCA_021802985.1 Acidobacteriota bacterium | reverse complement strand
CACGGCCTTCGGCCTCACCCTGGCGGCCTTCGCCTGGATCCACCTCGTGCTCTGGTGGCGGGTGCCTACGGCCCTCTGGGTGATCCCCGTGGTCCAGCACCTGCCCTTCGCCCTGGGCCTGCCCCTGCTGGCCTTGCTCATCGCCGGGCCGGTGGTCCTGCGGGCCTCCCGGCATTGGGGCTGGAAGGCTTGGTTGATGGTGCCGGGCTGGCTGCTGCTCTGGACCCTCCTGGCCCAGGCCCCCCTGGTGCTGGGCCGCCGGGTGGCCACGGACCCGCCGGGAAGCCACCCGGTGAAGGCCCTGCTCCTGGGGGTGGACGCCCTCCGCCCGGACGTGGCCGGAACCGAGGGCCTGGCCGCCTGGCCGGGCACCCGCTATCCCAACGCCTACACCATGGTGCCCGCCACGCGCCTGTTCTACAGCATCCTCTGGGGCGGCGACCCGGCTCAGTACTCCATCGGGAGCGCCCTGCCCTCCGAGGAAGAGCTGAAGGGCGACCTGCGCTATTCGCTCCTGGATGCCTACAAGGCCAAGGGACTGAAGGTGCGGTTCTACATCGATGATGGGGGCACCATCGGCCTCGCGGGCCGGGGCGCCCACCTCTTCGACGAGGTGGCCATGCCCGCCGCGGGCTGGGAGAACTTCGTCAATTCCAATCTGGCCGTCCACCTCCCCTTCTACGCCAGTTGGATGGATGCCCTGCGGGTGTTCCCCTCCACCAACCCCTGGGCAGGCCTGGACGCGGGGCTTCGCGAGGCCCTGGAACGGGGCCGGGGCGCCGACCTGGTGATGTTCCACACCTGCCACCTGCACCAGCCCATCTTCCTCAGCCGCACCGAGCTAGGGGACCTGCCCCGCTGGTGGACCCTGAAGCCCCTGGACCTGCGGCCCGTGGCGGCGCTGCCTCTGGTGCGGCCCTCGGATCTGGCCAACACGGACCCCCGCCGCGACCCCCTGTTGGCGTACCGCATCCGGGTGCGCCACCTGCTGGCGGCCTGGAAGCCCCTCTGGGAGGGCCTGGCCAAGGATCCGGACTATGCGCAGGCCACCCGGGTGCTCTTCTCCGACCACGGTGAGCGCTTCTACCACGTGACGCCCGAATTCCAGCTCCAGGGCATCCACGGCTACGACCTGGACCCCTGGGAGCTGCGCATCCCCTTCCTGGTGGCGGGCCCTGGGTTCCCCAACGGAACGGGCACGGACCGGGCCGTGGATACCCTGGAACTGCGGGACGCCCTGGCCGAGAAGCTTCTGAGCAACAAGCCCATCACCCCCGCCAGCTTCGGCGCCCGGCCTTTTGCGGCGGTGCGCTACCACACCATCCGCGCGGATTTCCTGCGGCCGGAACCGGAGGGGGTCCACTACCTGAGCTATGACGCCAAGAAGATCGTCCAGGGCGCAGCCCTGCTCCCCCATGGCGTCTGGGTGATGCGCTACCAGGCCAGCCTGGCAGAACGGCAGCACGAGGTCAGCGTGGCCCGGGCGGAGGGGAACCGGCTGGATGTCTACAAGCCCCTGGAGGGGGGTGGCGCTCATCACTTCAGCTATCGCGGCTACCAACTGGAGAAGGTGGAACCTGTCAGCCAGGCCGACTTCGAAAAGGTGAAGGCCCAGGTCGATGCCGAGTACCTTCGGCCAGTGCCGGAGGTGGCGGGCCGATAGGCCTGCTCCAGATCAGTATTTGATCAGGACCGCCCCCGAGCCGGCCTGGTCCAGACTGTAGACATTGGCATTCAAGCTGGGATCGAAGACCGTGATGGTGTATGTGATGCCGTTGGCGCCGATGACAGTGGTGTAGTTCATCCTTGAGGAGCCCTTGACGTTGAACACGGGGGCTCCGGCGCTCGCGGTCGGCGCCGTGCCACTGGCAGTCCAGGTCCAAGTGGTCCCACCGGTGCCATAGATGCCCGTCTCCGCCTTGCGGCTCTCAAGAGCCATCGCCAGGGTCCGAGCGTTGGCCTCCGCATCCCCGACCATCATGGCCCGCCGCCGCTGCCCCAGGTAGGCGGGGATGGCGATCCCGCTGAGGATGCCGATGAGGGCCAATACCAGGAGCAGTTCCACCAGGGAGAAACCTTGGACACGGGAGGGGCGGATCAGGCGGGGCATGGGACAACCTCCGGGGGTTCCGGGAAGCATAGCAAGGTCCGTGCTCGGAATAGGGATGGGGGTTCGGGAAGCCCTAATCCTTCCCGAACACGTTGGCCAGATTGAAGATGGGCAGATACATGGCAATGACGATGAAGCCGATGATGCCGCCCAGGATGGCGATCATGATGGGCTCCATGAGGCTGGTGAGGTTGGCCACGGCGTTGTCCACCTCATCTTCGTAGAAGTCGGCCACCTTGGACAGCATCGCGTCCAGGGCGCCGGTGGCCTCGCCCACGCCCACCATCTGCACCACCATGGCCGGGAAGACTTTGGTCTCGGCCAGGGGGGCGCTGATGTTGCGGCCCTGCTCCACCGCATCCTTCGACTTCAGGATGGCGTTGTGGATGACCTGGTTGCCGGCGGTGCGGGCGGTGATATCCATGCCCTCGAGAATGGGCACCCCGGAGCTGATGAGGGTGCCCAGGGTGCGGCAGAAGCGGGCCACGGCCACCTTGCGCAGCAGGTCGCCGATGATGGGGATGTGCAGCAGGACCGTGTCGATCTGGAGCTTGCCCTGCGGCGTCCTGTAATACTGCTGAAGGCCGATGACAATGCCGGCGATGGCGATGGCCAGGATGTACCAGTAGTTGATGATGACGTTGGAGATGGAGATGCACACGAGGGTGGGATAGGGTAGCTTGCTGCCCAGGCCCTCATACATGGCCGAGAACACCGGGATGACCTTCACCATGATGATGATGACCACCACGATGGCGATGGTGATGACGGCAATGGGGTAGGTCATGGCGCCCTTGACCTTGGCCGTGAGCTTCACCGCCTTCTCGATGTAGCCGGAGAGCCGCTGGAGGATGACGTCCAGGATGCCGCCCGTTTCGCCCGCCCCCACCATGTTCACGTAAAGGTCATTGAAGGCTTTGGGATGCTTGGACATGGCGGCCTGCAGGGTGAGGCCCTTCTCCACATCGTCCCGCACGGCTTCGATGATTTTCTGGAAGCCCTTGTGCTTCTGCTGGGCGCCCAGGATCTCCAGGCACTGCACCAGGGGCAGGCCGGCGTCGATCATCACGCTGAACTGCCGGGTGAAGATGGCCAGTTCCTTGGATGGCACCTTGCCGAAGGACTTGCCCCCCTCGGCAGCCATGAGGCGCACATTGACCACCTCGATGCCGTTGCGCTTCAGGGTGTTGGCGGCGGCATCCCGGGAATCCGAGACCAGGACCCCTTCCTGGATCTCCCCCAGCCTGTTCTTGCCTTTCCATGCGTATGCGGGCATGTGGACCTCGAGGTGCGAGCAGGGATGGTGATGGATTCAGGATAGGCAGGAATGGCTGGTTGGTGAAGTCCTATGAGCGGAGGCGGGACACTCAGCCCCCAGGAAGGCCAAGACTTGCTCGTGCCACTTGCCGGAAGGTCGTACACCTCCGCACCGCATCACGGGCCAGAGCGCCGTCAGCAGATTCACCGGGATATCTGAATTCAACGGCATAGGCTGTCAGGATGGCCAAATCTGCCCGACAGGCCTCCCACATGGGCTCGAGCGGGAGGGCCAGATCAAGCAAGGCCGTCAGGTGGTGGCTGCGGCCGAACGGAACTCCCGCTTCCTGCAGCCGGGCCTTGAGATACTTCTCGGCGCATTGCTGGGCATGAAAGCAGGCCGCGTCAAAGTTCGGAGCCTTCCTCGCCTTCAACTCCCGTCGGGCCGAGGCATAATCGCCCTCGGCCTTCACAACCCACTCGTTGCTAAGCGGCTTCATGGAGGACGATTCCCCTCTGGACGATCTCCTGGAGGAAGAAATCCCCCGCTTCCAGACGTTCCGCGAGGGTTTCGGGGCTCCTCACCAGCACGTCCAGAGGGAAGGGGGGTAATAGCCTCATCAGGATCTTCGCGCTCATCCTCGCGGAGGATCCTTCCACCGGCATCACCACGAGCAGGTCGACATCGGAGCCTTCGCTGGGACTTCCGTAGGCGTGCGACCCAAACAACACCACCTTCTGGGGATGAAATGCCTCTACCAGCTCCTGGCAGAACTTCTGGATGGCATCCCGGGTGATCATATCGAGCCTCAAGTGTACTTGATGTTGGGGTTTCGCCCCCCGAGGAGGGGGCTGCCGGGCTTGGCGGCGGGGGTGGGGGCGGCACCGCGGCCGCCCGAGGCGGAGGTTCCGACCCCCCGGTTGATGAGTTCCCTCAGCTCGTCGGCGTTGGAGCTGTATTCGAAGGCCTGGTCCTGGGTGATGTCGCCCTTGAGCACCAGCTCGGACAGGCTCTGGTTGAAGGTCTGCATGCCGTACTTCGACTGGCCGGACTGCATGACGCCGTAGATCTGGTGGATCTTGTCCTCCCGGATGAGGTTCCGGATGGCGGGGTTGGGAAGCATGATCTCCAGGGCCAGGGCGCGGCCCTTGCCTGACGACTTGGGGATGAGGCTCTGGCAGATGACCCCCTCCAGCACCAGGGAGAGCTGGGCCCGGATCTGGGCCTGCTGATGGGAGGGGAAGACGTCGATGATGCGGTTGATGGTCTGCACGGTGCTGTTGGTGTGCAGGGTGCCGAAGGTCAGGTGGCCCGTCTCGGCGATGGTGAGGGCCGATTCGATGGTCTCCAGGTCCCGCAGCTCGCCCACCAGCACCACGTCGGGATCCTGGCGGAGGGCGGAGCGGAGGGCCTTCTTGAAGCTGTGGGTGTCGGCGTGGATCTCCCGCTGGTTCACCAGGGCCCGCTTGTGCCGGTGGACGTATTCCACCGGATCCTCGATGGTGAGGATGTGGAGGGGCTCCTCGGTGTTGATCTTGTCCACCATGGCGGCCAGGGTCGTGGACTTGCCGGAGCCGGTCACGCCGGTGACGAGGACCAGGCCCCGGGGCTTGTCGCACAGGGCCTGGACGGACGGCGGCAGGCCCAGGTCGCTGAAGCTGCGGATCTTCTCGGGAATGGTGCGGAAGACGCCGGCGGTGGCGCCCCGCTGGTTGAACACGTTGGCGCGGAAGCGCGCGACGCCCTGGAGGCCGAAGGAGAAGTCCACCTCGAGATCCTCCTCCAGGCGGTGCTTCTGCTGGTCCGTCATGACCCCGTAGCAGAGCCAGCGGGTCTGCGCGGCATCCAGGGGCGGCAGCTTGAGGGGCACCATGCGCCCGTCGATGCGGATCTGCGGCGCCGACTCCGTGGTGAGGTGCAGGTCCGTCCCGCCGTACTCCACCATGGTTTTCAGGAGCTGCTGCAGGGGGACGACGTAGTTCGAACCGACTTCGCTCATGGGGACCTCGGCAGGACGAAAAGCAGGAATGCGATGACAGGATTAACAGGATTGAAAAGACTGGATTAACAGGATTCGGGCCGGTGTAAGGACCGGAACTTCTTTTTGATCTGGAGGCTCTTGGCCCCGAAGTTCAATAGCAATGCATGTTCCAGTCCGGTTGCAGCCAGGTAGTTGACGACCTGGACCTCGTGCTCGGGGAGGATGGTCTGCACGGCCTTCAGTTCAAGAATCAGATCCCCCGCCACCAGCAGATCGACTCGGTAGCTCCCGACCAGTTCCCCACGGTAGCGGACATCGAGCTTCACTTCCCGCTCGAACGGGATGCCTTCCTGTGACATCTCGAGTGCCAGCGCATTCTGATAGACGAGTTCCGTGAACCCGGGCCCCAGCGTGGCATGGACCTTCATGGCAGCGCCAATCACGCGACCCGAAAGCTCACTCGTGGCGGATCCACCTGGCATCCAGCGTGTTCCTTTCCTGAAATCCTGTTAATCCAATCTTTCAATCCTGTTAATCCTGTCCAGGCTTGTGGGTCCAAACGCGCCTACAGTACGGTCTCCCGGATGATCTCCTCGATGGTGGTGATGCCGTCGAGGACCTTGCGGCAGCCGCTGCGCCGGAGGGTGATCATGCCCTCCTTCTGGCCCTGCTCGCGCAGCTCGATGGCGGAGGCCCCGGTGAGGATCATGTCCTTGAGGGTCTCGGAGATCTCCAGCACCTCGTAGAGGCCCAGGCGGCCCTTGTAGCCCCGCTTGTTGCAGGCCTCGCAGCCCACGGGCTTGTAGAAGGTGATGCCCTTCTGGATCTCCTCGGGCGTGAAGCCCACCTTCATCAGGGCCTCGTCGGGCTGCTGGTGGGTGTCCACGGCCTTGCAGCTGGGGCACAGGCGGCGGACGAGGCGCTGGGCGCAGATGATGTTCACCGAGGTGGCCACCAGGAACGGTTCCACGCCCATGTTCATCAGGCGGTTGATGGTGCTCGGGGCATCGTTCGTGTGCAGCGTGGAGAGCACCAGGTGGCCCGTGAGGGAGGCCTTGATGGCGATCTCGGCCGTCTCGAAGTCGCGGATCTCGCCCACCAGGATGATGTTCGGATCCTGCCGCAGGAAGGAGCGGAGGGCGGCCGCGAAGTTGAGGCCGATCTGCTCCTTCATCTGCACCTGGTTGATGCCCGGGAAGTTGAACTCCACCGGATCCTCGGCCGTGAGGATGTTGGTGTCCGGCGTGTTCAGCTTGGCGATGGAGGAATACAGGGTGTTGGTCTTGCCCGAGCCCGTGGGGCCCGTCACCAGGACCATGCCGTAGGGCTTGGAGATCTGCCGGTCCCAGCGCTCCAGGCTCTCGGGCTCGAACCCCAGCTTGGTGAGGTCGAGCATGAGCTTATCGCTGTCCAGCAGCCGCAGCACGATCTTCTCGCCGAACAGCGTGGGCAGGATGCTGACGCGATAGTCGATGACCTTCTGGCGGCCGCCCATGTTGACCCGCAGCTTGATGCGGCCGTCCTGGGGCAGGCGCTTCTCGGCGATGTTGAGCTTGGCCAGGATCTTCACGCGGGAGGTGAGGGGATCCTTCAGCTTCAGGTTGGGCCGCATGACTTCCATGAGGATGCCGTCGATGCGGAACCGGATGCGGTAGCTCTTCTCGTAGGGCTCGACGTGGATGTCCGAGGCCCCGCGCTTGATGGCGTCGATGAGCACCATGTTCACCAGCTTGACGACGGGCGCATCCTCGCTGCCCCGCTTGAGGGCGCCGACGTTGATGCTCTCCTCGTCGTCGTCCGTGGTGTCGAACTCGGCGTCCGCGTCGAGCTGCTGCTCCAGCTCGGAAAGGTCGATGTGCTCTTCCGCCTCGTCGAAGGCGCTGAAGGCGGCGGCGGCGGAACCGGGCGGCGGGCCTCCCGGGCCGCCGGAGCCCTGGGCCGAGCCGCCCCGGGTGCCGGTGCCGTCCCCCCGCAGGGCCACCTGGCTGGAGCCCCCGTAGTAGCGCTCCACGGCGCGGATGAGCCCCATCTCGCTGGAGACGACGGGATCCACGTTGTAGCCCGTGTGGAAGCGCACATCGTCCATGGCGAAGATGTCCGTGGGATCGGACATGGCCAGGGTCAGCACGTTGCCGGTCCGCTGGAGGGGCAGCACCTTGTGCCGCTGGGCCAGCTCCGCGGGGATCAGGGCCACGACCGCGGCATCGATGGGGGGCCACTGCTCGAGGTCGGCCGCCGGCACGCCGTACTGCATGCCCAGGAAGCTCACGATGTCCTGATCGGAACAGTACCCCTGGCGGACGACGATGCTCCCCAGCTTCCCGCCTTCCCTCCGCTGAACTTTGATGACTTCTTCCAGCTGGGCCTCAGTGATGAGCTGGGCCTTGACGAGCATTTCGCCGAGCTTGCTGACCACCGAGCGCCTCCGGGATTGGGGTGAGGGGATGGTATCACTCCTAAGTTCTAACCAATGTATGCTTTTGCCATGTCCTCCTCAGGGAGCCAGCCCCAGCGCCTGCTCATGGCCCGGCAGCTCGTCCGGGAGAAGGGCCTGTCCCGGGGTGACCTCAACCTGCTGGAGGATGTCCTGAAGGCCGGCGCGGGCGACCTGGCGCCCCTGGTGGAGGCCCCGCCAGCCGGTCCCCGGCCCGGAGAGGAATCTCCGGCCCAGGCCTCCCTGCGGCGGAACCTGGGCACCTTCCTCGCCTTCCTGCACCAGTTCTCCCCCCGCCGGCTGGGCGAGGCCCGGCCGGCCATGGGGCTGGTGCTGCAGCACAGCCTGGGACGCATCGGACTCCTGTCCGAGGCCGCCCACCGGGAGCTCCTGGCCGAGCAGGAGCAGCCCGAGTGGGTGAGCCTCCTGCTGGACCTGCTGGCCTCCCTGCGCGCCATGTCCCTGGCCCCCACGGAGGACGCGACCCACCTGCGGTCCATCTGGAGCGCCTTCCTCGCGGACCACAAGGCCCCCTTCCGGCGCATCCTCGGCGCCCTCCAGGCCGGCGAAAACGGCCCGGCCGCGGTGGCCCGCCTCAATGCCCAGATGAAGGCCGTGAACCGGGCCATCCAGGGCCAGGGCCGGCTGGAGGAGACCCTGGCCCGGCTGGCGGAGCTGCTCGAGGCCTGCATCCCCTCGGAGATCCACGAGCGCGTGGCGCCGCTGCTCCTGCTGGAGCATGTGGTCTCGAACCTCCGCCTGAGCCTCATCCGGCCCCTGGACCGGGGGGTCCATTGGCCGGCGGTGGAGCAGGTCCGGGGCAGCCTCCGCTGGCTCTGGGACCACCTGGGCTGGAGCCTGCCCCGGATGGAGGGCGACCGCCTCAAGGAGGCCATGCCCCCGGAGATGCGCCGCCTCCTCCAACAGCTCCGCCGGGAGGATCAGCCCACCTTCACCCTGGTGGCCCGCGCCCTGGCCAACCACATCGCCCTGACGGGGCTGATCGAGACCCTGGAGCCCGCGGCCACCGCCAGCCCCCGGGACCGCTACGCCGCGGTGCCCACCTGCCTGGTCATCGAGTCCGAGCTGGGCCGCATGGCGGACCGCGCCTACCACCCCTCGGGCGTCGACACGCTCCCGGCGGATCAGGAGGAGACGCCCCGCCTGCGCCTCTTCTTCCGCCAGGCCGTCCTCGCCCTGCGCCAGGACCAGAGTACTCTGCGCAGCCTCCTCCAGCAGGCCCTCGCCGGCCAGGATGCCGACCAGCTGGCCCAGACCCTCGACAGCCTGCGGGGCCTCCTCCTGAACCACCAGCGTCAGCTCATGGGCGGCCTGGTGGGGATCTTCTCGCCCGAGGTGCAGCAGCGATTGTTCCCCGACTCCCCCAACCTCATGGAGGAAGGGGAGCGGCTCCGGCAGCGCCTCCAGCGCCTCTGGGAACAGGTGTCCCCCATGCACGGGCAGCTCCTGCTCCACCTCGAGCTGCAGGACTGGCCCCGTCTCGCCCTCGGCCTCTCCCAGGCCCACCAGCACGTGCAGGCCTTCCGCCGCAGCCCGGAGTTCCCCCTGATGCGCCGCCCGGACCGGGAGGAGGCCGAGGGGCTGGTCCAGCAGCTGAACCGCCTGCTGGAGAGCCCCGAGGACGTGCCGCAGGCCCTCCGGGACGGCATGGACCTGCTGGGTGACCTGCTCCGGTTCATGGAACTTTTCCTCCTGCGGATCAACGCCCGGATCCCCCTCATCCGGCAGGACCTGGAGGTGGCCCAGGAGGCCCTCAGGCTGGTGGCGGAGCTCAAGGCCGCCCCCGGCGGAGAGCACACGCGCCTGTCCCACAAGCTCATCCAGACAGCCAAGCGCCTGGGTGTCCGGGATCCCCAGTCCCTCGCCCTGCTCAAGCGGTGGATCCGCGCCGAGCGGAGCCAGAAGGACACCCTGCCGGCCCTGGACCAGTTCGCCTCCCACCTCAGCCACCTCGCCCTCCGCCTGGAAGCGGCGCTCGGCTGAGCCCCCCGAGCCCATCGACCATGCCCCGCATCCACTGGCTGGAACCCCATCCCTCCCCGGCTGGCGACGCCCTCCGGAAGGCCCTGCCCGACTGGGGCCACCAGGTGGTCGATGGGGCCGGCAAGGGGACCGTGGTGCTGGTGGCCGAACGGCCGGACCCCCGGCTCATCCCCATGGAGGGGACCGAGCTGCTCTGGTGGGTGCAGGAGGGTGACCCCGAAGAGGTCAGCACAGTGCTGAACCTGCGCCCGGGCTGGGTGCTTCGGCAGGACCGCCCCCTGGAGGCCGCCCGGGCGGCCCTCGAGCACCTGCGGCAGCGGGACCTGGGCACCGATGGCTGGCTGCGGCGCATGCTCCACCAGGCCACCCTCGACGAGCTGCTGCGCCTGGTGCTGGATCGCGCCGTCCGCCTTGCGGGCGCCCGGGGCGGCGCCATCTGGCTGCGCCGGGAGGACACCTTCTACCAGCAGGCCGGCGACGGCAGCTACCCCGAGGCCCCCCTCCCCCGCCAGGAAGCCGCCGACCTCGTGCGCCGGGGGGAGGCCACCCTGCTCTGCCCCTCGGAGCAGATGGGCATCCTGCGGCTGCGCGACCCCCGGGAGCGCCCGGAGGCCCTCCTGGCCAGCATCGCCGACGTGGAGCCCCTGCTCCTCAACGCCTGGCGCCTGGAGGAGAGCCGCGCCCTGTCCTTCAAGGACGACCTCACCGTGGCCCAGAACCGGCGCTGCCTGGAGGCGGAGCTGCCCCGGTCCGTCCGGGCCGCCGCCGCCAAGGGCGAGCCCCTGTCCCTGCTCTTCCTGGACGTGGACAACCTGAAGGCCGTGAACAGCCGCTTCGGGCATCCCACGGGCAGCCACATGCTGGAGCGCGTCGCCCGCACCGCCCAGCGCCTCTGCCGCGCCCACGACCGGCTCTACCGCTATGGCGGCGACGAGTTCTGCATCCTCATGCCCGGCACCACCAGCCAGGGTGCCCGCAAGCTGGGGGAGCGCCTGATCCAGGTGCTGAAGGAGGCGCCCCTGGATCTCGACGGCGAGCAGGTGCCCGTGTCCCTCAGCGTCGGCATCGCCTCCTTCCCCGACCAGGCGGACGGCGCGGAGCACCTCATCGAGCGGGCGGACCGTGCCCTCTTCCAGGCCAAGTCCGCCGGGAAGGGGCAGGTGGTGGTGGCGGAGTAGCGGGGGGGCCGGGCCCTACTTCCGCTTCTTCTTCCCGTTCTTCTCGGAGCCGCCGAAGACCTTGGCCAGGAAGCCCTCCTCGGCCTCCCCGCCCGCGCCGCCCTCCAGGCTCCGCCGGAGCTGCTCGAGCAATTCCCGCTGCTCGGCGGTGAGGGACTTCGGCACCGCGGCCCGGAGGTGGAGGTAGAGGTCGCCCCGGCCTCCGCCCTGCAGGCGCGGCACGCCGGCATTCACGAGCTTGACCACGTGATCGGCAGGCGTGCCCGGGGCCAGCTTGATCCTGTCGGCCCCGTACGGGGTCTCGACGGGGAGGGTCCCGCCCAGCACCAGCAGGGGCCAGGAGACATCCAGCCGGCGGTGCAGGTCGGAACCGTCGCGCTCGTAGGCCGGATCCGGCTCCACGTCGAACACGATGTAGAGATCCCCCGCCCTTCCGCCGAAGCGTCCCGATTCGCCCTGGCCCTGGAGCCGGAGCCGCGTGCCGCGGTCCACGCCCGCGGGGATCTTGAAGCTGACCCTGGTCTTCCGGTGGACCCGCCCCTCGCCACCGCAGGCCTTGCAGGGCTTCGGGATGAACCGGCCCCGGCCCTCGCAGCGGGGACAGGGGGCCAGCATCTGGAAAAAGCCCTGGCGGACCGCCACCTGGCCCTGGCCCCGGCACTGGGGGCAGGTTTCCGGCCGGCTGCCGGCCTCGCAGGCGGACCCGTGGCAGGTGTCGCAGGCCTCGAGCCGGGGGATGGAGAGTTCCATGGCCTCCTGGCCGAAGATGGCGTCCTTGAAGCCGATGCGCAGGTTGTACTGCAGGTCGGAGCCCCGCTCCTCGCCCGTGGACCGCCGCCGCCCGCCGCCGAAGAGGTCGCCGAAGATGCCGCCCCCGAAGAAGCTGCCGAGGATGTCCTCGAAATCGGCGAACTGGCTGGGGTCGAACTGGAACTGCTGCCCGCCTCCACCCCCGGCGCCGCCCAGCCCCGCATGGCCGAACTGGTCGTAGACCTTCCGCTTCTCGGAATCGGACAGCACGCTGTAGGCCTCCGCGGCCTCCTTGAACTTCTCCTCCGCCTCCTTGTTGCCCGGATTGCGGTCGGGATGCAGTTCCATGGCCAGCTTGCGGTAGGCCTTCTTCAGCTCGTCGGTCCCGGCGTCCCGGGACACCCCGAGCACCTCGTAGTAGTCACGCTTCATGCCTTGGGGGTCCTCAGTGGTCGGTCTTTAGTCTTCAGTCTTCAGTCTTCAGTCTTCAGTCTTCAGTCTTCAGTCTTCAGTCTTCGGTCTTCGGTCTTCGGTCTTCGGTCTTCGGTCTTCAGTCTTCGGTCTTCGGTCTTCGGTCCTCGGGGACGTGGCGAGGTGGGGCTGCTTGATCGTCCAGAGATCCTTGTAAAGGCATTGGCAAGGCCCGATACCAACCGGGCTACCTCCTGGGAGGACCCGATCAGGCTTTCATTCTCCCCCAAAAAGCCCAATTCCTGGGCGAGGTCCAGCTGGAATTCCAATTCCCGGGCAGATCCAAGCGCGATATCCACGAATCGAAGGAAGTCTTTCTCGCTCTGTCGGGCACAACCCTCCACCAGGTTTGACGGCACAGAGACGGCCGATCTGCGGATCTGGGAGGCCAACCCGAATTGCTCTTCCCGAGGAAATCGGGAGGTGGCCCTGTAGACGTCCAGGACCAATCTTCTGGCCTTCACGAATGCCACCAACTGCCGATGATCCCGCACGATCCGAACCTCCGCGAAGCAGGGGGCCGGAGGCCCCCCACTGAAGACTGAAGACTGAAGCCTGAAGACCGAAGACTAATTCGGCGGCGCGGCGGCGTCCCCGTCCCCTTCCAGGGAGGCCATCATGGCCTCGCTGGCGGCGAGGACGGCATCCGTGAGGAGGTTCTGGGCCTCCAGGAGCTGGGCTTCGCAGGCCCGCAGGGCCTCGCTGTCCTGGGCGGCCACGGCCTGCCGGGCCCTGGAGAGCACATCCCGCACCATGGCCTGCTGCTCATCGGTGAGGTACTTGCCGCACTCCGCGAAGCTCTTGTCGCAGGAGAAGATCAGGCCCTCGGCGGAAGCGATGTATTTCAGGGCGTCCCGCTTCTTGACGTCCGTCTCGGCGTTGGCCAGGGCCTCGCGGATCATGCGCTGGATCTCCAGCTCGGAGAGGCCGGAGCTGGGGCGGATGCTCATGCTCTGCTCGAGGCCCGTCATGAGGTCCCGGGCGGAGACCTTCACGATGCCGTTGGAGTCGATGTCGAAGCTGACCTCGATCTGGGGCACGCCCTTGGGGAGGGGCGGCAGGTTGATGAGGTCGAAGCGGCCCAGGCTCTTGTTGTGCTCGGCCAGCTCGCGCTCGCCCTGGAGGACGTGGATCTCCACCCGGGCCTGGTTGTCGGTGACCGTGGTGAACACCCGGGAATCCCGGAGGGGGATGGTGGCGTTGCGCTGGATGATCTTCACGAAGCCGCCGCCCTGGGTCTCGATGCCGAGGCTGAGGGGGGTGACGTCCAGCAGCACCAGGTCCTTGATGTCGCCCTTGAGGACGGCACCCTGGATGGAGGCGCCGGTGGCGACCACCTCGTCGGGGTTGATGTTCCGGTTGGGCTCCTTGCCGAAGAAGTCGCGGACCAGCCGCTGGACCAGCGGCATGCGGGTCTGGCCGCCCACCAGGATGATCTCGTCCACCTCCTTGGGGGTCTTCCCGGCCTGCTGCAGGGCGTCCTTGATGGGCAGGAGGGTCATGTCGACGAGCTCCTTCACCATGCCCTCGAGCTGCTCACGGGTGAGGGTGGCCTCCAGGTGCTGGGGGCCGCTGGTGCCCTGGGCGATGAAGGGGAGGCGGATATCGACCTTGTCCAGCGTGGACAGCTCGCACTTGGCCTTCTCGCTGGCCTCCTTGAGGCGCTGGAGGGCCATGCGGTCCGTGGTGAGATCGAGGCCGGTCTTCTCGCGGAACTGCACCACCAGCCAGTTCTGGATGGCCTGGTCGATGTCCTCGCCGCCCAGGAAGGTGTCGCCGCTGGTGGCCAGCACCTCGAAGACGCCGTCGTTCATCTCCATGAGGGTGAAGTCGAAGGTGCCGCCGCCGAAGTCGTAGATGGCGAGGATCTGCTTCACGCCCTTCTTGTTGAAGCCGTAGGCCAGGGCCGCGGCCGTGGGCTCGTTGATGATGCGCTGGACATTCAGGCCGGCGATCTTGCCGGCGTCCTTCGTGGCCTGACGCTGCGCGTCATCGAAGTAGGCGGGCACGGTGATGACGGCGTCCGTCACCTCCTCGTGGAGGAAGGCCTCGGCGGAAGCCTTGATGTTCCGCAGGACGATGGCCGCCACCTCCGGCGGCGCGTAGTCCCGGTCGCCCACCCGGAGCCAGGCATCGCCATTGGGCGCGGCCACCACGGGGAAGGGCAGCCGGGTCAGGGCCTCCTGCACCTTGGGAGCATGGAACCGCTGCCCGATGAGCCGCTTGACCGCGAAGAGGGTGCGCTGGGGATTGGTCACGGCCTGGCGCTTGGCGATGTGTCCCACCAGGACATCGCCCTTGTCGGTGAAGGCCACCACCGAGGGCGTGGTCCGGCTGCCCTCGCGGTTGGCGATCACCCGCGGATCGCCGCCCTCCATGACGCAGACGCAACTGTTGGTCGTACCCAGATCGATGCCGATCAGTTTGCCTGCCATGGGCTGTACTCCAGGGTTCTCGGTTTCATGCTACTCACATCGCCTCGGGCCAGCCAGCGCAAGGACACGCCCGCGCTTGGGCCGGATTAGGATTTTTCCGCATCCGGATGGCGGTTCACCACCACCCGGGCCGCGCGCAGGAGCTGTCCCTTGAGGTTGAAGCCACGCTCGTAGATGGCCGCCACCGCGCCATCGGGCAGCGCGGGATCGCTGAAGGTGGTGAGGGCCTCCGCGTGGAGCGCGTCGAAGGGATCGCCCACCTGGAGCGGCAGGGGCTCCACGTTGAGGCGCCGCAGGGCCTCGAGGAACTGCCGGCGGATGAGCTCCACGCCGGAGCGGAAGGTCTCCACGTCCTGGTAGCTGGCGCTGAGGCCCCGGTCGAAGTTGTCCAGCACCGGGAGCATCTCGAGCAGGATGCGGCGTTCGGCCTGCTCCACGGCCAGGGCGATGTCCCGCTGGGCCCGGTTCCGGAAATTGTTGAAGTCGGCGGCCAGCCGGCGGTGCTGGTCCATGAGCTCCGCCTCGCGCTTCATCATCTCGCCGAGCTGGCTCTCGACCTCGGTGAGGGCCGATTCCAGATCAACCCGCCGTTCGCCCTCCGGGGATCCATCTCCGGGCTCGGCCAGGTCCATCTCGGGGACCATCTGGGTCTTGTACTCGGAGGCGGCCGCATCGGCGAGAGCCTGGAGGTCGGGCTCACCCGCTTCGTCCAGGTTGAGGTCCACGAGATCCTCGGCCTCTCCGGGCACGAGGGACTTCGGATCGGGATGGTTGGGCATCTCGGGAATCATCGGAGCAGTATAAGCAGCAAAAGTGCCAGACAGAAGCGGCGTGGCGGGCGGTTCTACGGGCGGAGCCTGCGTTTCTGGACCTGGCCCGACCACCAGCGCAGGCCTCCCAGGACCCTTCCGTAGTCCATGCGAAGGGGTCCCACCAGCGCGAACGTGACGTATCCCGCCTGGCCCAGGTGGATGGTCCGGACGGCGGTGGCGAGGGGCATCCCCTCCAGATAGGGGTTCTCCGAGCCCAGCAGCAGCTGGATATCCGACGAGGCCCGCTCGGCGAAGGCGTCCAGGAGGCGGACCAGGCGGCCGTGCTCCTCGAAGGCCGCCACCAGCTCCCGGAACCGGGCCACGTCATCGAACTCCGGGAAGCTGCCCAGCCGCCCGAGACCCGAGACCACCACCGGCGCCTCCGCGGGCCCCTCCTCGCGGGGCCAGCGGACCGCCAGCTCCCGGAGGCGGGTCCGCAGCGTCTCCCCCTCCCGGGCCGCGGCCTGGAGGGTGTCCAGCAGGCGGGCCCGCATCTCGGGGAAGGTCAACCCGGCGAATTGCGCCGTGGCGTAGTTGCCCAGTTCCGTCAGCACGGACTCTCCGTAGTTCCAGAGGTTCTCCATGAGCCGGTGCTCCACCTCGCCCCGGCTGCCCACCCACACCGCCACCAGGCGGCCGGGTCCCACCGGCACGAACTCCAGGCGGGCAAGGTGGCTCTGGGACAGCCCCTGGGGCAGGGCCACGCAGATGCCGCCCATGACCTCGGCGAGCGTGCGGCTCGCATGCCGGGCCCAGGTCTCGGGATCCAGGTCCAGGCCATCCAGGGCCTCCGCCAGCCGGGCCTCGGCCGCCGGATCAGGCGGGGTGGGATCCAGCCAGCGATCCACGTAGTAGCGGTAGGCCCGCTCCGTGGGCACCCGGCCCGCCGAGGTGTGCGGCTGGGCCACCAGGGCCTCGTCCTCCAGATCGGAGAGCACGTTCCGGATGGTGGCGCTGGAGAGGGGTTCGGGGTAGCGCTTCGCCAGGAGGCGCGAACCGACCGGTTCCCCCTCGTGGAGGTAGGTCTCGATGAGGGTCTTGAGGACCGACTCACCGCGGGGATTGAGGCTGGGCTGCGTCATGGATAAAACCCGCTCCGGGCTGCCATACTATACGGCAAGTCCGCACATCTTCTGGAGGTCTACATGTCGTCTTTCGCTGCTTCCCGCACCCTCTCCAGGCTCTCGCTTGTGGCGGCGCTGTCCCTGGGCCTCGCCTCGGGCGTGGCCTGCAACCGCAAGAGCGAGGCCGCCCTCCAGGCCGAGGCCGCCGCCAAGGCCGCCGATGCCAAGGTCGCCCAGCTGGAACAGGACCTGGCGGACGCCAAGGCCGGCAAGCACACCAGCGAGGATGGCGACACGGCCAAGGAACTCACCAAGGGCCAGGTGAAATCCCTGGAACGCCAGGTGGCCGACGCCAAGAAGCGGGCCAAGGTGGCGAAGCAGGAAGCCGCCCAGCTGGAATCCGCCCCGGCCCCCAAGGCCGCCCCCAAGCCGGTGGTGGTCGATGTGCCCACGGGCACCAAGCTGGAGGTGGCGCTGGCGCGTGACCTGGCCACCGACAAGGACCAGGCCGGGGATGCCTGGGACGGCACCCTCGCCTCGGACGTGATGGTGAACGGTCAGCTCATCTGGAGCGCCGGGACCCGGGTCCGCGGCGTGGTCACCCAGAGCGTGCCGGCCGGCCGCTTGAGCAGCGGCAAGGGCGCCCTCGGCATCAAGGTGACGGAGGTCGGCGGCGTGGGAATCGACTCCGACACGCATGTCATGGTGGCCGAGGCCAAGGGGGCCCGGAACGCCAAGATCATCGGCGGTGGCGCGGCCCTGGGGGCCCTGATCGGCATCCTCTCCGACAAGAAGAACAAGAACGACCACGCCCTGGGCGGAGCCGCCATCGGGGCCGCCGCCGGCACTGCCGTGGCCGCCGGTACCGCGGACACCATCATCCGCATCCCCGCCACCCAGCCCCTCGCCTTCAGCCTCACCTCCCCCGAGCAGGTGACCTTGAAGAAGTAGCCATTCCCGCGATCGGCCTACGGCCGATCGGTACCGAAATCGGGAGGCTCCGCCTCCCGATTTCGTGTTTCCAGGCGGAGCTTCAGGCCTCGATCGCCTGCAGCCGCTCCGCTTCGAAGGCGGATCGCAGGGGTTCGAGGATCGGTTCGAGCTGGCCGGACATGGGGGGACCCGCTCCGTGAGCGCAGTGCCCGCAGGGCCCAGCGAACGGGAGGGCGGTCCGGGGGACCGCCCGATCGCGGGCTGCCAGATGCCGCGTGCGTGAGTCGCTCTGCGGCGAGCGCCCAGCGGCGGAGCTTCAGGCCTCGATTGCCTGCAGCCGCTCAGCCTCGAAGGCGGAACGCAGGGGCTCGAGGATCGGCTCGAGCTGGCCGGACATGAAGCTGTCGATCTGGTGGATGGTGACGCCCACCCGGTGGTCGGTGACGCGGCCCTGGGGGAAGTTGTAGGTGCGGATCTTCTCGCTGCGATCGCCGCTGCCCACCTGGGACTTGCGCAGGGCCGAGTGGACCGCGTCGGCCTCGTCCTGGGCCTTCTGGAGCAGGCGGCTGCGCAGCACGGTCATGGCCTTGGCCATGTTCTTGATCTGGCTCCGTTCGTCCTGGCAGCTCACGACGGTGTTCGTGGGCAGGTGGGTCAGCCGCACGGCGGAGTAGGTGGTGTTCACGCTCTGGCCGCCCTTGCCGCCGGAGCAGAAGGTGTCGATGCGCAGATCCTTCTGCTGGATGTCGATGTCCACCTCCTCGGCCTCGGGCATGACGGCCACGGTCGCGGCGGAGGTGTGGATGCGGCCCTGGGTCTCGGTCTTGGGCACCCGCTGGACGCGGTGGACACCCGACTCGAAACGGAACAGGGAGTAGGCGCCGTCGCCCTGGATCTCGGCCACGACCTCCTTGAGGCCGCCCTGCTCCGCCTCGCTCTCATCGAGGACCGTGACCTTGAAGCCCCGGCGTTCGGCGAAGCGCACGTACATGCGGAAGAGTTCCGCGGCGAAGAGAGCCGCCTCCTCGCCGCCGGTCCCGGCGCGGACCTCCAGGATCACGTTCTTGGCGTCCGCGGGGTCCCTGGGCACCAGCAGACGCCGCAGTTCCGCCTCGCCCTCGGCGAGGGCCTTCTTCAGGTCGGGGATCTCGGCCTGGGCCATGTCCCGCAGGTCGGCGTCCATGGTCTTGTCCGCCAGGATGCCCTCGGCCTCCTCCAGCTGCTTCAGGAGGGTGCGCTGGGCCTGGAAGGCCTGCACGACCGGCTCCAGCTCGGCGCGGAGCTTGGTCAGCTCCCGCAGCCGCTTGGGGTCCGAGACCACGGCCGGATCCTGGAGCTGGGCCTCCACTTCCTGGAAGCGGGCATCCACGGCCTCAAGCT
>JAJZQW010000056.1 GCA_021802985.1 Acidobacteriota bacterium | reverse complement strand
TCTCCTTTATCAGTAGTAACAGCGCTATTAATAAAATTATTTAGTGGTTTACCAGAAAAAATAGAAAAAAAATTCTTTTTTTTAAAAAATATCCACAATAAATAACGTAAAATAATTCTAACCAATCCAGGAGTCGAATGACCAAGAACTTGCTTAGGATTAGCTTTTAGCCAGAATTTTATTAGATCATCATCAGATGTAGAGGCCAATATAGCTGCATTCATGGCGCCAGCAGAATTTCCAATAAAACAAAGTGATCTCTTTATATCCATTAGTCTGTAGTAGCTTATAATGGCCTTTGCTGCTCCGGCCCCATAAGCACCTTTGAATCCTCCCCCGCTGAATATAATTACATCAAAAGTGGATTGTTCTTCGGTCATGTTTACCTCTCCACACATTTTCAATGGGAAGCTCAAAAATTAAAGAAATTCGGCCAAGCAACGACAGGATACCCCTAATCAGTTCTATAAGGCGAAGATCTTGGGAAATTCTTTCTCGATGCTAAGTAATCGCAAAGAAGCATCAGCCAACAACGATTACGACGAATTCCGATTCCCCTTCATTCATACCCAGGTGGAACTCCACAGCGCTGGTGAGGTTCTAACCTCACGTGTAGGATGCCGATCTAGCAACAGTACTCGATATTGCGGACTAGCGACCCTTATTGCCAATCACCCGCACTGCCAGCTCAAATCGGTAAAGAGGGCGCTATTATTCAAGCAATCACCAGACCTTTCAGGGCCTGATGGACTCGCACCATTGCCAGGGTGTCCTGGCCGCAGTAGTCCAGAAGATCCTTACGGAGCCCCGCACGAACTCCAGGGTCAGATTCGTCGAGCATAGCCCGGAAGGCAACCATGGCCATGACGCCGTCCTGGACCATCAGGTGGTCGTAGCTAAACCCGTCCACTAGGGCTGGTAGGACCTTCTTGATCGAATAGGATCCCTTGAAGGCCGGGCAGTAGACATTCGCCTTCACAATGGGAAGGAGGTCCACTAGCCGGGCGATCACGCCGTGGATGGCGCCTGCGCGCGACGGCAGAGCCACGGCCAGCTTTTCCAGGATGGTCTTTTCGTAGTGGGAATAAACGTAGATACTCCCCACTTCCTCCACCGCCACGATGAGCGATTCCGCGAATTCCATCCGAGGATCCCCGAACCCGTCCGCTAAGAACTCCCGATGGACCAACTCCCCAGATAAGTTGATGGTGTGGCAAGACCATTGGACTGGCACAGGCTCGTAGGCCCTGGAGTTTGCAATCACCGGAATCGGCGCTGCATAGGTCTCGAAGTCCAGGTAGTGGCTCGGCTGGACCAGACCACTTAAGGCCAACCCCAGGCCCGGGGCCACCCATGTCCGATTTTGCTCGTGACACTCTCGGACCCGCAGCTGATGTTTATTGAGGTCGGTCAGCGGCATGTCGGACATTCGGTGCCGCCCTTGGGCCCGGAGGACCATGGCGGTCTTCTCGCCCACCCGAGGCAACCATTCCACCGGGTCTGGCACCTCTGGCCAATCCCTCGTGCAGTAGGCCTTAAACGGGCACTCATATGGTTCCAAGCAGTGCTTCCCCGGGAGAACTTCTGGGGGGACGTCCTTATTAATCGTGGCCTTGGCCTTCCCCAGCTGGCTCTCAAGATCTCCGGCCATAAGGAGAGCTTGGTTGGTCACGTCTTCCTGGAGAAAGAGCCTCTCCAGGTCGAGTTGCCCGCCCGGGAATTGGTATTCCCGGTCCAGGACCATGACGAAGGCCTTCCGGACCTTTAGCCCCGCTTTCGCTGCGATCCAGTGCTGGAAGCAGGCGTCCAGAACATGGACATCTTTCCCCTCCACCACAGACTTCGTCTCCACGACGTCCCATGCGTCGCCCTGCCTCACGAGGGAGTCCACCCGGATCAAGGCTTCGTCGTGGAGGAAGGCGGCTTCGTGGATGGCCTGAACCGAGGGGTCGGCGAGCAGGCGCGCCGTCTCGGCCAGGGCTTCCTCCGGGTGCCTATGGTCAGCCTCGACCAGGACACCCGGGAACCGGCTCCTAGCCAGCTCCCCCACCTCGCGCCCAGCATCCATCCGAGCCTGAGTGTCAGGATCCGGTGGTGTGGCCAGCTCAGGACGGTAGGACTGGTTCCAAAGCCGCAGCTGGCATTGGTTGGCGGCGATGAACCTAGATTTTGAAAGGCGGTGTACGGCATTGGGCCCCACAAGGACCTCCTGTTCAAGACCGGCTCCATAAAGCCTGATAAGACGCAGAACCTCCTTGGCATCGGCCGGCAGGCTCGCTTCGATGGCCTGCAGGCGCCCGAGGAGCTCCTGGTTCTTCGGGCGCTGGAGGATGGATCGGCTAGACCGGGTGCGGAAAAGGTCCTCCAAGCGATCGGGGAGATGGAGCCGGACTCGGCTTCCCCACCCATCCCGCAGCCGTCGGTACTCGTCCAGCCCGACAGGGTCGTAGTCCCCCAGGTGGACCAAGGTCCCGCCTCCCTTGGCGAGCTCAGCCAGCCAAGCAAGTAGACGCCTGGATAGCCGGCCGTGGGTGTAGATCCAGACATCCACCTCGACGCCCAGCGAATCCGAGCGAAGGAAGCACTCACTGTTCTCCACCGTCGCCACGGTGGCCGACGGCGCGCCGAGGAGGGTCCAGTCATTCTCGTTCTTCAGGACGAAGGAGAATGCACCAGCCAGCCTGGTCATCTCCCCGACGTCGATCTGTTGCCCCTCTGGCCCCTGGATGACTACTCCAGGCTTGGCCTTGAGCAGCACCAGATCGGCTTCACCGGCCCCTGCGGTATGCGCGTCCCGGGAGCGGGAGACCGCCTGGGCCTTCGGTCCGAGAACCGGATTGGCGGCTTCCAGGATGCCGGGAGCCTGGGCTGCTAGGACCGCACGCAAGGCCTCCGGATTGTGTAGCACCAACTTCCAGCCCCGGCCGGCCCGCTCGCGGGTCACGGCTCCTGTTTGGCGGAGCGTGACCAGCAGGGCTTCAGAAGCCCCCGAGACCCTGGATTCGGAGAGTTCCCCCGCCTCCAGGAACTCACGAAGCGGATGCTTCATCCTCTTCCTCCAGCGCCACGACCTCCTCGGCTACCTCGACCTCCTCGGCCGTCTCGTCGGCCTCCCGCTCCAGCAGAAGGTGTTCGTCGTCCAACGTGATCCAGGTTCGCCCCCCTGACGCATGGAGGAGGTAGACGCGATGCGCCGGAACGGCATTGGGGCTCGCCATCACAACTCCGAACCCGAGTTTTTCCGCGAGGTTCAGGATGGTGGTCCTGTTCGGATCGTCCAAGGTGTCGGCCTCGTCCACGAACAGCGGCAGCCGGATCGTGCTCGAACCGCGCATTTTGGCGAGTTCGCGGATCATCCTGGCGATCAGAACCACCTTGAAGGTCATGGCCGTACCAGTGGACTCGGTGTCGAGTTTGTCGTAGATCTTCGTCTCGCCATTTGCCTTGACGACCCGAATATGAATCCCGAAAAGGTCCTCGAGATGGAAGACTTGCTTCTCCTCCATCCGCTCCACGATCCGTTTCACGGCCTCGTCCACCCGGTCGGATGCGAAGAGCGGCGAGGTCTGGGAGTTCACAAACCCCTCAATGATCCCAGCCTGGCCAGACGGCACCAGCTTGATCTCAATGCTACGGAGGTCCGAGACCTGGACCTCTGAGAGACCCCTGTTCAGTTTGGAGACCCAG
This sequence comes from Acidobacteriota bacterium, assembly GCA_021802985.1. Lineage (GTDB taxonomy): Bacteria > Acidobacteriota > Holophagae > Holophagales > Holophagaceae > Geothrix. The sequence continues at coordinate 15,300 of JAJZQW010000056.1, read as the reverse complement.
GCCTTGACGCTCTCAAAGCCACGGTAGAAGTCCGCGAACCGCCGAGAGGCCTGGCTGACTAGGGCCGTCTTCTCGTCCTGGAGTGTCTTCTGACGATCCGGGATAGTGTCCATCTGCTCCTTGATCTGGGCGACGGCCGCATCCATCTCTCCGCCAGCCACCAGACTCCCCAAAACCGTCTGCAGCGCAGCCATCCGAACCTTGATGTTCTCGAGCTTGGAGTTCGATTCCACGAGCCGCTTTCGGTAATCCTCAAGCAGGGGCTTTAGATCCTCCGGCGCCGGAATGTCCCCGACGGTCTCCGATTCTGGTAGGACCCACTCCTGGTTTTGTTGGACCTGATGGGCTTCCCACTCAACCTTCAGTGCATCGGCCTCGCCAGTCTTCCGGCGGCTCGTTTCCCGTGATTCCCGGATCTCGCCCTCCATCTCGAAGACGCCCTGCTCCAGCCTGGATCTCTCCTTGCCCAGTTGGCCCAACTCCCGCTCGGCCTTCTGGAGGTCCTCGGAGTGGCTGGGCCGTTTGGCTTCCCGGGCCCGCCATTCTTCGTAGAGGATCACCTCCCGGTTGGCAGCGTTCCACTGGGATTCAAGCCCCGTGATCTCTCGCCTCAGCTTCTCCACGCTCCCCACTTCGGCCAGGAGCCGCCGAATCTGGGTTTCCTCAGCCTGGATGGCCTCGATCTCTCGCTCCAGGATGATGGGGTCGAAGACCCCGCTCTTGGGCGCCCGGATTGACCGGAGGTCCGCTCGGATGGCCCCATCCTCATAGATCCCGTCCTTCACCCTGGAATGCAGGTCACTGATTTCACGGAAGAGCTTGTCCTCGTCCTTGATCGTGACCCCGCCACTCCCTTCCGGCAGTGCCAGAACCTCGGGCCGGATAAACCGAATCACCGTCTCCCGCTGGGGCTCGTCACATTCGCCCAGGATCCGCGCACTCCAGGAGGCCTCCGGGTTGGCAAGAGATACCTCCTTGGCCTTTCGGCTATCGGCAAGCGTCTGGAGTCGGTTATCCAGATCCGACCGTGACTTTGTACTGGTCTGCAGGGCCAACTGGCCGCGTAGCGGTTCGAGGGCATCTCCCAACTGGCGGACCTTGTCCCGGAGTTGATCTAGGGGGAGCTCCTGGAACTTGGCCGCCTCCACATCCAGCTGCTCCAGACGGGTTTCGGCCTGAGTCTTCTGGCGGTTTGCCACCTCGATCCGCTCGTAGACCTCTCGACGGTCCCGGAGCAGCACCTTCAGGGTTTCGCCGAGTTCCTCTGCCCTCGCCTCCAGCGCCTCTGCGGCACCTCGCAGGGTGTGCATCCCCTTGTAGATGCCCTCGTTCAGGCGAACCCAATCCTCGGGGAGTCCAGCCACCAAGGACCGATAGGTTCGGTAGTCCTTTTCCAGTTTCCTGGCCTCCGACTCGTTGTCCTCCAGAAGTTTCAGGCTATGCCCGTGGGCCTGGATGCCCTTGGTCAAGTTCGTGAAGTGGCTGGCCAGATCAAGGGCCCGGAGCTCGATCTCACTCCCCAAGGAATCCAGCAGCATGGCCTTCATGTCCGTTTCCGTGGCGCGCTTGAGCGTCAGGAGGTTCAGGAACATCTTTACGAATGCATCGTAGTTTGCCGGTGGCGCAAGCTCGATCCGAACCCCGGCAGACTCCCCGGAGCCCATCATGGCGTTGCGGAGCTCCTTCCGGTCCAGGATCAGCTTGGTCTGAGGTTTCAGGACCCTCGGTGCCAGCGAATTCTGGGAGATGTCCTCCCAGTCCCGGAGCTTATCCCCATCGAAGAAGATGGCCTTCTCGAAGGCACCGCTGACCACGAAGCGCTCGTACTCATGATTCTTCTGGGGCCCGAGGCCCCTGAGGCCGACTAGCTTGATCCCGCTCGGGGTGTCCACCTCGATCAGGATGTAGCTGTTCTCCTTGAAGTAGTACCTGCGCGTCTCGTCTTTGGAATATTTCGCGTCGAACCGCATCAGGTTCCAGTCGTCCACGAAGAAGAACTGGAAGGCGTGGATGAGCGACGTTTTGCCAAGGTTGTTGTCGCCAGCGAGATGGACCGATCCCTGCAAGTCCACCTCGGCATACCCGTAGACGCCCGTGTTGATCATCAGCAGCTTGCGGATGGCGCTCTGTTTCACTGGTCCCCTCCATCCGGCCCGGATTCCATCAATTCGTTCTGCGCCTGGATGTTCTCCGCATCCCTAATCAGGTCGAACAGGCGGTGGGCTGGAATGCGGAAGCGGAAGGAGTCCGCCTCTGTCACCACGAAGCGGTAGCGGGCCATGGAAGTCACGATCCCGCGGAGGGCCTCCAGGGTCTTCACGCCAGCGGCTCGCTCCATCACCTCGGCATACCTCTGGTGACTTAGGTGAGGGAGGTCCTTGAAGTAGAAGTCGGATCCGAAGACCACCTCTTCCAACGAGTAGCCTTGTTCGTCCATGTACTCGAACAGAATGGCCATGAAGAACAGGATGTCTTTCATGTTGGCTGGGGTCCTGGTTCCGTTCAGAAAGAAGAACCCGCGGGGGTCGACGATGAGCTCGAGACCGAGGCCACCGAACAGGGCCCGGTAGTCATCCTCGTTGTCGCGCAGGGCGGTGAACAGTTCTCCGTCCTCCAGGCACATGTGGCGACCGCTGATAAGAGCCTCGAAGATATCTCGCTGCCGGGGCAGAACGGGGAAGGTCATGTGGACCTCCTGGGCAATGCCATAGAAACGACGGGATGGGAGATGATCCGCATCCCGCTCTTCCGGTTAACTGCATCGCGAACGGGATCAGCCTTGCCGCCCCACTTCAGGACCACCCATCCATAGGCGCGGATCACGTCCTTGAGGGCCGCCTTGGGGAAGGCCTCAATGATCCAGGCCATCACGTCCAAGACGGGGCCGTGGATCTCGATCTCCTGCTTAAGGGCCTGGCGAACCACCTTCTCCGTCAGGACGAAGGGGGCTTCCGCATGGAGGGGCTTCACCAGAATGGGCGGAGGCGCCGGCCGGTAGCCGAAATAGCGCTCGACCAGAAGGATCCTGGCCTCATCCGAGGAGAATGGGGTGTAGAACCTCTCCTCGCCATCATTTGCGGTGCTCTGAATGCCAAAGATCCCATCCAGGGCGTGCGAAATCCCATTTTTTCGTTCGGCGTATAGCGGCTGGGCAGCCTTCCGGTTCTCGAAGCACCCCATGATGAGGGCCGAGGCCGCGGTGGCCACCTTCTCATTCCGCTTCGCGGTCTCGTAGAGCGGCCGGATCTCGCGGATAGCCTCCATGTGGGCGTCTCGAGCCGATCGGGTCAGACGACGGGCCTGGAAGTAGGTGTGCCGCAGGTTCCCTTCGGCCATGGGGTTGCCCATGACCGAGGTCTCAGCGCGCTTCAGGAGCGTCTCGATTTGTTCCAGCACCGCATCAACCGGGCCCTGCGGCACGAAGACGCCTTCCAGCGGCTGGATCTGGTTATCCCAGATGCTCCCTAGAACCGCCAGGCGCTTCTTGGCGCCGCCCCATGGTTCCCCGCGGAAGGTGCCGGTCTGGCGCCGGATAGCGTCGAGGTTGCCCTGGACATCGCTGTTGATCTCCAGGATTGCCCTGTGCAGGCTCTCCAATTCCACCTCGAACTCGTACCACATCCTGTGCCTGTGACAACGATCGAGGGCCTCCAGGAGCACCTGTAGCTTCCGGACGTGAATCTGAGTCAAGTGTCCGCTGCTGAGGTGCCGCTTGCGATTGAGCTCGCGGAAGAGCTGGCTGACGGTTGGATGGAGGCTGTACTCGCAGGTTTCCGGGATGAAGTCCAAAAGCCCTTTGCGGGTCAGGTCCTCCGGGTCAAGGTCCGGAGCCACTTCCCGGAACTCCGTGTCCGTGAAACGACTCATCCGAGACAGGGACTCGATGATCTCGTAGTGATCAGCAAGGAATTGGATAAACCGTCTTGGATTGATGAGGACCACGCAATGGTCTCCTGGCTAAAAACCGAACCCCACCTGGTCGGGTGGCCTCGCCTCCTTGCCTGACTAGCACGCTGTCTTCCCTATATCGTAGCCCCCGGGAAGGCATAGGTAGAAAACATCGTTATTGGCAGTCGAGTTGACAACTCCCATGACTCTTTGATGAAGCTTTGGCGGAAGTCGTCCCACTCAATTCTCCTCATGTATCCAGTCTCTCCAATGGCATTGGACATTTTTTGTCACATACCGATTAGTGTTTCGCTTGATCCTCCATTTCAGGCATGACTAGCTCGAACACTGCACGGAAATCGCTTTCAATTAAACAAGGTGGGTTCGCTGGGTTTTCGCCGAGGGAGCCCAAGCGATCTGAACTCGGCCAAAGGTGCGCCACCTCGCCAAGGTAGCCACAAAGTCTGGCCTCAGGTCTCGTTCAGCATCTCGTCATGGAGCATCCCGAGGTGGCTCTCACAGTTGCCGCTCTAGCTGGCCAGCTCAAGCTTGAATGGGACGAGTCGGCAATCACTGCCCTGCCGTGAACGAATGGTTCGTCGACTCAGGAAGTTGACTCACGAGTATTCGGAGTAACCCTAAGACAAACCAAATCAGTGAATGCAAAATCATTATTCATTTTTTCAGTTCAATTCGTGGGATTCCAGTTCATTCCGGACCGGACACCCGACAAAAATCCGGCACTAAACCGATTACGAAGATTTTCGTTGATCTCAACGAAACTTCTCGTACATTCGGATCACCCCCCTTCCGGAGCCCTCCCCCATGCCATCCACCCCTCGCCCTACTGACGCCGAACTGGCCATCCTCCGGGTCCTCTGGGACCGGGGGCCCAGCACCGTCCGACAGGTCTTCGAGGTCCTCCTGGAGGAGCGGGAGCTGGGCTACACCACCGTGCTCAAGATGCTCCAGATCATGGATGAGAAGGGGCTGGTGCGCCGGGATGGCTCCGACCGCACGCACATCTTCACCGCCCGACACACCCAGTCGCAGACCCAGCAGCACATGCTGACCGACCTGCTGGACAAGGCCTTCGGCGGCTCGGCCAAGAGCCTGGTCATGCAGGCCCTGGCCACCCGCCGGGCCAGCCGGGAGGAACTGGACGAAATCCGCAAGCTCATCGATCAAGCCGAAGGAGGGAAACCGTGAACCCCCTGCTCCAGCTCGTCCGGGAACCCTGGGCCCAGGCCCTGGGGTGGTCCCTCCTCCACTTCCTCTGGCAGGGCGCCCTCCTGGGCGGCCTCGCCTGGCTGCTGCTCGTCCTCCTCCGGGGGGCCAGCGCGAAGGCGCGGTACGCCGTGGCCTGCGCCGCCCTGCTCCTGATGGTGACAGCGCCGGTGCTCACCTTCCTGCACCTGCGGGCGCTCTCTGGTGCGGGTCCGGCCCCGGAGTCGGTGCGGCTCCTCATGGAAGACGCCGCAGCGGGTCCGCTACCGCTCTCCGTTCGTGCCCAAGGGGCCCTGGAACCGGTCCTCCCCTGGCTGCTGGCGGCCTGGGCCCTGGGCGTGGTGATCCTCTCCCTCCGCTTCCGAGCGCCCCTCCCGCCGCACCTCAGCCGCCGCGCCTGAACCGCCGGGCAACTGAGGCGATCCTCAAGCAACGGGCCTGCTATGGGCCCGTTTTCACAAGGTGTGGAGGAACGCCTCCACCCGCTCCCAGTCCCGGGTGATGGGGAAGGGCGGCAGAGCGGCGCGAACCTGGGCGGCGTAGCGTTTGCCCCCGGGATCCTCGCGGGGCAGCATCAGGCGCGGATCCAGCACGGCGACCACGCCGCGGTCATCCCGCTTGCGGATGAGGCGGCCCAGGCCCTGCTTCAGCTTCAGGGTCATCATGGGCACCTGGATGCCCACGAAGCCGAGCCCGTCGCGCTGGGCATCGGCCTCGCGGATGCGGGCCTGCAGCACGGGATCGTCCGGCGGCGCGAAGGGCAGCGAGGCCACCACCACCAGGCTGAGGGCCTCGCCGGGCAGGTCCACGCCCTGCCAGAAGCTGGCCAGTCCGAGGAGCGCCGCGGAGGGCGTGGTGCGGAAGCGCTCCAGGAGCTGGGTGCGGGAAAGGCCGTCGCCCTGCACGAAGAAGGTCAGTTCCGGCAGGGCCTCCTTCAGCCGGGGCTGGAAGGCCGCCAGCATCTTGCGGCTGGTGAAGAGCAGCAGGGCGCGGCCCCGGCTGGCCCGCAGCAGGCGCTCCATGGCGTCGAGGGAGGCCTCCACCCAGGCGGGATCGCCCACGCCACCGGACCCCGCCCGGCGCTCGGGCAGGCCCGGCGGCACGAAGAGCAGGCCCTGGGTCTCGAAGTCGAAGGGACTCTCCACGTGCGCCGCGACCTCCACCTCGGCTTTCGTCAGGCCCAGCCGGAGCCCCAGGCCATTGAAGCCGCGGCCATCGCGGAGGGTGGCGCTGGTCATCACCACCGTCTCGAACCCCCGCCGGATGTGCTGGTGGAAGAAGGGGCGCACGTCCACGGGGTTGGACTTGAAGTGGACGAGATTCGCCCCCTCGCGGCTCACGGTGGACACCCAGCCCTGCGGCTGGGCGAAGATCTGCTCCATGCGCGAGAAGGCCGTGCCCACGCGCTCCGCGAGACGGCCCCAGAGCGGATTCTCCGGGTCTGCCACCGCCAGGCGGCGGGCCTCCATCCGGAGCGGATGGCCCGCCTCCACCCAGGCGCCCACGGCATCGGCCAGGGCCTTCAGTTCTGCCGTCGGCCCCAGCAGGGGTTGCACCCCGCCCTCCAGGGGCACCCAGGCCATGATGCCGCCCCAGGCCCGTTCCCAGGGCTCCAGCAGCGCGGTCAGCCCCGCGCCCTGGCCCGCCGCCGCCTCGCGCAGGTCCGTGAAGAGCAGGTGCATGGCGCGGCTGGACCAGGCCTCGGCGCAGCTCTCCGTGAGCTGCTCCTCCAGGTCGTGGGCCTCGTCGAGAATCAGCACCGGCGCGTCGGGCAGCACCTGGCCGAAGGCGGATTCCCGCAGCACGCGGTCCGCCAGCAGCAAGGCATGGTTGACGATGATGAGATCGGCCTCGGCCACCTCCTGCCGCAGCTTCGTGAGGAAGCAGTCCTCGAAGCGCGGGCACTGGCGGCCCGTGCAGCGCTCGGCCCGGGCGTTCACCTTGTCCCAGAGAGGCGATTCGCCCTCGCCGAAGCGGCCCAGGCCTTCGCGGTCGCCGTCCTGCGTCTCCCCGGCCCAGCGCTGGAGGGCCAGCCAGAGGCCGTGATCGAGGCGGGTCATTTCCGCGGGCGGCGCGTCGCGCACCTGCTCCCAGGCCGTGCGGCAGAGGTAGTTGGCGCGGCCCTTGGCCAGCACCGCCTTCACGGGACGGCCCAGGATGCCCGCGGCCCGGGGCAGGTCGTCCTCCAGCAGCTGACGCTGGAGTTGCTTGGTGCGCGTGGCCACCAGCACCGGCGTGCGCTCCGCCGCCAGGGCCGGCACCAGGTAGCCCAGGCTCTTGCCCGTGCCCGTGCCGGCCTCCACGGCCTGCAGCACGGCGTTGGGGCGGGCGTCCGCTTCGGCCCCCGCATCGCGCCAGGCCTTGAACACAGCGGTGCCCTCCACCACGGCGTTGTGGACCAGCTCCGCCATGCGCCGCTGGCCGGGCCGGTCCTCCGCGCCGGGGAAGCACGCGAAGATCCGCCCCTCCGGCGGGGCGAAGAATCGGTCCATGGAATGCGCCATCGAATCAGTGTGCAGCAAGGGCGTAAAAAGGGCGAACGACTGGTCGCGGAAGTCACGGAAAAGGGCCGGAAGGCACGGAAGAAAACGGACCCCCGGATCAGACCGGAACCCTTCCGAGCCCTCCGCGGGCTTTCGCGCCTTCCGCGACCAGCGCCTTGACCTTACGGCGGGCCCTCCACTTACTTGTGATAATCCTTGCCCCGCAGGATGGTGAACGCCCGGTAGAGCTGCTCCAGGAGCAGCACCCGGCTCAGCTCGTGGGGGAAGGTCAGGGGCGAGAGGCTGAGCTGCTCCCGGACCTCGGCCTTCAGGGCCGGATCGAAGCCGTGGCTGCTGCCGAGGACGAAGGCCAGGCTCTCGCCCCGGTCCATGCGCTCCCCCAGCCACCGAGCCAAGGCCTCGCTGTCGCGGAGTTTTCCCTCCGGCGTCAGCAGCACGGGGCATTTCACGCCCTGGATCCGGGCCCTGATCCGAACGGCCTCCTCCTTCAACTGCCGGGCGGGATCGCCCTTCCCCTCGGGCAGTTCCACCAGGCCCACCCGCGCATAGGGCCGGAGCATGTCCAGGTAGTGCTGTGCCAGGTTCCGGCAGGGATCCAGGCGCAGGCGGCCGAGGGCAATCAGGTCGAGGGGGTACATGGATCCCTTGCGATGCGATACAGGAGGCCGATGTGATGAATACCCCTTGGCAGGGCCGCGGGTTGGCGGGACCATCCTGACGTACTGCATGCCCAAACAGGAGGTTTCCCGGTGCGACGTTCGATGCGACTCCCCCTCTCGGCCCTGCTCCTCGCGCCGGTCTTCATCGGCTGCGGAAGCAGCATCCCGACGACCCCGCCACCGGCCGCGAAGGAGCCCTACGACATCCTGGCCAACCTCAAGTACCTGGCGGTGCGCAAGGACTTCCCGCAGGCCGCGATCATCGCCCCCATCACGCCGGATGTGGTGTTCCCCTCCGCCATGCAGCTCCACAAGGCCGCCAAGCAGCTCGGCATCACCCTCACCCCCGAGGAACTGAAGGGCCTGGGCATCAACGACAAGCTGGCCGCCCGCCTCGATGATCTGCCGGGCAGCGGCACCGATGACTACACCATCCAGGACGCCCGCCTGGCCTTCAACGCCGGCATCTACCGGCTCCTGAAGGGGCTCACCCCCAAGTCCTGGGAGCGGATCGACAGCATGGGCATCACCGACAACCAGGCTGGCCGCCAGTACGGCTCCCAGGCCATCCTCAAGGACATGACGCTGGGCTTCGGCGGCCAGAAGATCATGACCGTGAGCTGCCTCAAGAAGCCCGATGGCACCTGGGGCGTCTCCTTCATCCGCTACGAAGTCGGCCTCAAGGGTATTAACCAGAACTGAGTCCGCCTTCTCTGCAGCCGAGGCCCCCGATCGGGGGGCCTTCGCGCGTACCCGCACTGGCCTTGCTATGCTTGGGCCGCCGGGCCGGAGGCCAGGAGATCGCTGGGAGGTCGCCATGACCGAACACATGAATCTCTTCGAGAACGTGAACCGCCAGTTCGATGAGGCCGCCGACGTGCTGGGCTTCTCCCAGGAGATGCGGGAGCTGCTGAAGACGCCCTACCGCGAGATCACCGTGGCCATGCCCATCCGCATGGAGGATGGCAGCCTCAAGATCTTCAAGGGCTACCGCGTGCAGCACAACGGCGTGCGGGGGCCCCAGAAGGGCGGGATCCGCTACCATCCGGACGTGGATCTGGACGATGTCCGCGCCCTGGCCAGCCTGATGACCTGGAAGACCGCCGTGGTGAACATCCCCTTCGGCGGGGCCAAGGGCGGGGTCCAGTGCGATCCCTCGAAGATGTCCCCGCACGAGCTGGAGATGCTCACCCGCCGCTACATTTCCAAGATCTCCATGGTGCTCGGCCCCACCCGCGACGTGCCCGCCCCCGACGTCAACACCAACGCCCAGACCATGGCCTGGGTGATGGACGAGTACGGCCGCAAGAACGGCTACCAGCCCGCCTGTGTCACCGGGAAACCCCTCGAGCTGGGCGGCAGCCAGGGGCGCGAGGCCGCCACGGGCAGGGGCGTGGCCATCGTCACGCGCGAGGCCTACGAGGGCGTCCTGGGCCATCCCCTCCAGGGCGCGCGGGTCGTGCTTCAGGGCTTCGGCAACGTGGGCAGCTTCGCGGCCCGGTTCCTGGCCGAGCTGGGCGCCCGGGTGGTGGCCGTGACGGATCACGCCGGTTCCGTCCAGAAGGCGGAAGGCCTCGATGTCCCTGCGCTCACCGCGCACGCCCACGCCCACCAGGGCACCGTGGCGGGCTTCCCCGGCGGCGAGCCCTTCGATCCGGCCGCCGTGTGGGGCCAGGATTGCGACATCCTCATCCCCGCGGCCATGGGTGGCGTGCTGACGAAGGACACGGCCCCCATGGTGAAGGCCAGTCTCATCGTCGAGGGCGCCAACGCCCCCACCACGCCCGAGGCCGACCGGATCTTCCAGGCCAGGGGCATCCTCCTGATCCCCGACATCCTCGCCAACGCCGGCGGCGTGACGGTGTCCTACTTCGAGTGGGTGCAGAACCTTCAGCAGTTCTTCTGGGACGAGGCCGAGGTCTTCGAGAAGGAGGAGAAGATCATGGTCCAGGCCTTCCGGGATGTGCACGAGCAGGTGAAGCGGCACGGCTGCACCTGGCGCACCGGCGCCTTCGTCCTCGCCCTCGAGCGCGTGAAACGGGCCACCGAACTGCGCGGCTGGTAGTTCCCCCATCGCGCCAGATCGAGTCAGGGGATGCCCGCATCCATTTGCGGTGGCAATTCCTTGTACCGCCGGGGAAAATGGAAGGCTGTGCCGGGGGGGCGTCCCGAAACAACCCGGCCTGGGGGGATCCATGTCCAAGAAAAACGTCGTCCATATCGTCGGCACTGGCACCATCGGCGAGCCGCTCATCGGCCTGCTCACGGAGTTCCAGAAGGAGCTGGGCATCGACGAGGTGACCTTCCACAAGAACAGCGTCAACGACCGGCCCAAGGTGAAGGCGCTCCTCAAGCGCGGGGCCAAGCTGGTGGTGGATGCGGACAAGGTGGACGGCTTCAAGGCCTGGGGCATCGAGCCCGCCATGCTGCACGACCAGGCGCTCGAAGAGGCTTCCGTGGTCATCGACTGCAGCCCCAAGGGCCTGGACATGAAGGAGAAGTTCTACACGAAGTACGAGCACAACACCAAGGGCTTCATCGCCCAGGGCAGCGAGTTCGGCTTCGGCACCATGTACGCCCGCGGCATCAACGATGAGGTGCTGAAGCAGAGTGGCCAGTACGTGCAGGTCGTGAGCTGCAACACCCACAACCTGTCCTGCATCATCGACACCCTGGCCCTCGCCGACGGCGATGACAACCTGGTGGAAGGCACCTTCGTTTGCATGCGCCGCGCCAATGACATCAGCCAGGTGAAGGACTTCTCCCCCGCGCCCCAGGTGGGCAGTCACCGGGACGGCAAGTTCGGGACCCACCATGCCCGCGATGCCTACCACCTGTTCCAGACCCGAGGCCTCGAACTGAACCTCTTCAGCAGCGCCGTCAAGCTGCCCACCCAGTACATGCACAGCCTCTGGTTCGACCTGCGCTTCAAGCGCCCCACCACCCTGGAGCGCCTGAAGACCCACATCAAGGCCAACGACCGCATCGCCGTCACCGAGAAGAAGGACGCCAACACCGTCTTCTCCTTCGGCCGCGACCAGGGCCACTTCGGCCGCATCCTCAACCAGACCGTGATCCCCACCAGCACCCTCACCATGCCCACCGACACCCGCCTGGTGGGCTTCTGCTTCACCCCCCAGGATGGCAACAGCCTGCTCTCCAGCGTGGCCGCCGCCCTGCGGTTCCTCCACCCCGAGGACTTCGAGCAGCGCCTGCAGGTGCTCAAGCCGTACTTCTTCGACGAAGTGTAGGGGCTCGAATCGCTGCGCGATCCGAGTGAGGGGCCCGCTTTGCGGGCCCTTTTCGTGGAATGATTTTCCCACTCGGGCCGCGCAGCGGCCCGAGCCTTCGCGGGACGCCCATGCACCTCACGGCCCACTACACCCTGACCCGCGCCGAGGCCCTGTGGGGCAACCGCACCTTCAAGCGGCGGTGGTACCGAGTATCCGTAGGGTCGGGGCTCCTTCTGGCCCTCCTGGGGCTGAGCGGCGCCCTGCTGGCCCCGGGCCAATGGGCCATGGGCCTGTTCCTGGCCTTCGATGGACTGGTGTTCGCGGCCATGCCCGAGATGGTCCTGCGCTGGGCCCTGCTCAAGCGGGGCGCCCTGCCCCAGGCACCCGTCGAGGCCGCCTTCGATGATGAGGGGCTCTGGATCCGCTCCGGCGGCGCCGAGGGGCGCCTGGGCTGGAACGCCTTCAGCGCCATCCACCGCCGGGGCGGGTTCTGGATCTTCCGCCTCGCCGCGAACCGGGCGGTGCTGGTGCCCGAACGTGCCCTGGGCGCCGCCGAGGCGGAGGAATTGGTGGCTTTCCTGCGGGACAGGAAGCGGCTGAAGGCATGAGTGCCGCCGCCCTCCAGGGGCCCGTGGCAAGGGCCGCCCAGGCCCTCCTCGGGCAGTTCCTCGTGCGGGATGAGGTGATCCTCCGCATCACGGAGGTGGAGGCCTACGGCGGGCCGGAGGACAGCGCCAGCCACGCGCGGCACGGCCGCACGCCGCGCAACGCCGTCATGTGGGGGCCCGCCGGACGCGCCTACCTCTACTTCTGCTACGGGATGCACTGGATGCTGAACGTGGTCACGGGGCCCGAGGGCTCCGCCGCCGCCGTCCTCATCCGCGGCGCCGAAGCGGTGGCGGGCCTGGAGACGATCCTCGCCCGTCGGGGTGCCACGCGGGCCACGCCCCAGCTCTGCGCCGGCCCCGGCAAGGTGGCCCAGGCCCTGGGCCTGGACCGCGCCTTCAATGATCACGACCTGCGGGCGGAAGGCGGGCTGATCCTGCGCCCCGGGCCCCCGCCCACCTGCCTCCTCGCGGGCCCCCGCCTCGGCATCGCCTTCGCCACCCTTGAAGACCAGGCCCGCCCCTGGCGCTTTGCCGATGCCGACAGCCGCGCCGTGACGCGGCGGACGCTGCTCCAACCCTTGTGAAGCACGGCCCCCCGCCCCATACTCAACCTCCGCCACAACCGGGCCCTCGCGGGGGCCGGGTCCCGTGGCCACCACCCACCGGTGGTGATCAGCGCAAACGGGGGTGACCGGTTTCGACAGGTCGTGATCCGAGTGTCTGGTGCAGGCGGGGGTTGGACGGTTGGCCCCCTTATCAAGCCGCCCAAATCAAACTGCCAACGATAACTTCGAACTGGCTCTCGCTGCCTAGGGCAACCTAGGCTCCGAGCGAGTCCCCGGGATCTCTGGGTACCGGGCTCGTTAAATCCCTGAAAGGGTGGCTTCGGCCTGCCGGACAGGGCACCAGATAGGCCGCCACGACGCCCCCTGAGGGCGGCCGAGATCAGGGGGCACACGTCCCGAGCGGCTCGTCCGTTCCCCGCCGGGAGGTTTCAAGAGCGGACCAAGCCTGTGAAGAGCCGCCATCCGGCATGTCTTGGACGTGGGTTCGAGTCCCACCACCTCCACCAGTAATGCATGTAAGCCACTGATAAATCAGTGGCTTATTTTTTTACCGTACGAATTCCACCCTTCCATCCCTGCCCAATTCGGTCATCCCATCACCTGCCAAGGGTTCATATTTCGACCAATTTTCGCTATCCTCAAGCCCCGCAGGAACCCGATGGTCCATCTCCAAGCCACCCACCCCCGCCTCCGCCTTGCGCCGCAGGCCTTCCTGTCTGCACGCATCGCTGGCCCAGACCGCCCGCCGGCCCTACCCACGGCTGAGGGACTACGTGGGTCGCGGCGTGGCGACCACGGCGACCTATGAGGCCCGCGCCTTGGGCGTGCCCAGCGGGATGGGGCTCATGAAGGCCGCGGCCCTGGCGCCGGAGGCGATCCTGCTGCCCGCCCACTTCGAGGCCTATGCGCGGGTGTCACGCGCCTTCAAGGCTGCGGTGGCAGAGGTGGCGCCGCTGATCGAGGACCGCGGCATCGACGAGATCTACCTCGATCTGACAGAGGTTCCGGGAGGATCGCGGGAACTGGCCCTGCGGCTCAAGGAGGCCGTCCGTCAGGCCACGGGGCTGTCCTGTTCCATCGGCATCACGCCCAACAAGCTGTTATCCAAGATGGCGTCGGAACTGGAGAAGCCTGATGGCATGACGATCCTCGACCGTGACGACATCCCGACCCGCATCTGGCCCCTGCGCGAGGCGGCCCGCACCTGTCTCAAGCGCGTCACCCTCGATCGAAGGCTGCGGCTCCTGGGGATTCGAGCTGGCAGCCTGGTGCAGGAGGGTGTCTACCGACAGCAGGCCTCCGAGCCCTCGGCCGTGGCAGAACCTGGCCTTTTCGACTCGCCAGGGCACCATTCGACTGGAGAAAACGCCCAGCAGGCTTGTGTCCTTCCGGCAGGCCTGCCTGAATCCTGATTTCCAGTGAGATGGCTTCAGGGGCTTCATGCGCGGCGGCCCCAAATTCACCGATTTCTGAGAGGATCCCTCCATGGCCTCCCCGACCTTTCCTTCTCACCGGATGCTCCAGCCTGAGGGCGCCGCCCGATTGGCGCTCGGGGTGATGCGCCTGCTGGAGTGGAGCCTTACCCCAAAGGCCCTGGCCGCCTTCCTGGCGCAGAGTGCCGAGGCTGGTATCCAGGTCCTCGATACGGCGGATATCTACGGGCGTGGCGCCGTTGAACCAGCCCTGGGTGCGGCCTTCCGCGAGCTGCCGGGCCTGCGGGAGCACTTCCGGCTGGTCGGAAAGTGCGGTATCCGGCTGTTTTCAGAGAGCGCACCCAAGGTGGCAGTGAAGCACTACGACACCTCTGCGGCCCACGTGGTGGCCCAGGTGGATGGCACCCTGCGCCACCTGGGGACGGACCACCTGGAGCTGCTGCTCATCCATCGACCCGATCCCCTGATGGAGGTGGAGGAACTGGCAGCAACCTTTGAAGCCTTGCGTTCCTCAGGGAAGGTCCTGGCCTTCGGGGTCTCGAATTTCCGTCCTGCCCAGGTGGACCTGCTCCAGGCGCGGTGTTCCCTTCCCCTGGTGACGAACCAAGTCGAGGCCTCCCTGTGGCACCCGGCGCCACTCCTGGACGGCACCCTCGACCATGCCCAGCAAAACGGCCAGATGCCCATGGCCTGGTCCCCCCTGGGCGGTGGCCGTCCTGCACCTGCTCAACTCGCAGCAACGCTGGATCGACAGGGGACCGCCCGGGGCTGGACGCCCGCCCAGGTAGCCCTGGCCTGGCTGGCCCGCCACCCCACCGGGATCCTGCCGGTACTGGGCACAGGCCAGATCCATCGCGTACGCGAAGCCGTCTTCGCCATGAATCAGATCCTCGATCGGGAGACTTGGTTCGAGCTGCTGGAGGCGGCCGTTGGGCATCCGGTAGCCTAGGAGCATGTCCAAGTAATCGATAGGGGCTGCATTGATGGCAAAGGGATTCCAGGCAAGGAAGCGGGCGCAGGGCGGTGCGGGTTCACCGCTCAAGCCCGGTGACGCAGCATGGGAGCCCTTTGCCATCAACCCTTCGGGCTGGGGCGGCAGCCGTCGGGATGCTGCGTCAGGCTCCTCGTCCTTGGAACCGCCAAGGCCTTCGTCGCCTTCCTTGCCTCCCTCGGCTGGCGCCC
>JAJZQW010000055.1 GCA_021802985.1 Acidobacteriota bacterium | reverse complement strand
TACGCCGAGGCCGTGCGGGAGGGATACCGCTTTTTCAGCTACGGCGACGCGATGCTGATCCTGAACGCGCCGCACTCAGACTGAATTTCGCTTCACTGTCGCCAACGCGGACCCTTTCCCTCTTTTCTTCGTGTCTTCGTGTCTTCGTGGTGAATCTTTAGCGCCTAAAGATAATCCACAAACTGGTGGATCACCGGAATGGGGTGGCGCTTGCCCTTGGTGGCCTGGAGGATGCTCGTCACCGACATGCCCAGGCACCAGAGGAGCCAGAGGGGCAGGAAGAAGCGGACTGACACCGATCCGAAGATGGGGAAGAGCCCCATGAAGATCAGGGCGAGGGACACGACACCTTCCGCAAAGGCCAGGATCACCCCCTGGCGCGCATGCCAGAGCAGTTCCAGATCCTCCCGGTTGTGCAGGTAAGGGCGGAAGGCCCAGGGCCCTGCGTAGCAGAGGATCAGGTCTCGCAAGCGCTCCCCCGTGTAGAGGGGGGTCGGGGCATCCAGGGGCACGGGGCAACCTCCCCAACGAGGATAGCGCAAGGCGTGGCTTCCCTCCGGATTCCGAGAGGCCCTGTGGTCCAATGGAGGGGGAGGCCCGATGCAGGTCCAGCTCAGCGACGATGTGGTGCTCGACAGCCGGAGGGCGGTCTGGCTGCCCCGGCAGAAGACCCTGGTGCTGGCGGACTTCTTCTTTGGGCTGGGCGCGGCACGGCGCCGACGGTTCGATGCTTCGCCCGCCACGCCCCAGCAGGAGCTCTGGGAGCGCGCCTTCGGACTGCTGGAGGATTACGCCCCGGACCAGCTGGCTCTTCTCGGGGATCTGAAGCCCTCCCAGGGATCCCTGGAGGGGGATGAGGCCGAAGAACTGCGGACCATCTTCCGCAAGCTGAAGGCCGGTGGCCGGCAGGTGGTGCAGGTGGTGGGCCATCCGGAGCGCAGCGCCGGCCCGGCCCTCGATGGCACCGGCGTCCAGCTCGTGGAGCAGCACCGGGTCGGCCCCTACACCCTCATGCACCGGCGGCGGATCTTCGTCTATCCGCGCCACGACCCCCACCACGGCTTCTGGATCAACGGGGGGGTGCACCCCCTCTTCGCCGTGCCGGGGCTGGGGCCCGCCGGCGAGCCGGACTGGATGCGGCTGCCCGCCTTCCTCTACACGGGCTTCGCCCTGGTGATGCCGCCCTTCGTGGGCTACGCCCAGGGATTCGAGGTCATCCAGCCCGAACGCCTGCCCCGCCAGGCCCGGGCCTGGAAGCTGCTGGCGGACCGGCTGAGCCCCCTGGAGCTGCCGGAGCTGCCCCCCACGCCAGAATACCTGCGCACCCTCACCCGCCCGCCCCGCAAGGGACGGGAGGGAAGCCCAAAAGCCGAGGAGTAGGCGTTACTTCTTCCGGCCCGCGGGCACCGGTGCGCCGCCCTTCACGCCCGTGCCATCGTCCAGAACCAGGTCCCAGCCCAGGCGGTCGCCCTTGCGGATTCCCAGGCGCTTGAAGGTCCCCACGGGAAACTCGATGAAGTAGCGGGACGCCACCGTGCCGCCATACGTGGGGCAGTCGTCTCCCCGCATGGGCGAGCAGGGCGGCACGCGCTCCACCAGCTCCGCGATCCGGCCATCCGCGTCCACCCAGGCCACATCCAGGGCGATGAGGCAGTTCTTCATCCAGATGGGATGGAGACCGTCCTCCGAGTAGACGAAGAACATGCAGCGGTCCTTGGCCAGGGACTGGCGGTACATCAGGCCCTTGGCCTTCTCCGGCTCCGTGGCGGCCACCTCGGCCAGGAAGATGTGCTGCTTGAAGGCGACGGTGCCACCGCCACCCGCCAGGAGCGGCAGGGCGGCCAGAATGGCGATGAGCAGGGTGCGCATGGGGACTCCTCGGATCTCAGTAGATGCGTCCAGGATGCCCTAGGAGCGTGTCCAAGTCATGGGTGGGGGCTGCCCGATCGATGACTTGGACACGCTCCTAGCTCCCGGCGCTTCGTGATGCCTCGTTTCGTGTGGCAAGATATTACCCCACGCCGGGCCCCGCGCCCCGTACCAGGAGATCCATGGGCGTTCGCAACCGGTCCCTTGCCGGGCTCCTGGGAGGGGCCAGCCTCCTGCTGGGGGCCGCCCGCCAGCCGCAGCCGCCCCTCCGCCGCCTGGAGGCCGTGCGGGCCACGGGTCCCATCCGCGCGGATGGCCACCTGCGCGAAGCGGACTGGCGGCGGGCCCCCGCCGCCACGGGCTTCACCCAGGAGTGGCCCGACCACGGGGAACCCGCCCACCAGGCCACCGATGTCCGCGTCCTCTACGATGATCGCTACCTCTACGTGGGGGCGCGGCTGCACCACGATCCGGTACTCGACGGCGGCCACGCCACCATCGTGCGCCGCCTCCACCGTCGCGACCAGGACAGCCCCAGCGACTGGTTCGGCGTGGCCCTGGACTCCACCCACGACCGCCGCAGCGCCTTCCTCTTCGAGGTGAACGCCGCGGGTGTCCAGAAGGATGGGGTCATCTACAACGACACCCATTACGATTCCAGCTGGGATGGCGTCTGGGAGAGCGCCGTCTCCGTGGACGCCCGGGGATGGACCGTGGAGCTGAAGATCCCGCTCTCCCTGCTCCGGATCGAGGACGGCGACGGCCCCCAGGTGTGGGGCATCAACTTCAGCCGTACGGACCAGGGGCACGTGCGCGAGTCCACCCGCTGGTCCGTCGTGCCCCGGGGCGAAAGTGGCTTCGTGAGCCAGTTCCCGGAACTGACGGGGCTGGTGGGTATCCACCCCCGGCCCCGGCGCGAGTACGTCCCCTTCCTCAGCGCCGCGCGGAAGTTCGAGACGGCCCGCAGCTACGACGACCGCCGCGGGACCCAACGGGCCGGCCTGGACGCCCGCTGGGGCCTCAACACCTTCGCCCAGGTGGACCTGAGCATCCGCCCCGATTTCGGCCAGGTGGAGGTGGACCAGACGGTGCTGAACCTGGGCACCGTGGAGACCTTCTTCCCCGAGAAGCGGCCCTTCTTCCTGGAGGGGGCCGAGATCTTCCGGGTGGCGGGGCCCGATCTGTTCTACAGCCGACGCATCGGCCGCGGTCTCTCCGATCCCGCCCTGAACCCCGGCGAGACCCTCCTCGACCGCCCCGACGCCACCGAGATCACCGCCGCCGCCAAGTACACGGCCAAATACGCCAGCGGCACCAGCGTGGGCCTGCTGGGGGCCAGCGTCGAACCCGCCCGGGCCACGGTTCTCGACGCCTCCGGGAACGTGACGCACCCGGAGCTGTCTCCCCTCACCAACTACGGCGTGCTGCGCGTGCAGCAGATGGTGGACGACCGCGGCAGCTATGTCGGGGGGTTCGTCTCCACCATGCACGAGGCGGGCCCCGCGGGCCGCCTGGCCCAGGTCCAGGCCCTGGACGGCGTCTACAAGCGCCTCGACAACAGCGGCCTCCTGGAGGGCACCCTCAGCCGCAGCCAGGCCGGGCCCAAGGACGCCCAGGCGCAGGGCTGGCGTGGCCGCCTGCGCGCCCACCAGGACTGGGCCGATGGCTGGAGCCTGGAGGCCCAGGTCATCAACGCAGGACACGACTACAACCCGAACGACCTGGGTTACCTGGGCCGCGCGGACGAGCAGCGCGCCTACGCCGCGATCACCCGCCAGTGGGACCGCACCTGGGGCGTGGTGCGCAACTGGAGCTGGGGCCTCGACCACCTCACCGCCCGCGATCAGGCCGGCCACGTCTACCTGCGGGAGTTCAGCACCTGGGGCCGGACGGACTTCACCAACTTCATGTCCCTCTGGGGCGGGGGCGGCGTGGACCTGCCCGCCGAGGATGACCGGGAGCTGCGCACCTACGATGATCCCGTGAAGAAATACCTCCAGCGCCCGGCGATCCCCTACGCCAACCTGGGCTTCGACACCGCGGGCAACCGGCCCTGGTCCGTGCGGGTGGCCGTGAACCGCTCCTGGCGCGAGGGCGGCCCCTCCACGGACGGCAGCCTGTTTCAATCCATCAAGCCCGGGTCGGCCCTGGAGATCCAGATCTCCACCGCCCTGACCCGGGAGGACGGGGACCTGGGGTGGCTGGAGACACCCGCGACCACCCCCATCGTGGGCCTACGGCGGCTCAGCCAGTTCAACCAGACCCTGCGGGTGTCCTACGCCTTCAGCACGCGCCTCACGCTCCAGGCCTTCAGCCAATGGCTGGCCGCCAACTGGGACTACCGCGACCTGCAGTCCTACGTGGACGACCACACCCTCGCGCCCGGCCTGCCCGCGGATGAGCCCGCCGGAACGTCGCCCCAGACCGCCTTCAGCTACCGGGATTGGAACCTGAACCTGATCACCCGCTGGGAGTTCCGTCCCGGCTCCACCTTCTTCCTGGTCTACACCCACGGGGCCAGCACCGACGCCGTCATCAACGACCGGGCCAGCCTGGCGCCCCGACCGGATCTGGCCATCCTCTCCCACCTGCCCTCGGACGACGTGGTGCAGATGAAGCTCAGCTACCTGTTCCACTAGGAGCGTGTCCAAGTAATGGGTGGGGGCTGCACTATCGATTACTTGGACACGCTCCTAGCCCTTCTCCGAATCCAGGAGGGCCGCGAGGCCGACCGGGTACAGGGGCTCCACCAGACGCCGTACGGCGGCGGCGTATTGCTGGATCTCCCACTGGGCATGGCCATCGGAGCGGAGGCGGATGAAGTGGGCCACGGCCTGCAGGCTCACGGTCCAGTAGACCTCCGAATAGAGCCCCAGGGGCAGCACGCAGCGGGCCTGCTCCCGGCAGACGCCCAGGGAGATCAGCTCCTTGTAATGGGCCACGGCGCCCTTACAGCTCTCCAGGTAGGCCGCCTGGGCCCGGGCCTCGTTCGCGGGTTCGAGGGCGCCCTCGCTGCCCTGCTTGTTCACCTTGGCCTGGCGGCGGAACAGCTCCGGCACGAAGAACTCATCCTCCGCGAACTCCACGTAGCGCCCCGAGATCTCGTTGAACTCGGAGGCGATGCGGTGCTTCATCCACTGCCGGAATACGAAGATCGGCGCCTTCACGTGGAAGGTCATGGCCGTATGCCGGAAGGGCGAGGTGTGCTCATGCGCCGAGAGATAGCGAATGAGCTTCGCATCCCCTTCTTCCATGGCGTCCTTGCGCTTGCCGAAGGACACCCGCGCCGCGTTCACCACCGACAGGTCCGACCCCATGTGGTCGATGAGGCGAACGAAGCCCTTGTCGAGGACCTGGATCTCGGGTTCGGGCATCACCCCTCCTAAACGGCATGGTGCAGTGTATCCAGGGCAACCCGACCCCTCGTCGCCAGTCTGGGGGTCATATAGTCTATGGACCACCCCTAATCATCCGACAGACGGACATCCCATCCCGGAGTACCCCATGAAGAAGGCTCTCGCGCTTTCCTCCCTGATGTTCCTGACCGTCACCTGCGGAGGCGGATCAGGCGCCTCCTCCTCCAGCACACCACCCCCTCCCGTTGCCACTGGAACAGCTCCAAGCCTTGTATCGATCCAGCCTGACGCCTCCTGGGCGGGGCAGTATCTCCTGGACTACCTCCCCAGTTCCGCCGGAGCCTATGGCACGAGCGGCATCGTTTACATTCCGGAAGTCAAGAGTGCAACCACCGACTGGTCCTGGCCGAACACCGTGACCATGGGGGTGTTCGATCTCACCAAGCAGATCCCCCTGAATCTGGACGTGTTCCCCGAGGGGCTGGATCTGTCCGTGCGGATCAAGATTAAGACGAACAACGGGAGCAACCCCTCCGGCTACACCAGCAATGTCCTGGGTCTCACCACCCTCCCGTTCCCGCCCTCCTTCTACGGTGGCTACGACACCAGCACCGGCACGGTGACGGGTTATCTCACCAACAACAGCAAGATCCAGCACACCTTTCGTTACGAGGTCAGCGGCCTCGATGCCCAGGGGAACCCCAGCGGGTGGTTGCCCATGGTCCAGGACCGCATGGCACAGAATGCCAACCATTCCACGAGTCCGGATGACCTCCTCGTGGCCTTGGAATTCCCCTCAACCCTGGAAACCCAGGCCGTCGTCATGCGAGCCGAGACCGTCTCCGGAAATCTGGTCAGCATTCCGAGCCAGATCTATCACTCAACCCTGGGACTGGCCGTCCCGACCGACCTGACCGCCTCGAGCGACACGACAGGCATCCACCTTTCATGGACCAACCATTCGACACTGGCCACATCCATCGCCGTCTTCCGGCTTCCCGGGGAGGCCAATGACTTGTCAGGCCTCAATCCACCCATTGCGAACCTCCCTCCCACGGCCACGCAGTTCACAGACCTTCCTCCGATCGGGGGTGATGACCGCTACTACCTCCAGGTCACGGACGGGAAAAACACTGGTGCAACCCCTGCCATCCGACTCCAGACCGCCGATACGCTGACCAGCAGTCTCGCCGTCTCAGCCGTCAATGGTTATCTGCCCCTATTGAGGGAACCCAGTGGGAACCTGGTCACGGCGACGGGGTCCAGCCTCTGGGAATCGGATGCCAACGGCAATCTGGTTTCCAGCTTCAATTTCCTTGGCGGTGGCCTTGGAGCGAGGGCCGGAAGCGCCGTAGTCGATGCGGGCGGGTCGCCCCACGTCATCTACCAGAATTCCGACGCCAACGGCTATCACACCCACCATGCCTGGAAGGCGGGTGGGTCATGGCAGGACGAGCAGCTGCCCGTCAATATCGGGATGGGCTCGATGTTCTGCGACGTCACGAACCAGCTGTGGATCGTGATCCCGGAGGCGACCGCAGGCACGGGCCCGATGAAATTCGATGTCCTGCGGGGATCCCCAGGCTCCTGGACCTATGAGGTGATCACCTCGCCCACCGGAACGGTCCCGATCATGGACTCCACCGACCAGTTCGAGACCGTCCACCCGGACGGTACCCTGAGCCTCGTCTTCACTTCGGCTGCCGGCCAATGCCTCCTCCAAAGGCACCCCGACGGGTCGCTGGCCCAGTGGCCCGTCCCCTTTGTCCCCGCTCCAGAGAACGCTGCGAAATCCATCCCGGTCTGCGGACTGGTGGCAGGAACGGACGACGTCCTCCGCCTGGTCCGGGCCA
Source organism: Acidobacteriota bacterium (assembly GCA_021802985.1). Classification (GTDB taxonomy): domain Bacteria; phylum Acidobacteriota; class Holophagae; order Holophagales; family Holophagaceae; genus Geothrix. The sequence continues at coordinate 12,313 of JAJZQW010000055.1, read as the reverse complement.
ACGGCGGCAGTGCTCCTTGCCTCCAGGAATTCGATGGTTCCTCCTTCACCACCATCGAATTCCTTCCCCTCCCCGCGGCCCTGGGTGGCACTTCCCTGTCGGGAGTCCTGCCGCCCGTCCTCAGCTCCTCCTCGGGGAGGCTGGGATGGGTCCTTCGGTCGGGCTCCTGCCTCTTCGCGTGCATCCGCGATGCCGCGGGGTGGAGATTCAACACAATCGACCTCCCCTACAATCCGGGGTTTCCACTCGCGGGATTCCAGGGCGAATCCTTCTGGGACCTCCACATGGAAACCGATCCCTTGACGAGTCTCCCGCGAGCCGTGGTGGAATCTGAACCCTAAGACCCTGCAGGGCCTCTCCGGATCTGCAAGAATGAGGGGGGCCGGATGATGAGACGCAGGCTTGCGCTCGAGCGGCTAGGTCTGGAGCATTCATGCAGTTCTTCATCGACACGGCCAACATCGACGAGATCAAGCGCATCAACGCCCTGGGCGTGCTGGACGGGGTGACGACGAACCCCAGCCTCATCGCCAAGGAGAGCGGCAAGCCCTTCGAGGCGATCATCGAGGAGATCTGCGGGATCGTGGACGGCCCCATCAGCGCCGAGGTCATCGGCCTGGAGGCGCCGGGGATGATCGAGGAGGGGCGTAGGCTCGCGAAGATCCACAAGAATGTGGTGGTGAAGCTGCCCCTCATCGCCGAGGGCCTCAAGGCCTGCAAGGCGCTCAGCGCCGAGGGCATCCACACCAACGTCACCCTCTGCTTCAGCGCCACCCAGGCCCTCATGGCCGCCAAGGCAGGCGCCACCTATGTCTCCCCCTTCGTGGGCCGCCTGGACGACATCAACCTGGACGGCATGGAGCTCATCCGCGAGATCTGCGCCATCTTCGAGAACTACGACTTCGAGACCCAGTGCCTGGCCGCCTCCATCCGCCAGCCCCGCCACGTCACCGACGCGGCCCTGGCCGGCGCCCACGTGGCCACCATCCCCACGAAGGTCTTCGACCAGATGCTGAAGCACCCCCTGACCGACAAGGGCGTCGAGGGCTTCCTCGCCGACTGGAAGAAGAGTGGGCGATAATCTCCACACGGGCTCACCATTCTGAGCCTCCACAGGAGGCGAAGAAGAAGAGCGGGCGATAGGCTCCGATCTGCCAGGCCGCTCTGAGCCTCCGAAGGTGGCGAAGAAGAAGAGTGGACGATAGCCACCGACCAGAAGCCGGACTAGGCTGGGGCCACCTCCCGGAGGCCCCATGAGTCCTGCCGACCGCGCCGCGCTCCTCCTCTCTTACGCCCACGGGCCTGCCCAGCTCCGGGAGATCGTGGCCGGGCTGTCCGCCGAGGCCCTGGATTTCCGGCCGGCCCCCGCGGCCTGGACCATCCGGGAGGTGGTCGTCCACCTCGCGGAGGCGGAGCTGCACGGCTACCTGCGGGCCCGCTTCGCCATGGCCCAGGAGGGCGTCACGATCCTCCCCTTCGACCAGGACGCCTGGGTGGCCAGCTTCGCGGGGGCGGACCAACCCCTCGAAGAAGTCCTGGACCTCTTCCGCCTCCTGCGGGAGCTGCTGGCCCGCCAGCTCCGCGCCCTGCCTGAGCCCGCCTGGTCGCGCTCCGTCCGGCATCCCGAACTGGAGGCGCCCCTCATCCTGGAGGCCCTGCTGGCCCGCTACGAGAACCACCTGAAGGTCCATCTCGCCCAGATCGCGCGGACCCATCGCGCCTGGCAGGGCCAGGGGGGCTGAGCGCCCTGCCAGCCCCCTGGAATCCCGCGCCGGGGCCCAGCCAAGCTAGACTGGCGGCTGATCCCTTGATCAGCCGCATTGGTTTCCGCCGGGAGTCCCCATGTCCCTCGAACAGAAAATCGAGACCCTGAAGGCCAAGCACGCCCAGGCCCTGGCGGGCGGGGGCGAGGCCCGCGTGCTCAAGCAGCACGAGGGCGGCAAACTGACGGCCCGGGAGCGCGTCGCAGCCTTCCTGGACGAGGGCTCCTTCGAGGAAATGGACGCCCTCATGGTCCACCGCGCCGCGGATGTGGAGAAGATCCCCGGGGATGGCGTGGTGACGGGGTTCGGCCGCGTGGATGGCCGGCCCGTGGCCATCTTCGCCCAGGACTTCACGGTGTTCGGCGGCTCGCTTAGCGAGGCCTACGCCAAGAAGATCTGCAAGGTGATGGACCTGGCCATGAAGGTGGGCTGCCCCGTCATCGGCCTCAACGACAGCGGCGGCGCGCGCATCCAGGAGGGCGTGGTCTCCCTGGGCGGCTACGCCGACATCTTCCTGCGGAACACGCTGGCCAGCGGCGTCGTCCCCCAGATCAGCCTCATCATGGGCCCCTGTGCGGGCGGCGCCGTCTACAGCCCCGCCATCACGGACTTCATCACCATGGTGAAGGGCACGAGCTACATGTTCGTGACGGGCCCGGATGTCATCAAGACCGTCACCCACGAGGAGGTCACGAAGGAGGAGCTGGGCGGGGCCCACACGCATGCGGCGAAGAGCGGCGTCGCCCACTTCGTCTGCGCCAGCGACCTCGCGGCCCTGGCCCACACCCGGGAGCTGCTCTCCTTCCTGCCCAGCAACAACCTGGGCGAGGCTCCCCGGCGCGCGCCCAAGGCCCAGATGCCCCTGGAAAACCCGGACCTGGACAAGGTGGTACCGGACGATCCGGGCAAGCCCTACGACATCCGCGACATCATCCGGGGCGTGGTGGACGATGCCCACTTCTTCGAGGTCCACGAGGCCTTCGCGCCCAACCTTGTCGTCGGTTTCGCCCGCATCGAGGGCCGCAGCGTCGGCATCGTGGCCAACCAGCCGGCCTTCTATGCCGGCGTGCTGGACATCTCCTCCAGCGAGAAGGGGGCGCGCTTCGTGCGGTTCTGCGACGCCTTCAACATCCCGCTCATCACCTTCGAGGACGTGCCGGGCTTCCTGCCGGGCGTGACGCAGGAGCATGGCGGCATCATCCGCCACGGGGCCAAGCTGCTCTTCGCCTACTGCGAGGCCACCGTGCCCAAGATCACCATCATCACCCGCAAGGCCTACGGTGGCGCCTATTGCGTGATGGCCAGCAAGCACATCCGCACGGACTTCAATTTCGCCTATCCCACCGCCGAGATCGCCGTCATGGGCGCCGAGGGGGCCATGAATGTCCTCCACGGCAAGGCCATCGCCAGCGCCCCGGACCCGGCAGCCAAGCGGGCCGAGCTGGTGGCCGAGTACAACGAGAAGTTCGCCAATCCCTACATCGCCGCTGAGTTCGGCTTCGTGGACGAAGTAATCCTGCCCCGCGAGACCCGCCAGAAACTCATCAAGGCCCTGGCCTTCCTGGAGACCAAGCGCGACAGCATGCCCCCCAAGAAGCACGGCAACATCCCGCTGTAGGAGCCGCCATGCGCGTCGCCCTCCTGGCCTTCGCCGAGACCCAACGCGTGATGTAGGCCTCAACCGGATCAACGGGACACCGTAGCCCAGCTTTCCTCCGGAGCCTTCATGCACACCGTCTTCCTCGACGACCAGGGCCACCTTCGCAACGGCTGGAGGATTCTGGGTTGGTTCGCCCTCGTGATGGCCGTCGGCTTCATCCTTGGCCACCTGTTCCGGTTTGTTCCTCCCTCGGTCCGGCGGTTCGTGCCCGGCCCCTGGATCGAGTTCTTGATCTTCCTGCTGGCGGCCGGGATCTGCCTGCAAATTGAGCGCGCGCCGCTCGCATCCATCGGCTTCCGGTTCGGGGACCGCTGGGTGAAGGAGCTGGCCCTGGGCACCCTGGGCGGCTTCGGGCTCATGGCCGTCACGGCGGCAGTGGTCTTCGCGCTGGGCGGGTTCCACTGGATCCGCACCCCGCAGGTGGGCATCGGTACCCTGCTCAAGGGGGCCTGGTTGTACCTGGCCGTGGGCTTTGCGGAGGAGACCGGCTTCCGGGGCTATGCCTTCCAGCGGCTGATCCGGGGGATCGGCGTTCCCGGCGCGCAGCTGGTGTTCGCCCTCCTCTTCGCCCTGGCCCACTGGGGCAATCCGGGCATGTCCGGCGCGACCCGGATCTGGGCCACGGTGAACATCGCCCTGGCAGCCATCCTGCTGGGCCTGGCCTACCTGCGCACCGGGAGCCTGGCCCTGCCCATCGGCATCCACCTGGGCTGGAACTGGACCCAGGGCACCCTCTTCGGCTTCGGCGTCAGCGGCACCTCGGAGGCCGGCTGGTGGACCCCCATCTTCCACGGTCGCCCCACCTGGCTCACGGGCGGCGCCTTCGGCCTGGAGGCGAGCCTGCCCTGCGTCCTGGTCTGTGGCGCCGCCATCCTCCTCCTGGCGCGCTGGAAGGGGTCGGCTTCCCCCGGTGGAGAGGCCTTCACGGCCTGATCACGCCTGCGGCGCCGAGCCCATCCCCGCCAGGAAGCCCTCCAATTCGTCGAGCTGGCCCTCCAGCGCCGCCAGGGCCCGGCCCACGCCCTCCGTGGCCTGGGCGACCGTATCCGTGGCCCCCCGCATGCCCTGGAAGGCCGTTTCCACCTGCTCCCCCGAACGGCGCTGCTGCTGACCGGTCTCGGCCATGCCGCCGATCATCCGGGCGGCCTCCTGGGCGGAGGCGATGATGCCCCCGAGGGCCTCGGACAGGGCGCGGGAGTCCCGCTGGCTGGCGTCCAGCCGGCTTCCACTGGCCGCCAGGGTGGTGATGGCCTCCTGGGTGCCCGCCACCACCTCCCCGATCTGCGTGCCGATTTCGTGGGTGGCCTTCCGGGTGCGCTCCGCCAGCTTCCGAACCTCATCGGCCACCACCGCGAAGCCCTTGCCGTGGGCCCCCGCGTGGGCCGCCTCGATGGCGGCGTTCAGGGCCAGCAGGTTGGTCTGGTGGGCGATCTCCTCGATCACATGGATGATGGAGCCGATCTGGTCGCCCTTGTCGCCCAGCGCCGAGATCGTGCGGCTGGTGCTTTCCCCCGACGCCACCAGTTCGTCGATGGCCTGGAGGGTCACCCGCATCCGCTGGCCCCCCTCCAGCGCCTGCCGCTCGGCGGATTGGGCGTGCTCCGCCGACTGCACCGCGCTTTCGGTGTTGTGGGCCACCAGGCGTCCCAGCTCGGCGAGGGCCGCCTCGATGTCGTGGAAGGCCTGCTGCTGGTCCGCCACGGCCTGGGTCATGTCCTTCATGTTCCCGGTGATGCGGTGGATGGCCTGGTGGTCCTCGTGGATCAGGGCGGTCACGCGCTCGATCATCTCCCGCTGCTGGGTGGCCTGCCGTTCGGCATTGGCGTGGGCCGCCTCCAGCTGGGTCGCATTCTTGGTCTTCTGCCGCTCCGACAGGGCCAGCACCGTGAACAGGGAAACCACGAGGCCCATGGCCGAGGAGAATTGCAGCTCGCGCAAGGCGCCCACGGGCATCTGCTCCAGCGGGTGGCTGATCCCGAAATTCACCAGCACGATGCCCAGGAGGGCGAGGCCCAGCCAGACCAGGCCATGGCGCAGATCCCCCAGCAGCACGGCCCCGCACGGAACCTGGACGAACCAGAAGATCTCCGACGAGAGCACGCCCCGGTTCACGTAGCAGAGCCAGAACATCACGCTCCAGATGATGGTGAGCACCAACTCCCGCGCCGGAGAGAGGTGGCCCGAGAGGCGCAGCAGGGGGGGCACCAGCAGGGCCGCGACCGCGGCCACACTCACGCCCGCCACGGCCGCCGGCGCTCCCATGAAGTGGAACTTGACCATGTAGAACAGGCAGGCCGCGATGACCACCAGGGAGATGCCCACGATGCTGCGCGCCCGGGTGGCCTGCTGCCGGTCGGCCAGCAGCCGGGGCGGGATCCACATCTCGATGGGGGAAAACCCTGGCATGGCGGCTCCGATTCGGGGACAGATAGTCCCTCATCGGCACCCGCGCGCCAATGTGAAATCCGCTGCCGAAAGGCGGATTTTCCCCTGGGCCCTGGACGGGAGATCCGGACCCAGGATCCCGCTGGGATAGACTGCCTCATGCACTATGCCGCCCTCGCCTCGGGTTCCAAGGGGAACTGCCACGCCCTGTCGGACGGCACCCGCACCCTGCTGGTGGATGCGGGGCTCTCCCTCCGGCAGGTCCGCCAGCGCCTGGAGGTCCTCGGCTGGGATCCCGGCACGGTGCAGGCCGTGGCCATCACCCATGAACACTCGGATCACATCGGCGCCCTGGGCGTCATGCTGCGGCGCACGGACTGGCAGATTCTCGCCACCGCGGACCTGCGGGCCGCCCTCTGGGCCGCGCAGCGGGTGGAGATCCCCCGGGAGCGGTGGATCGAGGTCCGCGCCGGCCGGCCCCTGGACTGGGAGGGCTGGCGCATCCTCCCCTTTGCCCTGCCGCACGATGCCGCCGATCCCGTGGCCTACCGCGTGGAGGCCGGCGGATTCCAGGCCGCGGTGGTGACGGATCTCGGCTACCCCACCGCCCTGGTGGCGGACCACTGCCAGGACCTGGATCTGCTGGCGCTGGAGGCCAACCACGATGTGGACATGCTCCGGGAAGGGACCTACCCGCCCCAGCTCAAGGCCCGCATCCTGAGCCGGGTCGGACACCTCAGCAATGCCGCCATGGCCGAACTCCTGGACCGGGTGCGGTCGCCCCGTCTGAAGACCGTCATCCTGGCCCACCTGAGCGAATCCAACAACCTCCCCGAACTGGCCCGCTTCGCCGCCGAAGAGGTGCTGCGGGGATCGGGGGTGGCGCTCCACCTGGCCCACCAGCGCGAACCCCGCCAGATCCGCCTGGACATTCCCGGCGTGTCCCGGGAAACCTTCCCCACCGCCGACGCAAGTGCCTGAAGGATGCCCATGACCCGCCCCCTCGCCCGCCCGTTCCTCGCCGCCCTGCTGCTCGCCCTGCCGCTGGCCGCCCAGTCCTTCGGGGACAGCCCCGCCTTCGGCGGATCGCGGGTCTTCTCCGGGGGCTACGACCCCCTGGGGAACAGCGCCCGTTTCGACCAGGTGCCTGCGGGTTGGTACGCGGCCTGGGAGGGCGGTGACGCGAAGCCCCGGGGCTTCAAGACCGATTCCGACGCCCTGGCCCAGGCCCTCCAGGCCGGAGACGCCGCGGGCACTGCAACGGCCCTGCTGAACCTCCAGACCACCCCCTTCCCGGTCCGTCGCGAGGCCTTCGGTGTGGAAAACGCCGCCACGGGCGGACTCCGGGTCGCCTTCGGCCGGGAATCGCTGACCGCGGCCCTCCCTGGAACGGATCCCCTGGCCCCCGGGTCCGAAGCGCGCCGGGTGGAAGTGGACCGCATCGTGGCCGGGGCCGGGAGTGGCCAAGGCGGGGCGGCCTACGGCTTCACCGTCCGGATGGAGCGGGTCCGCCTCGGGAGCAAGATCCTTTCCGGCGTCGCGCCGAATGCGGCCCTCGGCTTCCACGACACCAGCCACGGCACCTGGAGCCTCACCACGGATGCGGGCTTCACCACCGAGCTGACCGAGGGGCTCCGCTTCGGCCTCACCGCCAGCCGCCTCATCCCGCGGCACTTCTGGGATGTCTACGAGCAGCCCCAGGCCCGCGCCGGGTTCGAGCTGGACCTGGGCAGCGCCGCCCGGCTGAGCGTGGAGGGCGATCTGAACGAGGCCGCCCGCCTGCCCCTGCCCGAGAAGCAGAAGACCCTGTCCTCGTCCCTGCGCATCCTCGCCAGCCCCACGGTGACCCTGCTGGTGGGCGCAGAACGCCGCACCGTGGGGGGCTTCTCCAGCACCCTGGCCGGCATCTCCCTGCGAATCGCCACCGCCCCCCTGGTGCTGGGCCTGGGCTTCCAGTTCGGGGACGACCGGCCCCAGCGGGCCCTCGCCTTCCGGCTCGGAAGCTGACATGCGTTACTCCTCCCTGCTGCTCACGTCCCTTCTGGCACTCCCGGCCCTGCACGCCCAGGCGCCGCCGCTCGGCCTCAAGGAGGTGGTCGAGCGCTTCGACGCGGCCCAGGCCCAGGTGCAGACCCTCCAGTGCCCCTTCACGCTCACGCTGCGCCGGGCCCTGCTCAAGACGCCGACCGTGACCCGGGGAACCCTGTACCTCCAGGGCTCCGACTTCGTCCACTTCGCCTTCCAGGCCCCGGAGGACCTCATCCTCCACCTCACCCCCAAGGCCCTGCTCTCCTACAGCCCCGGGGCCCGCGAGGGTGAACGCCTGAAGATCGGCATCATCCGGAACGCCAACCGGAAATTCCTCGGCCTGGGCCAGAAGCTGAGCTACCTCGCCGAATACTTCCAGATCGGCCTGGGGGAATCCAAGGATGTTCCGGGCACCTACTTCCTCGCGCTCATCCCGAGGACCCTCGCCACGCGCAAGCGCATGCAGGCCCTGAATATCTGGGTGGACCGGGAGACCTTCCTGCCCCGCCAGGTCCAGTGGATCGAACGCAGCGGAGATACCTGGCTGCTGGACCTGGGGCCCCTCAAGCTCAACCAGCCGCTCCCCGCGGCCGTGACCGGCTTCAAGCTCCCCGAGGGCATTGCCGTGCGCAAGGGCTTCAGCTTCTTCGCCACGCGGAAGAAGTAGCGGTACACTTCAGGGGCTTTCTCGAGGGGCCCGATGATCGTGGTTTGCCCGGCCTGCCAGGCGCGCTTCCAGTACGACGACAGCCGTTTCGGCGGCACACGCATGAAGCGTTTCAAGTGCCCCAAGTGCTCCCACGTCTTCGAGGTCTTCAACCCGGTCCTGGCGGCGGCGGATCCCATGGAGACGCTCTCCCGGCCACTCCCGCCCGAACCCGGCCCCGACGCGCCCACCCCTCCCGCGCCGGCTTCGCCAGCCCTCACCACGGCCCGCCGCGACCGTGAAGCCATGCTGGTGGCCGCCGGTCTGCAGGAGCCGGGGATGCCCCAGGGCCTGCGGTTCAGCCTCGCCTTCCTCAGCGGGCCCCAGGCCTCCACGGTGCAGGTCCTCGACCGCCCCGTGATCACCATCGGCCGCGAGGATGGCGATGTGGTCACCCGGGATCCCGAGACCTCCCGGCGCCATGCCCAGCTGGAGATCCACCGCGAAGGAAGCGTCTGGCTGACGGACCTGAATTCGACCAATGGAACCCTCGTGGGGGGGGAGAAGATCACTGGTCCCCTGCAGATCCAGAGCCACCAGGAGTTCACCTGCGGAAACAGCACCTTCATGCTGCTGATCCGCGATACCGACGAATTCCCGTTGAACTGAATGAGTCCCATGAGCCAGGATCCCTACGCGCCTTACCTCCGCCAGGCGGACGATCTCCTCGCCAGGGGGGAACTCGTCAAGGCTGGCCAGATCTGGCAGGCCATCCTCAAGCAGGCCCCCCAGCACGCGGAGGCCCGCGGCCGGCTGATGCAGGTCAAGCAGCGCCTGCTGGCCCTGCGGGAAGCCGAGGCCGCGGCCGAACCTCCCGCGATGGCCGCCCCCGAGGCTCCGGCGCAAGTCATGGCCGAGCCCCCGGCCCCCCCGCCGCCTGCGCCAACAGCCTTCCCCCCCGTGGTCGAGGATCCCCCGCCCCCGCCGGCGGTGCCCGCGCCGGCCGCGATCCCGGAACCACCACCCCTTCCTGCGCCAACCCTGACCGCGCCCCTTTCGTCCTCTGGCGTGGAGCCGGAGCGCCTCGTCATCGAGGGCTGCACCCTCTACGACATGGGGCAGGTGGGGGATGCCCTCCGCAAGTGGGAGCAGGTGCTCACCCTGGATCCGGGCCATCGCCTCGCCCGCGAGTACGCCAACGGCGCCCGGCGGGACCTGGGCCTGCCGCCCCTCGAGGCTCTCGCCCCCCCGGACGTGGCGGATCCCGGCTCCTCGGCGGAAGAGGACGACCTCGACAAGCTGTTGCGGGAAGCCGTGCAGCTCTACGACATCGGCCTGGTGGAAGAGGCCGTCTCCAAGTGGGAGCGGGTGCTCACCATCGATCCCAGCCGCCGGGAGGTGCAGACCTACCTGCACCAGGCCCGGGCCGAGCTGGGGCAACGACCGGAAGTCCCGGCGCCTCCGGCGCCCGCGGCCCGCCCTGGCGGTCCCGATCCGGGCCTGTTGGACCTCAGGCTCCGCCAGGCCGCCCACCTGCTCAGCCTCCAGCGCCATGAGGAGGCCGCGTTCACCTATCAGCAGGCCCTGGCCCTCGACCCGGGGAACGCCCTGGCCCGCCAGGGGCTGGAGCGCTGCCGCCCCGGCCACCCTGCCCCCCAACCGCTGCCACCCCCCGCTGCGCCCGCGCTCTCACTGGATGCCCAGGGCCGGATCGCCATGGCGGAGCCGGATCCCGAGCGCACCCTGATCGTCGAGCCCAGGCCCGTCGCCCCGCCAGCCTCCCTGGTGAAGGCCGCGCCGGCTCCCCGCAAGGGCCTTTCCCTTCCCGGCCAGTTCCAGGCGCTCTCCGAGCGGTTCCCCTGGCTTCGGGAACCCCGGGTCCTCGCCGCCGTCGGGGGGGGCGTCCTGGTCCTGGCCCTCGGCCTGGGCCTCGTGCATCGCTACCAACGGGACCAGGACCTGAAGCATGCGGTCGAGGCCGCCCGGGCCGCGGCCCTGGCGCCCCTATCCCAGCAGGCCCCGGATCTGGTGGAATCCCCTGCCGACATCCGCCAGGAGGCCGAATCCACCCTGGTCACGGATCCCCTGCGGGCCTACCTGCGGGCCTCCACCCTGGTCCAGCGCAACCCCAACGATGCCGGGGGGGCGCAGCTGCTGGAGCAGGCCCGGGCGGCCCTGCCCGGAGGCGCCGTGGGCGCCACCCTTGCGGAGTACCAGAAGCACCTCAAGGACGGCGACCTCGACGCCGCCGCCCGCGTCATGGACGCCCTGCTGCGCGCCACCCCCGACGATCCGGATCTGCGCGTCCGCGCGGCCCGTCTCCAGCTCGCCCTCTGCTCCGCCCACGCCGCCCAGGGCAAGTGGGACGACGCCACCCTGGACCTCCAGCGGGGCCGGGCCCTCTTCCCCTCTGACAAGACCTGGCAGGCCCGCCTCAGGCTGCTCGATCACGTCCGTGCCCTGCCCAAGGATCAACGGGGAAACTGGATCTCGCTGCTGGGGTAGTCGGTCAGTCCACCCACACTTCAGGGGGCACGGGATGGCTGAGGAAGTGGGTCATGCCTTCGCTGAAGCCATAGGCGCCGGTGCTGCCGAAGGCCAGGAGATCCCCGGGCGCCAGCTCCGGCAGGTGGACGTCGCCCAGGCGGTCCAGACTGGTGCAGAGGGGCCCGGCGAGCGTGTAGGCCACGTCGCTCCCGCCCTTCCCCACGGCCTTCACGGGGAAGGCCTGGTCCGTCAGCAGGGGCCGGATGAGGTGGTTGATGCCGCCCTCCAGGATGGCGAAGCGGACGCCCCGGCTTTCCTTGATCCGCACCACCCGCGCCAGGTAGACACCGCAGGGGCCCGCCAGGAAACGGCCCGGCTCCAGGATGAGCTCACCCACGAACCAGGGGTGGGCCGCCAGCAGATCGGACAGTCCCTGTCCAAACCGCGCCAGGTCCAGCGGCGCCTCCTCCGGCGCATAGGGAATGCCCAAGCCGCCGCCCAGGTCGATCTGTTCCAGCGGCAGGCCGTGGGCCCCGTGCAGGCGCTGGGCCAGGTCCAGCACGGCGCCGTGGATGGCCAGGAGCTTGGCGGCGTCCCGCTGGTTGCTGGCGGCGAAGACGTGGAGGCCCCGGATGCGGACGTGGCGCAGGGCGGACGCCCGGGCCAGCAGGGCCGCCACGTCCTCCTCGTCCACGCCGAAGGCCGAGGGCCCCGTGCCGCCGATGATGCGGTTCCCCTCATCGAGGTCGAAGGCCGGGTGCACCCGCAGGTTCACCGCCACCTCGCCCGTGGCCAGGGCGTCGAGCCGCGCCAGATCCTCCCAGCCCTCCGCCTGCACGCGGACACCCATCGCGAGGGCCTTGGCCAGCTCCGCCTCCCGCTTGCCCGGCCCGGCAAAGAAGGTCCGCCCCGGCGGCAGGCCCAGCGCCTCCACGCGCGCCAGCTCTCCGATGGAGGCGCAGTCGAAGCTGGCCCCCAGCCCCGCGAAGCGACGCAGCAACGAGGGATGCGGGTTGGCCTTCACCGCATAGGCCAGCCGCACCCGCGAAGGTAAGGCCGTGCGCAGGGCCTTGAACTGCTCCGCCGCGACCGCGGCGGAGTAGGTGAAGCAGGGCGTTCCGTGGGTCTCCGCCAAAGCCAAGCACTGGGCATCGTCGAGGGCGAAGAGGGGGTTCATGGAAGGCCTTTCAACCGCAGAGGAAGAACGATCAGTTTTGGAACTCCCTGAAGAAGGCCTGGTCCACCTGGAAGGTCTTGATCGGGGTCAACCCGAGCTCAAGCGCTTCAAGCATGTCCACAAGCTTCTCCCCATCAATGAGTTCGATGGGGGGAACTCCATCACGG
>JAJZQW010000054.1 GCA_021802985.1 Acidobacteriota bacterium | reverse complement strand
GTTGTGCTGCCGGGCCAGTGCCGCGTGCTCGGGGGAAGTGACCAGCGCGCAGCGGATGCCGGGATGGCGGTTGGCCGTGATGCTCATGCCGATGCCGGACCCGCACACCAGCACCAGGCGTTCCCACTGATCCTGGCCCTCCGCTGCCCGGTGCGCGAAATCCGGGTAATCCACCGAGGCCGACCCATCCGTGCCGAAATCAACCACTTCATGCCCCTGCTCCCGCGCCCAGGCCCTCAGCCGCTCCTTGAGGTCGAACCCCGCATGATCGCTGGCAAATCCGAGTTTCACGGAACACCTCCCACCGGGGCGGACCGCGCGTCGTCCTCGCTGCCGCACCCTCCGGCCCCTGGCCTCCAGCCTACCGCCTCCGCCTCATGCTGAACCCCTTCCTCCAGTACCGCCCCCTGGATCGCGGCTTTCTCCTCTGCCTGCCCGAGGCCGTGGGACCGGCGGAGTGGTCCCGGGCCCTCCGCAGCCTGCCCGGCGACCTGCAGGGCCGCGAGCGGCTCACCCCGGCCAAGGCCCAGATCTTCCTGCCCGACGCCACCCTGGTGGAGATGCACGCGGTGCCCCTGCGCTGGCAGCGGGCCTACCCCTGGCTGTCCTCCCTGGCCCTGAAGCCGGGGCAGGCCGGGCCCACCCTGCGCTACTGGGCCACGGCGCTCCGCCTGCTCCAGTCCCTGGTGGTCCGGGGCGCGCTTCTCCCCCAGCTGGACACCCGGGGCAACCCCTGGCGGGCCCGCTGGGGCGTCAGCCTCACCAGCCCCGCCGATCGTGCGGCCCTCCAGCAGATGACCCTGGCCATGCCGCCCGCGGCCCTGGCCTTTCCCGAGAACGACACCTGGGCCTTCACCAAGACCGTGCCCTTGGGCGAGCTGGACGCCTTCGACATCGAGGACGACCTGGCCATGCCCTCCACGGCCGACGCCGTGCTGCGGGCCTTCCTGGAGGACGGCGCCGACTTCATCCTGCGCTTCGTGGCGGGCAGCCTTCGGGCCGGGGATGATCCGCGCCTGGGCCTCATCCACAGCCTGCGGGGCCACAAGCGGGATCGGCTACCCTGGGACGATCGGCTCATGGTGGCCCTCTCCCATCAGCTGCCCGAGTTCCCCACCACCGGCGTCACCGAGCGGACCCTGGGCGAGCAGCTGGAGCAGTGGAGCGAAGGCGCCCGGCCCCAGTGGCTGCGCCCCAGCCTGCACCTCGATGCGCCCCCCGTGCCCCTCACCCGCGATCAGAGCGTGCAGGAGGCCGACCGTCTCGTGGAGGAGGGCTGGACCCTGCGGGTGGGCCTGGAAACCGAAGACGGCACCGAGATCGGCGTCGCCAAGCTCTGGGAGCCGTCCACCGAGCCCGAAGTGCTGCAGGCCCGACAGGCCCTGCTGCGCGGCCTGGCCCGCGCCGTCCCCTTCTTCCCGCCCCTGGAGCGGGCCCTCTCGGGCCAGAAGCCCGAGGACCTGCGGCTGCGTCCCACCGAGGCCTGGAGTTTTCTCACGAAGGGCGCAAGCCATCTGAAGGAGGCCGGCTTCCTGGTCCACATCCCCGAGGCCCTGACCGAACTCGGCGGGGCCCGCCGCCTGCGCGCCAAGGTGCGCCTGGGCGCCCGGGCCATGGACGAGCACGCCTCCCTGGTGCAGGCGGGCCTGGATGGCAGCGTCAGCGCCGACTGGTCGCTCATGCTGGGCGATGACGCCCTGAGCGTGGAGGATTTCGCCCAGATGGCCAGCCTCAAGCACCCGCTGGTGGCCTGGAAGGGCAAGTGGGTGGCCCTGGATCCGGAGACGCTCAAGCAGATCTCCAGCGTCATCGAGGCCAGCCGCGGCGCCGGCTTCGAGAGCATGGCCAAGGGCGAGGCCCTGGCCGCCGCCCTGACCGGCACCGCCCGCATCCCCGGCGTCTCCGAGGCCATCGAAGTGGAAACCGCGGGCGACTTCGGCGCCGCCCTGGCGGACCTGAAGATCCTCCCCGACAAGCCCATCTCCCAGCCGGCGTCGTTCCACGGCCAGCTGCGCCCCTACCAGCTCCGCGGCCTCGCCTGGCTGGAGGGCCTCGCCCGCCTGGGCCTGGGCGGCATCCTGGCGGACGACATGGGCCTGGGCAAAACCATCCAGGTCCTCGCCCTGCTGCTCCACCGGCAGGAGCAGAGCCCCGCGCACGGCCCCGCCACCCTGCTGGTCTGTCCCACTTCGCTGCTGGGCAACTGGGAGCGGGAACTGGCCAAGTTCGCCCCGAGCGTGCCGGTCTTCGTGCACCACGGCAACAACCGGGACCGCCTGCCCACACACTTCCGCCCCCACACGCTGGTGCTCACCACCTACGGCGTGGTGCGCCGCGAGGAGGAGGCCTTCGCCGCCCGCACCTGGGGCATGGTGGTGGTGGATGAGGCCCAGGCCATCAAGAACGCCGCGGCGGCGCAGGCCAAGGCCATCCGGAAGCTGAAGGGGGGCTTCCGCCTCGCCCTCACCGGCACCCCCATCGAGAATCGCCTGGCGGAACTGTGGGCCATCCTCCAGGCCGTCCTGCCCGGCTATCTGGGAAGCGAGTCCGCGTTCAAGGAGCGCTTCGCCGCCCCGATCGAGAAGTACCGCGATCCCGACGCGGCCCAGGAGCTGCGTCAGCGCCTCGGACCCTTCATCCTCCGGCGCCTGAAGACGGACAAGGCCATCATCCAGGACCTGCCCGAGAAGCTGGAGATGAAGGTCTTCACCACCCTCAGCCGCGAACAGGCGGAGCTCTACCAGTACCGGGTGGACCAGATGGACGAGGACCTGGAGGCCGCCACCGGCATCGAGCGGCGGGGTCGCATCCTGGCCCTGCTCACGCACCTCAAGCAGATCTGCAACCACCCCAGCCAGTTCCTCAAGCAGCAGGGGCCCTACCGGGGCCGGAGCGGCAAGCTGGACCGGCTCACCGAGATGCTGGAGGAGGTGGTCGAGGCAGGCGAGCGCGCGCTCGTCTTCACCCAGTTCAAGGAGATGGGCGACCGGCTCCAGATCCACCTCCAGGACGCGCTGGGCTTCGAGCCGCCCTTCCTCCACGGCGGCACCTCTCGCGAAGGCCGCGACGAAATGGTGCGCAGCTTCCAGGAGGATTCGGACTCCCCGCCCGTGCTGCTGCTCAGCCTCAAGGCGGGCGGGGTCGGCCTGAACCTCACGGCGGCCACCCACGTCTTCCACTTCGACCGCTGGTGGAACCCCGCCGTCGAGGACCAGGCCACGGACCGCACCTACCGCATCGGCCAGACGAAGAACGTGCAGGTCCACAAGCTGGTCACCATCGGCACCCTGGAGGAGAAGATCGACGCCCTGCTGGAGAGCAAGCGCGACCTGGCCGACCGCGTGGTCGGCACGGGCGAGGGCTGGCTCACCGAGCTGGATGGCGACGCCCTGCGCCGGCTCGTGGCGCTGGATCCCGATGCCGAGCTCATGGATGCCGATGAGGGCAGCGGAACCGAGGGCGAAGAGGCCCCCAGGCCCCTCCGGCGGGCGAAGGAGGTGGCGCCATGATCACCACCACCGACCGCTTCGGGGCCACCTGGTGGGGACGCCTCTGGATCAAGGGCCTGGAGCAGCTGGGCGACGACTACGAGAACCGCCTGCCCCGCGGCAAGAAGTATGCGGAGGACGGCCACGTCTCCCACTTCGGCGTGAAGCCGGGCGAGATCGAGGCCCGCGTCCATGGCCGCAAGACCTACAACGTGACCCTCGGGTTGCCGGCCCTCACCCCTGCCCAGTGGGACAAGGCCCTGGCCCGCATCGCCCAGGAGAGCCGCTTCGTGGCCTCGCTGCTGGCGGGCGAGATGCCCCAGGGCCTGGACGAGACCTTCCGCGAGGCCGGCGCCAGCCTCTATCCCCGCGTCCCCAAGGAACTGCAGACCCACTGCGACTGCCCCGACTGGGCCAACCCCTGCAAGCATGTGGCCGCCGTATGCTACGTGATGGCCGAGGCCCTGGACCGCGATCCCTGGCTGCTCTTCGACCTCCGCGGCAAGTCCCGGGAGGAGGTGCTGCAGTCCCTCCAGGCCGCCCTGGACGCCGCCGCCGTGGCCGCGCCGAAGAAGCGGGGACGGCCCCCGAAGAAACGACAGACCGTGGCCGACCAGCTTCGCCGGACCCAGGAGCTGCCCGAGCCCTGGCACCGGCTGCCGGAGGAGGCCTTCGACGCCCTCCCCGCGCCCCTGCCTGAGATCGCCATCCCCCGGGCCATCCCGCCCGATCCCTCGGTCTTCACCCAGCTCGGCCCCCTGCCCCACGCCCGCATCGAGGCCAGCCTCTGCCTGGCCGCACTCATGCACCGGACGGCCCAGTGGGTGCAGCAGCAGATCGAGGACGGCCCCGGCCGGCTCGAAGAAGAGGATGGCGAAGCCGAGAGCCCGGCCTCACCCTTCGATACGCCCCTTCCCCCCCCGCAGCGCCCCAACCGCAACTGGCGCCACAAGAAGAAGCGGTGGGGAAAGAAGGGCTGACGGTAGGCAGTCGGCAGTAGCTTGATTCAAGGAGTTGCCATGCGCACGATCTCGACCCCGAACGCTCCCGCGGCCATTGGCCCTTACAGCCAGGCCCAGATCTCGGGCGGCCATCTCTTCACCGCCGGCCAGATCCCCCTGGTGCCCGCAACCATGGAGATGGTGACGGGCCCCATCGAGGCCCAGACCGAGCAGGTGCTGAAGAACCTCGGCGCCGTCCTGACCGCCGCCAACACCGGCTGGGACCGGGTGGTGAAGACCACCGTGTTCCTCACCGACCTGGCCGACTTCGCCGCCTTCAACGCCATCTACGAGCAGGTCCTCGGCGCGGCCAAGCCCGCCCGCAGCACCGTGCAAGTCGCCGCCCTCCCCCGAGGCGCCAAGGTCGAGATCGAACTCATCGCCGAGGTCTGAGACCAGCTGTCTGAGGACTGAGGACTGAGGACTGAGGACTGGCCTCAGCCCTCCTCGGTCTCGCCGATGTCCTCTTCGATGGCCTCCCAGCGGCGCCGGGCCTGGAAGGCCGGGTCCTGCAGACGGGCCAGGAAGGCCGTCATGCGGGGGGCCCAGGTGGAGCCTGCCACGCTGCCCTCGGGCACATGGGGCAACAGCTCGGCGGGCGCCTCCTCCAGGCAGAGCTGGGTGAGGATCAGGGCCTGCCGGTAGCTCTCGCCCACGGGGGTGAGGTTCGCGGCCAGGGTGTCCAGCGTCTCGGCCAGGGGATGGTCCTCAGGCAGGGTCTCGGCAGCCGCCTCCAGCACCTCCACCACCTTGATCCGCGCCGTGATGAGCTTGAGATGGAGCCGCTCCAGGTCGCGCCGCGGAGCCCCCCGCTCCAGGGCGTGGGCCGCGTCCTCCAGGTGGGGATGGAGCTTCCGGAACAGCAGGGAGAGGGCCGTTTCGGCGGGGGTGAGGACCATTTCATCGGACATGGTTCCAGCGTACCAAGGAAGTGCCCCCCGCGCGCCCCGTTGGACGAAACCGCTCACCTGTTGCAGCATGAATGCGGAGTAACCGATGCCCCCATCCGACCAGCTGGACCTGACCACCCTCCAGAATCTGGTGGAGCTGGATGACGGTGGCTTCGGGCTGGTGGCCGAGATGACCGCCCTCTTTCGCGACGACACCCCCCGGCGGTTGCGGGACATCTACACGGCCCTGGCCGCCCAGGATGCCGAGGGGCTCTCCCGGTCCGCCCATGCCCTCAAGGGCGGTGCCGGCGCCATCGGTGCCCGGGCGCTGCGCCTCCTCGCCGCGGAACTGGAGGTCCTGGGCCGGGGCGGATCCGCCGCCGCACCCCCGGATACGCGCGCGAAGCTGGACACCGCCTTCCAGGAGGCCGTGGCCGCCCTGGAGGCCTACGTGCAGCAGGGCGAGGCCTGAACCTTCAGGCCCTGACCGCCACCCTCAGGGCGCCCCGAAGGTCTTGACGCCGGCCGTGCCCTTGGGCGGCGGCTGATCGCTGATCTGCAGCCGGCCATGGGCGTCCACCCACTGGTAGATGCGGGTCGCGGCCCGCCGTTGGGCCCTGGGCTCCGCCCCATCCTTCTGCTCGTCCACCTTGAAGCCCCCGCGCCCCTTCTCCAGCAGGGCCATGCTCCCGGCCAATTTGGGGTCGGGCTGCACGGCCTTCCGGCGGTAGAGGTCCAGGACCCTGGGCACATAGGCCTGGGTCTCCCGGTAGGGGGGGATCCCATGGTGCCGGTTCACGGCGCCCTCGCCGGCGTTGTAGGCGGCCACCACCTTGGTGAGATCCCCCTGGTAGTAGTCGTGCAGCCACTTCAGGTACTTCACGCCGCCCAGGATGTTCTGGCGCGGGTCGAAGGGATCCAGCACCCCGAAGCGCTCGGCGGTGGAGGGCATGAGCTGCATCAGGCCCAGGGCACCGGCCCGGGACCGGGCCTTGTAGTTGAAGGCGCTCTCCGTCTGGATGATGGCCCGGGCCAGGTAGGTATCCACGCCCTGGGCGCGGGCGATCTCGTCCACCATGGCGATGAGTTCGGGGCTCTTGAGGGCCTTGGCCATTTCGGCAGACGTCACCGCCAGGCGAACCCTGCCCACCCCGACGTGCTTGAGGATCAGGCCCTGGCTCCGCGTGAAGCTGGGGGGCAGGTTGTTGATGACCAGACGCCCCTGGCGATCGTAGTAGGTGTAGAGGTAGGTCACCCCCCGCCCCAACGCCTTCGGCGCCCCGGCCGCGAGGGACAGGGCGGCGAGCGAAAGAAGCAGGCCGCGTCGGATCATCGTCATTCCATCATAATCCGTTGCAAGAGCCGGGCCCGTTCCCTTTCCCCCCTGGCGGGGACGGCTTTTTGCGATCCTGTTCAGCATGGATCCCATCGCGAGCTATCTCAAGGCGCTGGCCAAGGTGATCCGCGGTTCAAATGGCAGCGAGTGAAGGCACCGGCAGGCCGTCCCAGGTACGCCCTTCAAGCAGGCGGCCACTGCGCTTTTTGTTGACGCCACCCCATTGCTTGAAAAAGAAGGGCACTTGGGCACACTCGCATCTGTCCCGCAATTCAACCACCCATGATTCCTGGATCTGACGGGCCCCCGGTCCGCTTTCTCCGCCTACGATCACCCAATCCATGTGATCCAGATCCAGGGAAGGCAAGGGACCAAGGAGTGGCTCAAGGCTGAGGAACTTCACTTTCGCGCCCGTCCTGCGCAAATGATCGGCGCGGTAGGTATAGCGGTCGCTCTCGATGCTCACGCCCATCCACACATTTGATGGCCATTCCAATCCAGATGCCAACTCCTCCAGGCGCTCTGCGCGCTTCGTAAGCACCTGGAAGGTATGCCAGTGCGCCTGCCTCATCACAGCAAAGATCTGCTCGATGAACTCAAAGGGGACCTTCTCATGGAAGAGATCGCTCATCGAGTTCACGAAAATGGTTTGCGGCCTCTTCCATCCGAGCGGAAGCTCCAATGCCGCCGGTTGAAGCGTGAGCTCGAAACCCCGGGCGTACTGCGGAGTACCCATCGCCTGAAGCCGCATCGCCATGCGCTCGGCGTAGCAATGCTGGCAGCCTGGGGACACCTTGTTGCAGCCCGTGATGGGATTCCACGTGGATTCTGTCCATTCGATTTTGCTATGACTCATGATGCGCCTTCACATTTGTGGAAACGGATCTTGGACATACTCTCCGAATGGTTCAGATAGAAAGCACCCTTTCGAGCCTTCTGACCGTCCGGAAGGACTGTTGCAATCTGGCCTGATTCCAACATCTCTCTCAGTGATTGATTGGCTTTACTGGGTGGGAATCCATTTTCGAGACAGAAGGCGTACATGCCTAGATTGTCAGGCTTTTTATCCTGGATGAACTGAAGCAGGTCGGCCTTGAATTGATCGATTTTCTTGAACGATTCCAATCCCTCAAACAGGGTATGCTTCTCGCCCCAGAAGGGATCACCCTCCATATTGAAATTGGCTTCCCCGGTCTCGGGATCGAGCTTCCAGCAAACAGTGAGAAACTTCTCAAGGCCAAGTAAATTACTTGAGCCGAAGATAACACCGTGGATGCTCGTGTTCTTTTGAATGGAAAAGGGCGCCAAGTGATACCTCCGCACTCCCAGTTTCTCGCGGAAATAGTCGCATATAGCCCGGTGGACAGTCTTGTAATCCAAATTTTTACCGCGCAGATCATATTTACTCGCGAACGATGGATGCTCCTGGAAGCGTTTCAAGAAAGACGAAGGAAAGAAGAATAGGATGTCTGTGCGAGCACAGGTAGCCAAGCGTTGAACCACTTCTGGCGTGACATCCGAAATTCCGAATTGGTCCATGATCACTAGGTTTGCGCTGCCAGGTTGTTCAATCACTGGGAAGAGTGCTTCAAAAGCATCAGCGAAAAGTGCAGACATGAATTTCGGCTGGCAGCATCCAAGTCCGCACTGATTGCTCGCGATTCTGGATTTGAGGATTTCAATTTTTTCTGCGTCCTTATCATTGAAATACATCGTGATTGGTTTGTTACTCTTGATCGAGCCATGTTCATCGCAATAATGCTTGATCTCCTTCTGGATAATCAAAGGGGATCCGGGATTGCTGGCCGTGTCTCCGCCCGGGCCAGCAAAGAAATCAAAAATGTTTACCGAAGTAACATGCCCAAGCTTCGGCGAATCCGTCAGAAACACGGAAATCCATTCTCGGATATAATTCTTAAAAATATCGAGTTTCAGTGCAGTTCCATCATCAAATTCTTGTGTATGGAATTTTTTATTCATAGCACCACATCCCGTCGATTTTGAATTTCAAATGATTCGGATTCACCGCCCTACACACGATCTATACCCACGGGCTGCTCGCCCAGATATTCAATGAATTTGTAGGTAGAAGTAAAGGTAACCAACTCGGCTTGGTCGGTGGGCAGAAGTAACTTGCCCGCGAAAATATCTCGTGAGGCATAGATTCGGCGCTTGGTCTCAGAGTTAAGCATGATTGGTTCATCTTTCCATACACTCAGGTCTCGGTTACTGAATTCATGCCCCCGGTTCAAACGGGTCATTGATACCCCACCCTTCAGAAGAACTACCGATAGAGGGGGGCCCGGGCTTGAGAAGAATCTCGTGACAGATTGCCTCCCCCTTTCGGGCCACGGTTGACGGCCCTTGTAGCCTGGCGAATTAAAGACGAATATGATCTCATCCAGGGGCCTTTGTCTATGCCAATCTCCGAACTGTTGCTCTACCAGGCCGAGGACGGCCAGACGCGGGTCCAGGTCCGATTGGAGGACGAGACAGTCTGGCTCAGCCAGAAGCAGCTTGCGGAGCCGTTCCAGAAGGATGTGCGGACGATCTCAGAGCACATTCAGAACATCTATGAGGAAGGGGAACTGCGCGAAGCGTCAGTATTCCGGAAATTCCGGATAACTGCCGCGGACGGGAAGTCCTATGAAACCGGCTTCTACAACCTCGATGTGATCATCTCCGTGGGCTATCGCGTCCGCTCCCAGCGTGGCACGCAGTTCCGCATCTGGGCCACCCAGCGCCTGCGGGAGTTCATCGTCAAGGGCTTCACCCTGGATGATGAGCGGCTAAAGAATCCGCCCATGGAAGGCTCCGGCCTTCCCGACCGTTTCAACGAACTGATCGAGCGCATCCGGGACATCCGGGCCAGCGAGCGCCGCATGTACCTGCGCGTCCGGGAAATCTTCGCGCTGGCGTCGGACTACAGCCCCTCCCAGGCGGAGACCACCCGGTTCTTCCGCGTCATCCAGAACAAGCTGCACTTCGCCGCCACGGGCAAGACTGCCGCCGAATTGATCTTCGAGCGGGCCGATGGCGCCCAGCCCAACATGGGCCTGACCGCCTGGGCACCCGAACGGGTCCGGAAGGCCGACGTGACGGTGGCCTCAGGTATCGACCAGGATGAGCCGTCTCAAGGGGCTCAAAACGCTGCGTAGTCCGGGATAGGAAGTTCTCGCTAACGCCAGGCGCGAAGCGCCTGGAGCCCTTCCGGTCTACATGTTCCTTCGGTACTGCCCGCCCACTTCGTAGAGGGCCTGGCTGATCTGACCGAGGCTGCAGACCTTGGCGGTTTCGAGCAGGGCCTCGAAGAGGTTCTCCCCGGCGCGGGCGGCTTCCTTCAGGCGGGTCAGGGCCGCGGGGGCGCGGTGGGCGTTGCGGGCGTGGAAGGCGGCGAGGTTGTCGATCTGCTGCCGCTTCTCCTCCTCGGTGCTGCGGATGAGCTCGATGGCGCCCATCTCCGGGGGCTCGGGGTTCAGGAAGGTGTTCACGCCCACGATGGGCAGCTCCCCGCTGTGCTTGAGGTGCTCATAGTGCATGGACTCTTCCTGGATCTTGCCGCGCTGGTACATGGTCTCCATGGCGCCCAGCACGCCGCCGCGGTCCGCGATGCGGCGGAACTCCAGCAGCACCGCCTCCTCCACCAGTTCTGTCATCTGTTCGATGAAGAACGCGCCCTGCAGCGGGTTCTCGTTCTTCGCCTGGCCCAGCTCGCGGTTGATGATGAGCTGGATGGCGATGGCCCGGCGCACGCTCTCCTCGGTGGGCGTGGTGATGGCCTCGTTGTAGGCGTTGGTGTGCAGGCTGTTGCAGTTGTCGAAGACCGCATACAGCGCCTGGAGCGTGGTGCGGATGTCGTTGAAATCGATCTCCTGCGCGTGGAGCGACCGCCCGGAGGTCTGGATGTGGTACTTCAGCTTCTGGCTGCGGTCGTTGGCACCGTACTTCTCCTTCATGGCCACGGACCAGATGCGGCGGGCCACCCGGCCGATGACGCTGTACTCGGGATCCAGGCCGTTGCTGAAGAAGAAAGAGAGGTTGGGCGCGAAGTCGTCGATGTGCATCCCGCGAGACAGGTAGTACTCGACGAAGGTGAAGCCGTTGGCCAGGGTGAAGGCCAGCTGGGTGATGGGGTTGGCGCCGGCCTCGGCGATGTGGTAGCCGCTGATGCTTACGGAGTAGAAGTTGCGGACCTTCTCTTCGATGAAGGTCTGCTGGATGTCGCCCATGACCTTGAGGCTGAACTCAATGCTGAAGATGCAGGTGTTCTGCGCCTGATCCTCCTTGAGGATGTCCGCCTGCACGGTGCCGCGCACGGATTGCAGGGCCTCGGTCCGGAGGCGCGCATAGACCTCGGCGGGCAGCACCTCGTCGGCGGTGGCACCCAGGAGGCCCAGGCCCAGGCCGTCGTTGCCCTCGGGCAGGGCGCCCGCGTAGCGGGGCCGCGTCAGACCCTTGGCGGCATACAGCGCGTCGATCTTCGCCTGGGCGGCCTCGAACTGCCCGTGCTCCTTGAGCCAGGCCTCGGCCCGCTGGTCGATGGCGGCATTGAGGAAGAAGGCCAGCATGGTGGGCGCGGGGCCGTTGATGGTCATGCTCACGCTGGTGCTGGGGCAGAGCAGGTCGAAGCCGGAGTAGAGCTTCTTGGCGTCATCCACCGTGCAGACGGAAACGCCGCTGTTGCCCACCTTCCCGTAGATGTCGGGGCGGAGGTGGGGATCCTCCCCATAGAGGGTCGCGCTGTCGAAGGCCGTGCTGAGCCGCACGGCGGGCTGGCCCTTGCTCACGAAATGGAACCGCTTGTTCGTGCGCTCCGGCGTGCCCTCGCCCGCGAACATGCGGGTGGGATCCTCCCCGGCGCGCTTGTACTCGAAGACACCGGCGGTGTAGGGGAACCGGCCCGGCAGGTTCTCCAGCAGCTGCCAGCGGAGCTGTTCGCCCCACCCGGTGAAGGGCGGCATGGCCACCTTGGGGACCAGGGAACCACTAAGGGAGGCGGTGTAGTTCGCCGCCCGGATCTCCTTGCCGCGCACCACGTAGACATTCTCGGGCTCGGTGTAGCTGCGCTTGAGGTCCGTCCAGTCATGGATGAGCTGGCGGCTTTCGCCGTGCAGCTCACCCAGGTGCTCCTGGTACCGCTGACGGAGCAGGAGGATGGCGGCGCCCTGGTCGCCCGCGACCGCCTCCGTGAGGTGGACGGCATCGTAGAAGGCCCCCGCCGGGGGCACGTGGTCCCCCAGGCTGGTCAGGCTCATCCACAGGGCATGGGCCAGTTCGGCGGTCTCGGTCTGGCGCCGGGCCCAGGCCTTGTAGCCCTGGACGGTGTCGGCGATCTCCGCCAGGTAGCGCACTCGCTCCGGGGGGATGATGGCGGCGCGGCGGGGCGCGTCCGGCGAGGCTTCCAGCTTCGCCTCCCAGGCCACGCCGGTCTTGCCCGCGATCAGCTTCACCAGATTCACGAAGAGCCAGTTCGTGGCGGGGTCGTTGAACTGGCTGGCGCAGGTGGCGTAGACGGGCATGTCCTCCGGGGCTTGGTCGAAGCGCTTGTGGGCCCGCTGGTACTGCTTCCGCACGTCCCGAAGGGCGTCCTCGGCCCCGCGCTTGTCGGCCTTGTTCAGCACCACCAGATCGGCGAAATCCAGCATGTCGATCTTCTCGAGCTGGCTGGCGGCCCCGTACTCCGGCGTCATCACGTACATGGACAGATCCACCAGATCCGCGATCTCGCTGTCGCCCTGGCCGATGCCCGCCGTCTCCACGATCACCAGGTCGGCACCCTCCGCCTTGGCGGCGGAGATGCTGGCCAGCAGGGCCTCGCTGGTGGCGCGGTGGGCGGCGCTCCGGGTGGCCAGGCTGCGCATGAAGACCCGCGAGCCCAGTTCCGGGTGGTAGAGGGCGTTCATGCGGATGCGGTCGCCCAGCAGGGCCCCGCCGGTCTTGCGCTTGGTGGGATCCACGCTGAGCACCGCGGCCCGCTTGTCCGGGAAGTCCACCAGGAAGCGCCGCAGGAGTTCATCGATGAGGGAGGACTTGCCCGCCCCGCCGGTGCCGGTGATGCCCAGGACGGGGATGCGCTTGTCCGCAGGGGCGGAGAACCCGTTCGCCGAGCCCAGTTCGATGTCGGTGATGCGCCGGGCGAGGCGGTGGGGCGCGGCCTTCGTGCGGATATCGAAATCGCAGCGGCGCACCATGTCATCGATCATGCCCTGCAGGCCCATCTGGCGGCCGTCCTCCGGGCTGTAGATGCGGGCCACACCGTAGGCCTCCAGCTCGCGGATCTCGGCCGGCACGATGACGCCGCCACCCCCGCCGAAGACCTGCACATGGCCCGCGCCGCGTTCGCGGAGGAGGTCCACCATGTACTTGAAGTACTCGACGTGGCCGCCCTGGTAGCTGGACACCGCGATGCCCTGGGCATCCTCTTGGATGGCGGTCTCCACCACGTCCAGCACGGAGCGGTTGTGGCCCAGGTGGATCACCTCGCAGCCCGTGGCCTGGATGATGCGCCGCATGATGTTGATGCTGGCATCGTGGCCATCGAAGAGGCTCGCCGCCGTGACGAAACGGACCTTGTGTCGCGGAACGTACCCCTCCTGCAGGGTGTCCTGGGCGCTGGGCTGAGTGGCGGATGCGGTGCTGGTCGTCATGGAACCCCCGGGTCTAGGGCGAACCTCCAGTCTACCGGGGCTTCCGGCCGGGCCGAAATGCCGGTGTCAGGAGGGCTCCTCCACCAGATTCACCGGGAAGGCCTCCTCCATCAGGCTCTGCCGTTCCTTGAGGTGCTGCAGGAGGGCCTTCCATTTCGGCAGGCCCCGCAGGGGCTGGAGCAGGGGACTCCGCTCGTACCAGACGGTGCAGCCGAAGCCCCGGGCGAAGGCCCGACTCGCCATCTCCATGGCGCTGGCGCGATCGCCCAGCACGGCATAAGCCTCGGCCAGGCGGATCGTGAATTCGCCATCCGGCTCCCGCATGCCGCTCCGGTCCTGATCGAACTCGCGCAGCTTGGTCCAGGCCTCCTCCTTGCGGTCATCCAGGATCAGGTCGTAGACCTCGCTGAGGCGGACGATGTTCGGGTAGCCGTGGGGCGCCTCCCGGGCGGCGGTGAATTCCGCGTGGGCCTTCGCGCGGTCGCCCTGCACCAGGGCCAGGTAGCCGCGGTAGAAGGAAAGCACGCCCGTCGTGTTCCGCAGGTGGCCTGGACGGTCCTGAAGGCTGGCCTCGAAGCGCGGGATCTCGCCGGTGTAGAGGCAGGTGATGTCCACGGCCTGGGGCAGGTACTCCGAGAAGGCGAGGCTGTCCCGCAGGTCCATGGCCCGGCGGGCCAGGGGGAGCAGGCCGGCGCCCCGGGCCGCGTAAGCCAGCCCCGTAAGCAGGGTGGGATTGTTCGGCTGCGTCCGGCGGGCCTGGATCAGCAGCTCCAGGGCCTCCCGCTGGTTCCCGCTATCCGACTCCATGAGGGACAGCAGGAAGGTCGCCCGGGGATGCCCCGGGGTCAGTTCCAGCCCTTTGCGCAGGAGGGCCTCGGCGTCCGTCTGCTCCTTTCGGAAAGCGGCGGGATTGTTGAGGAGGCGCCGATACTGGAGGTTCCCCAGCAGGACCCATCCCGTGGCGCAGTCGGGCTCCGCGTGGACGACGGCCTCGGCGAGATCGGCGGCCTGGTCCAGGTGGTTGTTCTGGAGGCGCAGGGCGGTGGCGTGGATCAGATCCCAGAACCGGGCCGGATCCCGGGGGGTCAGCTTCGCGACCGGGCCCTTCGGGGTCAGTCCCAGACGGTGGTCGAAGGCGTCGAAGGCCGCCGATGGCGGGAGAGCCGGAGCCGCGGTCCGCACCCAGGCGAGGGTGTTGCCGGGGCCCACCTGGTCGCCCTCTGCGGTCCGGAAGGCCAGGACCAGGGCGTCGCCCTGCCGCCGGGGCTCCAGCACCAGCACCCGGGAATGGGGCCGGGCCTTCAGCGGGCCCAGATCCTGGGGCAGCTCGGTGACGCTGGTGACGGCGAACCCGCCCAGACACTCCAGGTGGTCCTGCGCCAAGGCGCCAATGGCACGGCACTCGGCGGCATCCAGCCCCGAGGCGGTCCCCTGGGGGGACGTGACCAGCAGGATTCGCACGGGGCGGCGGGCCCCCGCCCGCGCCAGCATCCAGGCCAGGCCGGAACCCACCCCGAGGATCAAACCGAAGGCCAGCCCGAGCCACAGGGCCAGATGTCGGGAATGCTGCGAGGGCTCATCCATGGGAGTCCTCAAGTCTACAGGCCGAACCCCGAGGGAGAGAAGGTCGCTTCCAGCCCTGCCGGGAAGTGAGACCACCTAAACGTACTTCAACGGATCGAAGGCGGGGGGGAAACCTCATACTTCATGGAGTACGGAGCCCCCATGATCCGCCCCAGCCTCGCCCTCCTCCTCCTGTGCCTCCCGCTGGCCGCCCAGGGACCGAAGAAGGCGGAGCCGCCCACGGAGGACGCCATCATCCAGCGGTTCCGGGCCTTTGCCCGACGGAGGACCCCCCTGCCGCGGGGGCCCCTCACCCGGGATGAACTGAACACCATCCGACGCTTCAAGGAAGTGAAGCGGGGGGTCGTTTATATCACCGCCGTGGTCCTCGAGAAGGACCCCCAGACGGGCGCGATCACCCGGACCCCCGTGAGCAGCGGCTCGGGTTTCGTCTGGGATCAGTACGGCCATGTCGTCACGAACCACCACGTGGTCACCGTGGAGGGCCCCGAGGGACAGCGCCTGGGGGAAAGCAAGGTCGTGGAAGTCACGCTCTCGGATGGCAAGACCTACAAGGGGCGGGTGATCGGCTGGAGCTTTGCCTTCGACATCGCCGTGGTGCAGGTGTTCGCACCGCTCGATGCCCTCAAGCCCATCCCCATCGGCCGCAGCAAGGATCTCCAGGTCGGACAGGATGTGATGGCCATCGGGAATCCCTTCGGCCTGGATCACTCCCTCACCAAGGGGGTCGTTTCCGCCCTCAACCGCCCGATCCCCACGGACTATCAGACCCGGATCCTGAAGGGCATCCAGACCGACGCCGCCATCAATCCTGGCAATTCCGGGGGCCCCCTCCTCGACAGCGCGGGGCGCCTCATCGGCATGAACACCGCCATCCCCGCCGCCACCGGGGCCTCTGTGGGCATCGGGTTCGCCATCCCCGTGGATACCCTCAACCAGATCGTGCCCTTGCTCATCGCCCGTGGGCAGCTCGAACCGCCCCGCATGGGATTCAAGGTGCTTGATCCCTTCGAGGCGATGCAGGCGGGGATCAACCGGGGGCTGGTGGTCGATGAGGTGGAGCCAAACTCCCCCGCCCAGCGTGCGGGGCTGCGGGGTGTGCAGCGTGACGCGCAAGGCAACCTGCTCCGGCTCGGGGACATCATCCTCGCGTATCAGGGCCAGGCCCTCAAGGACGAGGGACAGTTGGCCGCCCTCCTGGAAGTTGTGCAGCCGAGGGACGAGGTTGTCTTCGACGTGCTGCGGGACGGCAAGGTCATCCAACTGCGGCTGGACCTGAAAGGGAAGGAACCCCTGCCGTCCCGGATCTGAGCTACTTCCGCGCGGGAACCTGGATCAGGGGCGTAGCGCCGCCCATGGGGGTGATGATCAGGTTGCCCTTGGCACCGATCTCGCGCAGGGCCTGGATGCTCTGGTACTGGAGGATCTGCGGGGTGAGGGACTGGCTCACGATCTGCTGGGCGCGCGCCTGGCCCTCGGCCTCGATGCGCTTGCGCTCAGCCTCCTGCTTCTCCTTCTGCAGCACGAAGGCCATCTTCTGGGCGTCCTGATCCGCGCTGATCTTGTCATTGATGGATTTGGTGATCTGGTCCGGCAGGATGACGTTCCGGAGGAGCATCTGCTCCAGCGTGATGCCCCGGGCCTCGAAGGCGCTCTTGAGGGTCTTGGTCACTTGGCTGACGAAGGTCTGCCGCTGGGTGGTGTAGAGATCCGTGGCGGTGAGGCCCGCAGCCGCGTCCCGAAGGCTTGCCCGGATCTCGCTGCGGATGATGCGCTCCTCCACGTCGGGCCCGATGGTCCGGTAGATCTCGGGGACCCGCGCCTGCTGGAGCGAGTAGAAGATGGTGGCGTCGAGCCGAACCGTCAGCCCATCCGAGCTGATGACTGCGATGGAATCGTCGCCCCGACGCTGCCCCTCGTCCGAGGTGCTGGACATGGTGTAGTTCCGGGTGCGGACCTCCATCTCCACCACCTGGGAAAAGGGGTTGATGAAGTGGAGTCCCGAGGGCAGGGGCTCCGGATTCACCTTGCCGAAGAGCACCACCACCCCCGCCGTGCCCGGCGGCACCACCACGGCCATGGACGCGAGGAAGAAGAGGACGCCCAGCGTCCAGCCCACCCACTGCAGGATGTTCAGCCGGGCGGAGAGGGGAAAGCCCAGGCGGGTCTTCAGGCGCCAGGCGATGGAACCGGCCATCAGGAGCAGAAGCGCGATCAGGATCACGGGCACCTCGAAGGGGAGCGTCACGGTAACAGGGCTGGCGGAGACGGCTGTAGTCTAAGCCGTTTCCACGGAAGTACCCATTCCTCTCGAGGGAAAGAACTGCTTCTACTGGTGAGGCCCCGGTGCTGGAACTGGCGCCCGGTGGGTTCTGGCCGTGGGGTCCAGGTAGGCAAGGGGCACCTTCAGGGGTTCGTCCATCCCCGCGAAGCGAAGCACCAGCAGGGCCGAGGGCACTTTCCCCGTCCGCCGCACGCGGAGCACCTGCCAGCCAGCCGCCGGGCCGGGGTGGTCGAGCAGCTCGAAGCCCTTCCCTTCGATCTCCGCGGATTGGACGCGGAAGGGCTTGCCGTCCTTGGCCTTCAGCACCAACGCCAGCAGGGTGGTCTTGGGGTCGTCGAACACCAGGCGAGAGGGCGTCGGCACCACTGGGAGGGCGAGACGCCAGTCGAGGTAGAGGGTGAACTGGGGTTGTTTCGGCGCATTCGTGGTCACCTTCAACACCTCGAGCCCGGCCGTGGCACCCGGCCGCAGGCGCGCGGCGCGGAGAACGATCCGGAGATCCGCGGTCGAACCACGGGGAATCACCTCCGCTTCCAGGTAGGGCGGAAGGGACGAGGCCAACACCAGGCGGATGGGTTCCCCACCCTCCCGCGTGAAGTGGAAATCCGCCACGGGACTCTCGTAGGGCGCCACTTCGCCGAGGTCCTTGTGCTCGGCGTCCACCACCAGTTCCGGGCGGACGAGCATGTCGTAGCGCAGGATGTAGAAGGGCTGCGTGGGATCGTCCGTGCCGAGCCGCACGGCCCCGCGCACATAGCCCAGCATGTCGTCGGGGTCCACGCGGACATGGAGCATCCGCACCTCCCCCGGCTGGAGGGCCGCCTTGAGCTGGGCATCGTCGAGGCTCAACCCCAGCGAAAAGTCCAGCACTCGCAGGTGGAAGGGGTGGTCCGCAAGACTCTTGATGCCGAAGACCGCATCCCGGATCTCCTTTGGACCGACGCTCCCCAGATGCACGGGGAAGGGCGTGGTCAGGGTGATCTGCGCCGGAGGCACCGTGTCCACGGGTTTGGGCGGCGGGGCCTGGGCCAGCAGCAGGGCCGGGATGAACATGGCGAGGAGGGCGGAACGAAGCGACATGGAGGCGTCCTGGATTCGGCCTTCAGTCTGCCGCGAGCGGACGCCACCGTGCGGATGTTAATTGTTGTTAAGACGATTGAATTCACCTCGCGGTCACAGGCGCATCGAGTGGAATGGGAGCGAACCCCATCCTTCCTGCGAGGTCGCCATGCGCGCGTTTCATCTCCTGCTCCTGCCGGTCCTGGCCGTAGCCCTCTGGGCCCAGACCCCGAAGAAGATCCTCTTTGACCACACCCGCCATGAGGAGGCGGGCACCTCGGCGGAGTGGGTGATCTGCTCGGCCAGCGAGCCCAATCCTTCGCCCGCCAATCCCACCGTCGAGACCGACTGGAATGGCGGCATCAGCGCCTGGGCCTTCGACCTCCACCAGGCGGGCTATGCGGTTCAGTCCCTGCCGCCCACGGGGCGTGTCACCTACGGGGATGCCACCAATGCCCAGGATCTCTCCAACTACGCGGCCTACATCATCGACGAGCCCTACCTGCTGTTCACGGCCGCCGAGAAGCAGGCGATCCTGACCTACCTTCAGCATGGCGGCGGTCTCTTCGTGGTCGGCAACCACCAGGGCGCCAAGCGGTACAGCGGCACCGGCGGCACGGACGCCTACACCGTCTTCAACGACCTGGTCTCCGTCAACGGCACCAATCCCTACGGCTTCACCTTCGTGCCCGGCCACGGCCCCGGGGATTCGCTGGCCAACACGACCAGCACCGCCTTCTCCACCAGCAGCTCTGCCGCCGCCCAGGCCATCGTTCATGGGACCTTCGGCTCCCTGGGCCTCATGGATTTCCACTCCTACGCCTATCTCTCCCCGAACACCGCCCAGAATCCGAACGTGCAGGAGATCCTCCACACGCAGGTGAGCGGCGACACCGGTTCCTTCATCGTGACCTGCACCGTGGGCAGCGGGCGGGTCGTGGCCATCAGCGACAGCGCCCCGGCCGATGACGGCACCACCACCACCTCCGGCAAGAAGCTGTACGTGAGCTGGAGCGCCAACAGCAACCGGGCCTTCTTCCTGAACGCCACGGCCTACCTGGCGGGGGCCACCAGCACCGCGCCCGTACCCGTCGTGAGCATCCAGTCCCCGACCTCGAATGTGACGATCGCGGCCGGCGGCTCCGTCAGCTTCCAGGGCAGCGCCACCATCTCCGACAGCAGCGCCCTCGGCTACAGCTGGGCCTTCGGTGATGGCGCCTCCGCCGCCGTCCAGGGCCCCATCAGCCACAGCTATCCCACTGCGGGAACCTTCGTCGCCACCTTCACCGCCACCAGCAACCAGGGCCAGTCGGCCTCTGCCACACGCACCATCACCGTGACCTCTACCACCGACACCCAGCCCCCCACGGTGTCCGTCACCGAGAGCGGCACCA
>JAJZQW010000001.1 GCA_021802985.1 Acidobacteriota bacterium | reverse complement strand
CTCCTGGAGACGTCGAAGGCGCCCCGCCGGGCGCTCCTGATCGCGCCGTCGGGACGGATCTACCCCTTCCATGGGACGCCTGCCCCGCGCAGCTGGCGGCAACGGGAGGCCGTCGCCGACGACGGGGGCTCCGGGGGCGAGGCCTTCCCCGGTGCCGCGGGGCGCACTGTCTCCGTGGCGAATCCCGAGCCGGGCCTGTGGCGGATGCAGCTCAGCGCCCAGGGCGAGGACGCCTACTTCCTCACCGCGGCCTTCCCGGGCGACCGCAGCGCGCCGCTGAGTCTCGCGGAGGCCCATGGCTTCGCCCGAGGCCACGCGCTGCCCCTGGCCGCCGTGGGGGCCGGCCTCACCGTCACGGACCACGCGGTGCGAACCTCCTCGTCCGCGCTGCCCTTGAAGGCCGGTGGGCGGATGCCCGAGCCGTCGGTGCTGAACCACACCCTGGTGCTGACCTGGCCGGGCGGCCGGGAACGGGACGTGATCTTCAGCGAGCCTGAGTAAGGCCGCCCAGGCCGTGGGCCCGGTAGAGCTCCGGATAACTCCGGGGCTCCGCCCGGTCCGGGGCCAGGCCCAGGCCCTCCATGGCCCCACGGATGGCCTGGGGATCGCCCTCCAGCTCCAGGTAGCAGCCGAAGGGCGTCTCATCCAGGCAGGCCACCAGTTCGGCGCGGGACCACACGGCGCGCACCTTCTCCATGGCCATCACGGGTTCGAAGCCCAGGGCGCGCAGGATGCCCTCCAGGGCCGCGCCATCCTCCACGCCTGTCTCCAGCTCGGGTCGGATCTTCAGCAGGGCATCGGGGACCTTGGGGCCCTTCCAGGTGAGCCGGGTCTGGCCCGCATAGCGTCGGACCCGCAGGGCGGATTCCTTGGCCCGCAGCTCGTCCTGGCGGTCCCAGAGGACGCTCGACTCCGGCTGGGCGGGGCTCGTCGGCTGGAAACCCAGGGCCGCGAGGAGCGGCCCGTAGGGCGCGGTGGCGGGGATCCGCAGCTTCAGTTCGGTCTCGAGGGGGGATTTCTGCGTCATCGTCAGCCGGTCTCCGCGCGGGGATGGGGCATCATGGTGCGGACGCCCCAGGCCTCTCGTGATCCCTCAACGGTACATCATCGCCACCCTGTTCATCGCCGCCATGCTGCTGCTGTTCGCGGTGGTGCAGGCGCCGCGTCCCGTCACCTCGGGCGGCGTGGCCGCCGCCGACAGCCCGGTGGTGATGAGCCTGGGCGCCTACGATCCCGTGACGGACTTCCAGCTGGAGGATGGCTGGGCGCCGCGGTTCCAGGGCACTGTGGATCCCGACCAGTCTGAGCCCTGGCCCTACGCCGGGGGCTTCGGCGCCCCCTGGGAGCCGGCCTCGCCCTACCTGACGGATCAGGGCCTGGCCTTGAACGGGCCGAAGGGCCTGAGCGAGGTGGTGCTCTGGCGGGGCCTCGAATGGCGACACTACCGGTTCGATGCGCCCCTCTGCTCGGCTCGCCTGGATCCGTTGAAGGGCACGCGCCTGTTGGTGACGCTCCAGATGGGGCCCTCCCGCTTCGAGACGCGCCTGCTGGAGGTCCCCGAGGGTCGGGTCATCTGGTCTGCCCAATCGGGCCCCTGGAGCCGCTTCAGCTGGGATGGCCGGGCGGCCCTCTTCGGCTTCTTCGAACCCTCCGAAGCCAAGGCGGAGGCGCGGCTCCTGATCACGGTCCTGCCCCTGGACAGTGATCTCGGCGAGGCCACCCTGGCCGCCTGGGACGAGCCGGGCCTGCCCCCGCCGCCCCGCGGATGGCCCGTGAAGCCCGAAGGTCTTTCGGATGATGGTCGGGACCTGCCCGGGGCGCGGATCGTGCTGCCCTGGCATCCGGGGGACCGGCTCTGGCTGCCCCGGGCCGACCGGCTCTGGTACGGGGGGCTCCAGGGCTGGTCCGCCTGGAACCTGGAGAAGGGCCGCTGGCAGCGGTCTGCGGCGGGCCCGGGCCTGCTGGTGGCCCATCCGCCCCTGGTCATGGCCCTCACCGAACCGGTCGCGCCCGAAGGCATGGACCGGAAGACCACGCCGCCCGAAAGTCTGGACTGGGCTCCGGTGCCGGCGGATGCGCCCCCATGGCCGGCCTACGATGCCGCCTGGGCCTGGACCCCGGGCGGCGCCATGGATGCCTGGGACCGGCGCTGGGGCAATCCCGGCTTGGCGCCCGAGCGCCAGCGGCAGGCGGTGACGGACTACTTCCGCTCCGAGTGGCGCTCCGCGCTGGAGCTGCGCGCCTCCGTGAAGGGCTGGCTCCCCTATGGTCCGGAAGTGGCCATGCGCGAGCCCCAGGCCGTGGCCTGGGTGTGGGTGGGGACGCGGATCGTCCAGGTGCGCCTGGTGGATGTGGCGCGGATCCACGCGCTGAAGAAGCTGCTGAACCCCTAGCGTCTGTGTTCAAAACGGACCCCAATCCTTTCCAGTGCGACCGAAGTCCTGATTTCTGGTAGCGTTGTGCCCAGCCTTCTTTTTCCTTTCCGGCTTCCCGAGGTATCCGATGCCACGCCTCCTCCTCGTGGACGACAATCCCAGCATCCATCGGATTGCCGAGTCCCTCCTCGCTCCCACGGATGTGGAGCTGGTGTGCGTGGACTCCGCGGCGGAGGCCCTCGACCGGATCGGCCGCGGCGAGCGCTTTGATGTGGCGCTGGTGGATACGGCCATGCCGGGGATGGATGGCTGGACTCTGCTCTCCCGCCTGCGGGCCCTGGAGGCGACGGCCGCCATGCCCATCGCCTTGATGGCGGGCGTGCTCGATCCTGTGGATCCGGCCAAGCTGGCCAGGGCCCCCATTCAGGGCTTCCTGAAGAAACCCATCGAGCTCCGGGAACTGGGCGAGCGCGTGAAGACCCTGCTGACCACGCCGGTCGTGCCGCCCGCGGCGCCCTCCGCCTTCAGCACCGTGCCCGCCACCCCCGCCCGTGACCTGATCCAGAGGGCCGAGATCGCCCTTCCTGAGTTCCGGCCGGAACCCATCGTGGCCGCGCCGGTTGAGGAACCGGCCGCCCAGGTGCTGCCAGAACCAGAGCCTGTGCCGGTTCCAGAGCCCGAGGATGATCTGCTGGTGCTGACGGTGGAGGACCTCTGGCCGGAAGAGGCGCCCCTCGCGGAAACGGGCTCCCGCGGCGAGGAGCTGCCGGAAGTCCACCTGGAACTGGAGGAACTCGACCTGGAGAGCCTCCAGGACCTCGCCGTGGAGGCCCCGCCCGCCCCGGGAGAGCAGCCTGCCCCGAAGCCACCCGCCGTGGAGCCGCCCATGGGTCTGGAGCCGCACGCGCTGGAAACCGGCTTCGCGGACGATGCCCTCGTGACCCTGTCGGGCCTGGAGGAAGCGGACGATGCCCTCGTGACCCTGTCGGGCCTGGAGGAATTGGATCTGGGGCCGATGCTGGAGCCGGAACCCAGGGCCTTCCTGCCCGATGGTGTTCCTGCCGAAGCGGCCGCTGCCATGCCTCTGCCCGCCGAGCCAGAGCGCGTTTCCCAGGAAGGGGTCGTTGCCCCCCTGGAGGAGCTGCCCGTGGGATTCCCTCCCCTGGAGCCCGAGGCTTCGGCCCAGGGCGGATGGTCGACCGCCTCGGGCTCCGAGGTTTCTTCCCTCGTGGCCGAGGTGCTGTCCACCCTGGATCTGCCGGTGGCGCCCCTGGCGACCCATGCCCTGGAGGCTGCCGCAGGCGGTCAGCTCCCTGCCGCTTCCGGGCAGGCGGTGTCCTTTGCCGAGCCCTCGGCGTTGTCCCCGGCCCCTTTGCCCGTGCCACCCTCGATGGCGATCCCGGCCGCTGGTGCCACCGCCGGTCTGTCGTCCGGTGATGGCCAGGCCCAGGCGGTCATCCAGGCGATCCTGGCCGATCCCGTCCTGGTCGACGCCCTGGTGAAGGCCGTCGTGGCCCGCATGGGGGATCAGGCCATCCGCGAGATCGCCTGGGAAGTGATGCCCGATCTGGCGGGAAGATTGCATTCATGAGCGCATGATGCGCCCCTCGGCCCCCGCTCGTTCCCGGCTCCTCCCATGATCACGGGCTACAACACGGATGTACGCCACGGGAACCGGGTCTTCCATGTCCAGACGGAGGACAAGGGCCTCACGAACCCCAAGATCGAGACCTTGATCTATGTGGGCGGCGAGATTCTGGATAGCTACCGGTCTTCCTATGAGGACCTGCTGCTCACCACGCCGGTTTCCGACAGCGAGATCCAGCACCGCATGGACGAGCAGCACCGGGCCGTCATCCGGGATATCAAGAACGGGAAATATGACCTCACGCCCCCGGACATGATGGAGCAGGAGGCCTTCAATGACCGCCCTCTGGATCAGGTCATCCTGGAGTTCCTGCAGCAGGAAGGGGATGTGGACACCCTGGAACTGGTGCTGGACCAGCCCTTGAAGCCGGTCTTCGGGAACCCCTTCCGCCTCCGGATCAATGCGCGGCTCTGCCACAGCCAGAGCCCGGTGAGCGGGGCCGAAATTTCCGTGAAGCTGGTGTCCAGCCTGAAGAAGGCCACGAGCCTCCTGTCGGGG
Organism: Acidobacteriota bacterium; assembly: GCA_021802985.1. Taxonomy (GTDB): domain Bacteria; phylum Acidobacteriota; class Holophagae; order Holophagales; family Holophagaceae; genus Geothrix. The sequence goes on along the minus strand of JAJZQW010000001.1, from coordinate 74,966 downwards.
AAGACCGACGACGAAGGGCACTTCGCGGGTGATGTCCAGTTGCCTCCGAGCCAGCCGGGCCAGTGCGCGGTGGTGGTGAACTGCACCAGCGACCAGGGCTTCGACGAGGTGAAGGCCGCGGTGGTTGTTTAAGATTGACCAGAAAAATATCTAGACTATATCCATCGACCGACCTACCCTTCTTTCCAGGGAACGCTGGGGGTGGGCATGGCCAAGGTGGAAACGGGTTTGTTGAGCATTGGGGATATATGCTCGGAAACCGGGCTCTCGGCTGACGTGATCCGGGTGTGGGAGCGTCGCTATGGCTTTCCGGAGCCGGTGCGGCTGCCTTCGGGCCACCGCCGCTACCGGGGGGAGGACCTGCATCGGCTTCGCCTCATGGCCGAGGCCGTGGCCCAGGGACACCGCCCTTCCGTGATCACCCGCGCCACGGAGGCCGAATTGAAAGGGCTCCTGGTGCGGGAAGGGGGCGCCCGGGTGGAGCCGGTCTTCCAGGCGGTGGTCGCGATGGATACCCCGGCCATCCGGGAACGGCTGGCCGAGGCCCTCGCCCACATGGGCTGGAAGCCCTTCCTGCAGGAGGTGGTCTCGCCGCTGCTGGACCGGGTCGGCATGGCCTGGGCCGAGGGCAGCATCGGCATCCACCACGAGCATCTGGTGACCGAGGTGCTGGAGGATCTGCTCCGCGAACGGCGCCTGGATTTTCGCCCGGCCGCGGGCCGCGGGGCGGTCCTCCTCGCCACCCTGCCCGGGGAACGGCATCGCCTGGGCCTGCTGATGGCCGCCCTGGCCTACGCCGCCAGCGGCGTCCGGACCGAACTCCTGGGCGTGGATCTCCCCGTGGCGAGCATCGCCCACGCCGCCCGGACGCTCAAGACGGACCGGGTGGCCGTGAGCCTCTCCATCCAGAGCTCCGGCGAGACCACGCGGCAGCTCCTCCTGGACCTGAAGGATCGGCTCCCGGCGGGCTGTCGGCTCATCATCGGCGGACAGGGCACGGCCCGCACGCGGAGGGTGGAGGGTGTGGAGCGCATGGTGGGCCTGGAGGTGATTTAGCCCCACTGCCGCTGGAGCTGATGCAGGAGCAGCCTGACCTTCAGGATGAGGGGGCGGGCGGCGAGAAAACACAGGAAGGCGGCCAGCGGCAGCGTCATCTTGAAACCGAAGTGCTTGAAGGAGAGGGCGCCCACCACGCCCCCGGCGAAGAAGGAGCCCAGAAGCAGCGAGAAGAGCACCAGCTTCTTGCGGTCGCCCACGATGCGGGCCCGTCCTCGCCGATGATGGCGGTTCACGTAGACCAGGCGGCTCAGTTCGATGCCGATATCGGTGACCGTTCCGGTGACATGCGTCGTCCGCACCGCGGCCCCGGAAATGATGGAGGTCACCGCATTGTGCATGCCCATGATGAAGCAGAGCAGCATCACCGTGGTCGGCAGGGCGAAGCGGATCTCCGTCTCCAGCCGGGCGCCCATGAACCCGAAGACCAGCAGCAGACCGGCCTCCAGGACCAGGGTGAGCGCATAGCGGCTGCGCAGCCGCCGCCGCTGCCCAAGGCTGATCAGGGTGGTGCACAGGAAGGCGCCGGCCACGAAACTGAGCATCATGGCCAGGGCCGCTCCGGCCGTCACCAGGTCGCTGACCGCGACCATGTCCGCCATCGTCGAAGTCAGTCCGGTCATGTGGGAGGTGTAGTGGCCCACCGCCAGGAAGCCTCCGGCGTTCACCGCGCCCGCCACAAAGGCCATGGACCAGGCCAACTGGCGGTTGAGGACCTCGGTGCGCAGCGCGCCCTCCCGAACCAGGAGGTGCTCGTGGATGGGCAGGGTGGATAGCGCGGCGTCCACCGCCGCCTGGAGTTGCTGCCCGCTGAATCGTTTCCGGAGCAGGCGCCGCAGGTAGTGGGTGGTGATCAGCTGAAGGTAGCGAGGAATACGGCGCATGGAGCCCCTGACACGCCTTCCAGTGAACCACAGGCGGGGAATGGGGAGGCGACCCCTGGACTTGGGGTCATCCCGGCTTTTCGCTAGGGTGGAGCGGGGGCACCATGGCGCGCAACATCCTCCTTCTCCACACCGGCGGCACCCTGGGCATGGCGCCCAGCGGCCAGCCCGCCTCGCTGGCGCCGGGGCGCTTCCTGGATCACCTGCTGGAGCAGGTGCCTGAACTCGGCCAACTGGCGGACCTGTCGGTGGAGGTGCCCTTCAACCAGGATTCCGCCTGCATGGAGCCCGCGCACATCCTGGCGCTGGCCGAACGCGTGCGGGCCGCCGAGCGGGAGTACGACGGCTTCGTCATCATCCACGGCACGGACACCCTGGCCTTCACGGCCTCCTGCCTGGGCTTCCTGCTGGCCGACCTGGGGAAGCCGGTGGTGCTCACTGGCAGCCAGCGGCCCCTGGCCTTCGTGCGCAGCGATGCCCGCAGCAACCTCGTCAACGCCGTGGACCTCGCCTGCCGCGGCATTCCCGAAATCGGCATCTGCTTCGGCACCCACTGGATCCGTGGCGTGGCCGCCGACAAGCTGAGCGTTCACCTGTTCGAGGCCTTCGATAGCCCCAACCTGGCGCCCCTGGCGGAGCTCGGGGCCGAGGTGCGGTTGCACCCCGAGGTCGGCCAGTTCCTCCGCCAGGTGCCATCGGGCCTCGGCGGGGCCCTGGATCTGGCCATTCACACGGTCACGCCCCACCCCGGCATGACCTGGAGCCCCGTGCCGGAAGGCGCCCGGGCCGTGCTCATCCAGGCCTTCGGCGCCGGCAACCTGCCCATGGGCCGCGCGGATCTGCGGGCCATGCTGGCGGACTGCCGGGAGCGGAACCTCCCGGTGGTGGTCACCTCCCAGTGTCCCTCCGGCGGCGTGGACCTCTCCGCCTACGAGATGGGTCAGGCCCTGCTGAAGGCCGGCGCCCTCTCCGGCGGCCTGCACACCCGCTGGGCCGCCCTGGCCAAGCTGGGCCTGGTGCTGGGCGCCGGGGGTGGGATGGCGGAGGTGCAGGCGGCGTTCTCGCTGCCCTGGGCAGGGGAGCCCATGCCGGGCGGGGCGTGGTCCCAGTCCTGAGGGCCGATTCCCGCATCGCCGGAGGCGATCTCCAGACGTGCCGCAGGCGTGGCTGGAGCCCGGTAGACTGGACCTTTCCCGGATGTCCCCATGCTCGACGCCAACCTCCTGCGCAACGACCTCGACGCCGTGGCGGCCCGCTTGGCGGACCGGGGCTACGTCCTGGACACGGCGGCCTACCGGGCCCTGGATGAGCGGCGCCGCGCGGTGCTGCAGGAGGCCGAGGCCCTGAAGGCCGAGCGCAACCGCGTGAGCGAGGAAGTGGGCCGGCTGAAGCGGGCCAAGGAAAACGCGGACGTCCTCATCGCCCAGCAGCGCGAAGTGGGCGACCGGATGAAGGCCCTGGAGGTCGCCGAGCGCGAGGCCGAGGCCGCCTTCCGCGACTTCCTGGCGGGCCTCCCCAACCCGCCGCACCCCAGCGTCCCCGTCGGCAAGGACGAACACGCCAATGTGGAGATCAAGCGTTGGGGCCAGATTCCGGTCATCGAGAAGCCCCTGGATCACGTGGAACTGGGCACGAAGCTCGGCATCCTGGACCTGGACCGGGCTGCCAAGTTGAGCGGCGCGCGCTTCGCGGTGCTGAGGGGCCTGGGCGCCAAGCTGGAGCGGGCCCTCATCGCCTTCATGCTCGACCTCCAGTCCGCGGCCGGCTACGAGGAGGTGATCCCGCCCTACCTGGTGAACGCCGAGAGCATGTACGGCACGGGGCAGTTGCCGAAATTCGAGCAGGATCTCTTCAAGACCTCCCGCGGCGACGGGGCGCCACTCTACCTCATCCCCACCGCCGAGGTGCCCGTCACGAACCTCTACCGGGATGAGATCCTGCCCGCAGAGACGCTGCCCCTGCGCCACTGCGCGTTCACGCCCTGCTTCCGCAGCGAGGCGGGCAGCTACGGCAAGGATACGAAGGGCATCATCCGCCAGCACCAGTTCCACAAGGTGGAACTGGTGGCCTTCACCACGCCGGAGCAGGCGGAGGCGGAGCTGGAACGGCTCACCGGGAACGCCGAGGCCATCCTGGAGGCCCTGGGCCTACCCTACCGCCGGGTGCTGCTCTGCACGGGCGACATGGGTTTCAGCAGCCAGAAGACCTACGACCTGGAGGTATGGCTGCCCTCGCAGAACACCTACCGCGAGATCAGCTCGTGCAGCTGGTTCGGCGACTTCCAGGCCCGCCGCGCCAACATCCGCTGCCGCGCCAAGGATGGCAAGCCGGGCTACCTGCACACCCTGAACGGCAGCGGCCTGGCCGTGGGTCGCACCTGGGTGGCCGTCCTGGAGAACTACCAGCAGCCGGACGGCAGCATCGCCGTGCCCGAGGCGTTGCGACCCTACCTCGGGGGCCTCGAGGTGATTCGCTGACCGGGGCGCTCCTCTCCGTCGAGGGCCTGGGCCTTCGGCGAGGCGACGCCTGGCCCCTGCGCGGCGTGTCCTTCGAGCTCGCCGCCGGAGAGGCCTGGGGCGTGGTGGGCGAGAGCGGGGCGGGAAAGACCACCCTGCTGCGCCTGGTGCTGGGCCTGCTGGAGCCCACCGAAGGCGCCGTGCGGCTGGAGGGCGCGCCCTGGTCGGGGCTTCCCGAGCGGGCGCGGCGACCCCGGCGTACCCGGATGCAGGCCGTCTTCCAGGAACCCCTGGCCAGCCTCCCGCCCCACCGCACGGGTTGGGAAATTCTCGCGGAGCCCCTGGAGATCCAGGGGCGGGGGACGGCGGCCACCCGACGCGAGGCGGCGGCCCGGCAGGCGGCGCGGGTGAAGTTTCCCGAAGCGGCCCTGGATCAGCGCCCCTCGGCCTGGTCCGGCGGGCTGGCGCAGCGGCTCTGCCTGGCCCGGGCCCTCATGCTGGCGCCGGCCCTGCTGGTGCTGGACGAGCCCTTCTCGGCCCTGGACCCCACCTTGGCGGGGCAACTGCTGGCCCTGCTGCTGGAGCTGAAGGCCGAGGGCACGGCCCTGCTCCTCGTCAGCCACGATCTGCCAACGATATCGACCCTTTGCGACCAAACCCTGGTGCTCTACGGGGGCGAGCCCATGTGCCAGGGCGAGACCGGACAGTTGCTGTCCGAACTCCGCCATCCCTACCTGCGGGGGCTTCGGGAGGCCGTGGCGGACCTGGACGGCCCCGCCCCCCGGCGCTGGGGCACGGAGCACCTGCGTCCGGTGACGGCGGGGGGCTGCCGGCTCCTGGACCGGTGTCCCCGCGGCGACGCGGCATGCGGCAGCGCTCCGCCCCTGGGCAGGGTGGAGCGCTGCTGGCATCCCTGGGACTGAGCCCTTAACGCTGAATCAGGCTCTGGAGGGCGGCGTCATTGAGGTAGACGCCGTCGAACTGGCCCCAGAAGCTGCGGAGGCCAGCCCGTTCCCGGCCCTGCTGATCGAGGTACTGCAGCTCGGCGGAGAGCAGCTTCTGCGCCTCGCGGGTCTGGATGTCCTGGATGAGGGCACGCCGGGTCTCGAAGGTGAGGGCCGGCGCGGGTTCGCGGGAGGTGATCTTCGCGGCCCAGAGCTTGCCGTCCGCGGTCCAGGCCAGTGGCGTGAGTTTGCCTGCGGGGGTATCCAGCAGGGCCTTGCGGATGGCGGGAAGGCCCGCCAGGTCCTTGAGTGCGCTGATGGGACCGGGGGCCTGGGTGGTAAGGACGCCCCCCAGGGCCTTCAGGTCGCCGCCCTTGAGGGTTTCCTGGGCCTTGGCGAAAGCCTGCTTCCGGGCCTCCTCCAGCTTCCAGGCGGCCAGCACCTTGCTGCGGATTTCCTTGAAGGGCGGCACGCCTTCGGGGAGTTCCTCCTGCACGCGGAACAGGAAGTAGCGATCTCCCGCGCGCTGGGGCTTGGAGACCTCACCGACCTTCAGGCTGAATGCTTCGCCCACCAGCTGGGACAGCTCGGGCAGGCCGGGGCTCTCCGCGCCGGGCTCGTTGGAGAAGGGCTGGGTGAGCTGCACCTGACTGCCGAAGCTCTTGGCCGCGGAGGCGAGGTCGCCCCCGTTGGCCCGCTTGCGGATCTGCTCCAGCCGCTCCTGGGCTCGGGTCGCGAAGCGATCATCCTCGAGGGACTTGCGGATCTCGGCCTTGACGTCGTCGAAGGACTTCTCCCGACGGCCCTCCAGCTGGATGAGGTGGATGCCGTAGACCGTGCGGACCGGCTGGCTGATCTCGCCCACTTTCAGGGCCGCGGCGGCCTCGGAGAAGGGCTTCTGCATCTGCGCGAAATGGAACCAACCCAGTTCGCCGCCATTGCCCTTCGCGGTGGGATCCTCGCTCAGGTCCTCGGCGGCCTTGGCGAAGTCCTGGCCCTTGACCAGCTTTGCGCGCAGGGCCAGGGCCTTGTCGGTGGCCTCCTTCGCCTGGGCGTCCGTATCGGCCTTGAAGAGGATGTGGCGGGCCTTCAGCTCCAGGTAGTCGTTCCTGCGGGCCTCGTAGGCGGCCTTCACGGCGGCATCGTCCACCTGAACGGCCTGGCCCAGGGAAGCGCGATCCACGGCCACGACCTGGAGGATCCGGCGGGGGGTCTGGAGGAACCGGTCGCCGCCGGTCTTGTAGAAGGCCTCCAGCGTGGCGTCGCCAGGATCGGCGACCGTGGCGGGATCGACGGTGAGGACCACCTGGTCGAAGCCCACCTTCTCGTTGCGGACCCGGTTCTCGACGTCCAACCAGGCTGCGTCCACGGGGACCTGTACGGCGGCCTGCTCGATGAGCTTGGTGCGGAGGAGCTCGCTGCGGAGGTTGCGCTCCTGCATGGCCGGGTTGAAGCCGGTTTCCTCGAAGACCTTTTTCAGCTCGGCCGTGGGCTTCAGGTTGCCCTTGTCATCCAGGAGGATGGGATACTGGCGGAGGAAGGCCCGCATGCGGCTCGCGACCTCCTCATCAGTGACCAGCACGCCGTGCCGTTCAGCCAGCTCCTCCATCAGTTTCTGGTTCATGAGGTTGCGCAGGGCCTGGGACTGGAGGTAGGGCCGCAGGGCCTCCTGATTGCCCTGGCGGCCGAACTGCTTGGTCAGCTCTTCCATCTGATCCGCGAGGTCGCGAAGGGTGATCTCCCGCCCGTAGACCCTCGCCACCACCGTATCCGGCGTGTCCATCCGGCCCGAGGGCACCAGATAGATCACCATGCTGACAAGCACCAGCAGGAAGATGGCCGCCACGGGTGTGCGGTTGGATTTGAAGACCTGGCGGAACGAACGCAGCATGGGGGCCCCGATGGACAGACCTCCCAGGTTACCAAAGGAAAGCGGATGGATTACACTGGAATGCTGGAGATGATAGATGTCCGTCCGGCCCGTGCTCACCTGGGGTGATCCCCGCCTGAAGAAGAACAGCGAGGATGTCGGGGTGTGGACCCCCGAGCTGGAGCAGCTCGTCGAGGATCTGTTCGAGACGGCCCTGGCCGAAGAGGGCGTCGGCCTCGCCGCCCCCCAGGTGGGGGTGAACCTCAATCTGGCGGTCATCGACTGTTCCACCGGGGAGGACCCGTCCCAGCGGCTGGTGCTCATCAATCCCGAGATCATCCAGGAGGAGGGGATCCAGGTGGGGCCCGAGGGCTGCCTGTCCATCCCCGGCATCCGCGAGGTGCTGGAGCGCCCTCAGAAGGTGACGGTGAAGAACCGGGCCAGGGACGGCAGCTGGCACGACCTGGTGGGCGAGGAGCTGCTGGCCCGCGCCTTCTGCCATGAGATCGATCACCTGCGCGGACGGCTCTTCGTGGAATATTTCGGTCCCGTGAAGCGGCGGGTCCTGCAGCGGCGGTTCCAGAAACAGGCCAAGAGTTCCTAGCCATGACCCGCATCGCCTTCCTGGGCACTCCTCGCGCTGCCGTGCCGGCCCTCCGGGCCCTGGCGGAAGAGGGGCTGGCGGCGGTGTTTTCCAATCCCGACCGGCCCGCGGGCCGGGGGCGGCACCTGGAGGCCCCGCCGGTGAAGGCCGCGGCCCAGGAACTGGGCCTCGCCATCCACCAGCCTGAGCGCTGGAAGGCGCCGGAGACCCGGGCCCTCTGGGCCTCCCTGGGCATCGACCTGGCCGTGGTGGTGGCCTACGGCCATCTCCTGCCTGCCTGGATGCTGGAATCCTGTCCCCTGGGGGTGTGGAACCTGCACTTCTCCCTGCTGCCCCGCTGGCGGGGCGCCGCGCCGGTGAATCACGCCATCCTGGCCGGGGACGAGGCCACGGGGGTGAGCCTCATGCGCCTCACCGAGGGCCTCGACGAGGGCCCCGTCCTGGCCCAGTCCCGGCGCGCCATCGGCCAGGGGGACACGGCCGAGCGCCTGCTGGCGGTCCTGGCGCAGGATGCGGCGGATCTGCTCATGGATCAACTGCCCCTGCTCCTCTCCGGCAACGGCCGGCCCGTGGCCCAGGACCCGGCAGGGGCCACCTATGCCGCCAAGCTGCACAAGGAGATGGGCCAGCTGGATTGGCACCGGCCCGCGGCGGACCTCCACCGGCAGGTGCGCGCCCTGTGGCCCTGGCCAGGCTCCGAGCTGGCCGTGGCCGACCAGAGCCTCAAGGTCTGCGGCGTGGGCGCCATCCGTTCCTGCTACCGCGACCCGGGGCAGCTCCTCTGGGGCCGGGAGGAAGGGGCCTGGCTGACCACCGCCGACGGGGCGCTCGAACTCACGCAGCTGCAGCGCCCCGGCAAGCCCGTGCAACCGGCCCTCCAGGCGCTCCAGCCCTGGGGCGCCAGCGGCAGCCGGGCCCTCGGCTGATCGAGACTACGCGAGCCTTGCGGCCACGTCCCGGTAGTCGGGGTCCATGTCGTAGACGCCACGGAATTTCTCGGCGGCGAGGGCCGTATGACCCTGCTGGAGGAGGATCTCGGCGAGGTCGTACAGCAGGCCGATGCTGTCCTCGGGCGGGAAGCCCGGGGCCTCGATGCCCTGATGGAGCCAGGCCACGGCCCGATCCAGGTCGCCCCGGGCCTGCTCGCAGATGCTCAGCATGGAGCAGCACTCGAGGGTGCGCTCGGGGTCGCGCATGGCGATCTTGAACTCCTCGATGGCCGGATCGATGAGCATCATCTCCTTGTAGGCGATGCCCAGGTTGTAGTGCGTGTCGTAGTCGTCGCCCTTGACCTGCCGTTCCACGCCCTCGCGGAAGGCGCTGAACAGCTCGTCCACGCTCTGGATCTTTTCCACCACGTGGGTGGCATCGTGCATCTCCTCGCCCTCGCCGGAGTCCATGAGGGCGGTGCCCAGCACGTCCGTGAGATCGAAGAAGGAGGAGGTGAAGTCGCTCTCATCCAGGGCGCTGGCCTTCGCCGCGTGGCCCAGTTTCTGAAGGGCTGCCTCGATGCGCTCCAGGCGTTCGGTCAATTCGGGATGTCCCGGGAACTGGCGGAGGGCCGCGTCGATTTCGAGTTTGGCCTCCTCCGGGCTGCCGTAGTCCAGCTGGAAGTCGATGTCGCCCAGGAGGCTCATCAGCTCCTCGGGTACGGGAGCGGGTGTGGGCACGGTGGCCTGCGGGGCCGGCATCTCTCCAGCGGGCGGTTCCATCGACAGCGGGGGGAGGGGCGCCGTGGGCGCGGCGAGATCCGTGAGCGTGGCCTCCATCCACCCGATGTCCGACGCATCGAGGGAAGCCGGCTCCGGGATGGCTGGCAGGTCCGGGAACACGGGCAATGCCTCATCCATGGGGAGAGGCGCGAAGGCGGGTGGTGGGGGCGCCGCCGGCCGGGCCGGGGGCGGGGGCTCGAAGCCGGGGATATCCAGGCCGATGAGGACATCCACATCGGTGGGAGGGGGCAGGGCGATGGCGGGCTGGACGGAAGCGGCCGGCACCGGGGCGGGCGGCGGAACGGCTCCGGGTTCCGGCAAGCCCAAGGTGAGCCGGTGGATCCGCGTCGAGCCCGGGAAGATCTGCTCCGCCATGTCCAGCAGGTGGCCGGCCTCGCGCTTCTTGCCGATGCGGGCGAGGGCCTGGGCGCTCTGCACGTACTGCATCTGCACCTTGGTCAGGTGGCCCGTGGTGCGGTGGACAGCGACGATGGCCTCGATGATGGTGAGGTCTGCGGGATCCAGTTCCAGAGCCTTCTTGTAGGTCTCCACGGCCCGGTCGGGGCTGCCGCTGCGGACCAGGGCCTCCGCCTCACGGGAGATCTGGTCGATGCGGAGCCGACGGATCGGGTCCATTTCGGTCTCCCCGCCGTGGCGGGTGATCTCGATGGAGACCGGGGGAAGCTGGGTGGACCCGGGGACGCCAGGAACCGAGAAGCCGCCGAAGGGAACAGCGGGGGCCTCGCCCGGGACCGCGCCCATGGACTGGAGCTGGCCGGCCAGATGCTCCAGGAGGGCCTGGTCGCCGTGCTCCTTCGCCAGGCCATAGGCGCTCTGGAGGGCCTGTTCCCGTTCGGCCTTGTTGCCGCTCTGGTGAGCGATTTCGGCGAGCAGGATCCAGGCCTCGGTGCCGATGTTTCCCTGGAGCGCGTTGCGCATGCTCCGGCCCACCAGGTCCCCGGACCCGCGGCGGGCGAGTTCCCGGGCGATGGGCGCGAAGAGCCGGAGTCCCTCATCCGTGCGGTCGGCATTCACGAGGTTGCGAAGGGCCTTCTCGCAGAGAGGGACGGTCTTTTCCGGAAGCTGGGCGACTTCCGCCAGGGCCTCCAGGGCCCGGTCCGGATTGCCGCTGCGCAGCTCGATCTCGGCGAGGGCCTCGAGGAGCTCGGTGTTGCGCGGGTTGTTGGTCAGGCCCTCGCGCAGGTGCTGGGCGGCGGTGGTGTAATCGCCCTGGATCACCCCGAGCCGGCTCTGGGTGAGGTAGACCTGGGGCGTGGAGATCATGGCCTTGGCCCGCTCCAGGATCTGGTTGGCCTCGCCGTGCATCTGCTCCATGGCCAGGGATTCAGCCACCTCGAGGTAGATGGTCGCGGCGCGATCCTTCATGCCCTCCTTGTTGTAGAGGTCGGCCAGCCGGACCTTGTTCTTCAGGTTCTTCGGATCCAGGTCCACCAGCTTGGCGAACTCCTCCAGGGCCCGCTTGATGAGCCCCTTCTTCTGGAAGTGCTCCGCCACCTGGAGGTGGACCTGCACCGCTTCCTTGATCTTGTTGGTCTGCCGGTAGAGATCCGCCAGGCGCTGGGCGATGTCGATGTCATCGGGCGCGGCCCGTACGGTCTTCTGCAGGATGGCCGTGGCCTTGGGGGCGAAGCCGTCCCGCTCGTAGGCGATGGCCAGCCGGCGGAAGACCTCCACGGCCTCGGGGATCCGCTTGATCTGCAAGTACAGATCCCCGATGGCATTCATGGTGTTCAGATCCTTGGGGTTGTCATCCAGGATCTTGCGCAGCTCGTCGATGGCCCGGTCCACCTTGCCGGCCGCCAGGTACTTGTCCGCTTCCTTTTTGACTTTGATGCGATCAATGGCCATTCGCTGCCTCGGCGGTGCGTCCCTGGGGTCCGGAAAGTCTAGCGCGGGTCCTGGGCCGGGGACTGGAAATGCCGCCCGCTGAAGCTGTGGGGCAGGAGATCCGCCAGACGGTGGAGCTGCTGGGTCCGCCGGTTGGCCAGCAGGATGGGGACGTCATCGGCAAATTCCACCAGGACCTGACGACAGGCCCCGCAGGGGGGCGTCAGGGGTTCCGCGTCGGTGACCACCACGGCGGCCACCAGGCCCCCTGGTTGCAGGCCCAGGGCCACGGCGGTGCTGACGGCGCCCCGCTCGGCGCAGAGGCCCACGGGGTAGGCGGCGTTCTCCACGTTGCAGCCGGCCACCACCTGGCCGGAGGCCGTCAGCAGGGCGGCGCCCACCTGGAAGTGGGAATAGGGCGCATGGGCCCGGTCCCGGGCCGCCCAGGCGGCGTCCAGCAAGGGCTTCCAGGCCGGGGACTGGGGATCGTCAAACACCGTGAACCTCCGACGACACCCCGGGGTGGGGCCGTCCCTAGCTTAGTGCACCTCTGAACGCGAGGCCTCCTGATCCGTCCCCCGGCCCGTGGCCTCCGCCAAAGCCAGGGCCCGCCAGCAGGGCGTGTGCCCCCGGATCTCCCGGGCGCCGCCGGTGCCGTGGAGTTCCAGGCTCACCTCCCGCTTCTGGAGCCGGGCCTGGAGGATGGCGCCGGAAAGGCGCTCCAGTTCGCGCTCGAAGGGGCGCCCGGGGGCCCAGGCGTCCTGATTCAGGCGCAGGTGGAGGCCCAGGGGCCGCTCCTCCTCGAAGGTGCGCACCCAGGGTTCGCGACGCTGGGCGGTGCGTTTCCAGTGCATGCGCGCGGGCGGATCGCCCAGGCGCAGCGGGCGAGCGCCCTCGGGGCTGCTGCTGCCGGGCTGGGGCTGGGTGCGGTGGCCCTCGCCCCGCCACCCGGCGGGCTGGGCTGGGGGGGTGCGGGGGTGCGGCAGCACCAGGATCGGCTGGTCCAGCTGGAGGAAGCGGGACTTCTCCAGGAGCCCGAAGGGGAACTGGGTGCGCAGTTCCAGGGTTCCCAGCCGGGTCCAGCCCCGCTGTTCCGCCCGGGCGTGGAGCACGACGGTGGCCTCCCCCTGGCGCGGGGCGGTCCCCAGGAAGCCCGGTTCGACGCGTCCCCGATCCAACGAGAGGTGCAGTTCCAGCCCCCGGACGCGGCCGTGGGCGCCATCCTCCAGGCGGAGCCGGAGACCCCCACGGACCCGGGCGAACAGGTTCCCCTCGTCGACGCCTAGGATGCGCAGGTCCCGCAGGGCCCGACGGCTCAGGATGCCGGACACCAGGAACAGCCCCAGCATGAGGGAGAACACCAGGTACAGGAGGTTGTTCCCGGTGTTCACCGAGAAGGCACCCACGGCCAGGAGGGCCAGCAGGTACTGGGCCCCCAGCCCAGTGAGGGACAGGCGCAGGCGGCGGTCGTTCCAGAGCCTCATGCCCCCAGCCTACCGCCCACAGCCAATGGCCCACCACCCAGGGGCCACTGCTAGCATGGTCCCTTCCCCCAAGGATCCCATGTTCGACCGCCTCTTCCGCACCAAGTCCCTGGAACAGCTGCGCGCCAGCGCCGAGGAACCGGAACACCAGCTCAAGAAGAACCTGGGAGCCTTCGAGCTCACCATGTTCGGCATCGGGGCCATCATCGGGGCCGGCATCTTCTCCAGCATCGGCACGGCGGCCGCCGGCAACATGGCGGATGGGCGCCTGCCCGCCGGGCCGGGCCTGGTCCTCAGCATCCTCATTGTGGCCCTCATCTGCGGCTTCACGGCCCTGGCCTACGCCGAGCTGGCCTCCATGATTCCCGTGTCGGGCAGCGCCTACACCTACGCCTACGCCACTCTCGGGGAGCTGATGGCCTGGATCATCGGCTGGGACCTGTTGCTGGAATACGCCATCTCCAATGTGGCCGTGGCCATCTCCTGGGGCGACTACGCCCGCAGCTTCCTCTCCTCGGTCTTCCACGTGGACATCCCGGGCTGGCTGGGGATGGATCCGCGGTCGGCCATGAAGCTGGTGGAGGGCGTGCCCGCCATGGGACTCTCCGCGAAGCTGCACGCCCTGGCCCAGGCCAAGGCCGGGCTCCTCAACGGAGCCTCGCTGTTCGCGAACTGGGACGTGGTGCGTTCCGCCCCCACGGTGGCGGGGCTGCCCGTTACCATCAACCTGCTGGCCGTGATCATCACGGCGCTCATCACCTGGCTCTGCTACATCGGCATCAAGGAGAGCGCCCGGGTCAACAGCGTCATGGTGGTCGTCAAGGTGATGATCCTGCTGGCGGTGGTGGGCCTCGGCGTCCGCTTCATCAATCCCGGGAACTGGCATCCCTTCGTGCCCCACGGCTGGCGCGGCATCCAGGCCGGGGCGGCCATCATCTTCTTCGCCTTCATCGGCTTCGATGCCGTGAGCACCACGGCGGAGGAATGCCGCGACCCGGGCCGGGACCTGCCCCGCGGCATCCTGTGGTCCCTGGGCATCTGCACCGTCATCTACGCGGCCGTGGCCCTGGTGGTCACCGGCATGCTGCACTACACGAAGCTGGGGGGCATTGCGGATCCCCTGGCCTACATCTTTACTCAGCACAAGATGACCAGCATCGCCGCCGTCATCAGCTTCGGGGCCGTCATCGCCACCACGGCCGCGCTGCTCGTGTACCAGGTGGGCCAGCCCCGCATCTTCATGAGCATGAGCCGGGACGGCCTGCTGGCCCCCTGGTTCGGGAAGGTCCACAACAAGTTCAAGACCCCCTCCAACGCCACGATGCTCACGGGCTTCCTGGTGGCGATCCCCGCCGCCCTGCTGAACATCGACGAAGTCGTGGAGCTGGCCAACATTGGGACCCTCTTCGCCTTCGTCATCGTCTGCGCCGCGGTGCTCATCCTGCGCCACCGCCGGCCGGAGGCCCCGCGCAAGTTCACCATGCCCTTCGCCTGGGTGGTGGCGCCCCTGGGCATCCTCGGCTGCATCTGGATCGCCCGGGGGCTGCCGGCCCTCACCTGGTACCGGTTCTTCATCTGGCTGGGCATCGGACTGGTGATCTACTTCCTCTACGGCTCCCGCAAGAGCCGGCTCGCGGCGGCCGATCCGGCGCCATGATGGGAGGGGAGGTCTGCCCATGTTCACCGGACTGATCCGCCACCTCGGCACCCTCGAATCCCGTTCCCCGCGGCCCGGCGGGGCCCGGCTCCGCATCGCGGCGCCGGCCGACCTGCTGGAGCGGGCCGGCACCGGCGCCAGCATCGCTGTGAACGGCGCCTGCCTCACCAGCGTGGCCGTGGATGGGCGGGCCTGGGAAGCGGACCTGAGCGAGGAGACCCTCCAGCGGACCACCCTCGGACGTCTCGCGCTGGGGGCCCCGCTCCACCTCGAGCCCGCGCTGCGGGTCGGGGATCCCCTGGATGGCCACCTGGTGGCGGGGCATGTGGATGCCGTGGGACAGTTGCTGTCGCGTCCCAAGGACGAAGGCCTCTGGCGGTTCGCCATGCCCCCGGAACTGGCGCCCATGACGGCCCCCAAGGGCTCCGTGGCCGTGGATGGCATCTCCCTCACCGTGGTGGACTGTGGCACCGACTGGTTCACCGTGGCCCTCATCCCCGAGACCGTGAAGCGCACGGCCCTGGCGGGGATGCGCCCCGGCGATCCCGTCAACCTGGAAGCCGATCCCATCGGCCGCTACGTGGCCCGGGCCTTGGCCCTGCGCAGCAGTGACGAGAAACTGGCCCGCTTCGCCCAGGGTGGGTGGAAGAGCTGACCCTTGACGCTTCTTTGGCTTCTGGAAAGGCGCTGGTCGCGGAAGACACGGAAAACGGCCGGAAAACACGGAAAAGGGAAGGAGATGTGCCTGTCTTGGATGGGCCCGCGCAATGGGCGCCCTCGCCTCTTCAGCGTCTTCCGTGAACTTCCGCGCCTTCCGTGACCAGCAATCCTTGCCACCGGAAAGCCCAAATGGCCCCACCTACTCCCGGGCACCCTTCCTGATGCGGTCCATCTCGCGCTTCTGCTCGCGCTGCTTCAGGGCCTCGCGCTTGTCGGCGTGGGCCTTGCCTTCGGCGAGGGCCACCTTCACCTTGATCAGCCCCTTCTCGTTCAGGTAGATCGCCAGCGGGATGATGGTCAGGCCCTTGCGCACGACCTTGGCGGTCATCTTGGTGATCTCGGCCTTGTGGAGCAGCAGCTTGCGGGGACGCAGGGGGTCGTGGTTGGCATAGGTGCCGTGTTCGTAGGGCGAGATGTGGGCCTGCTTGAGCCAAAGCTCGCCACCCGCCGTATCCACATAGGCGTCCTGCAGCTGCCCCAGACCCGCCCGGAGGGCCTTCACTTCGGTGCCCTGCAGGGCGATCCCCGCCTCCCAGGTTTCGAGGACATGGTAATCGTGGAAGGCTTTGCGGTTGCGGACGAGATCCTCGGACATGGGACCAGTGTAGCTCCCCGGTAGACTGGAGCCTTTGGGATGGCCCGATGCTGCAGAAAATCCTTGCCCCCATCATCGCCTGGATGACGGTCCTCATGGTCGCCATGGGGCCCCTGGGCGTGATGCTGCTCATGGGCATCGAGAGCGCCTGCATCCCCCTGCCCAGCGAAGTGATCATGCCCTTCGCCGGCTACTTGGCCTTCAAGGGCCAGATGACCTTCCTCGGCCTTGGGGCCGGACATCCCGTGGCCCAGATCTGGATCGCCGGGATCTTCGGGGCCCTGGGCTGCAACCTGGGCAGCATTCCCGCCTACGAGGTGGGCGCCTGGGGCGGCCGCCGGGCCGTGGAGAAGTACGGCAAGTACATCTGGCTGCACACGGGCCACCTGGATCAGGCCCACCGCTTCTTCGAGCGCTTTGGTTCCGAGGCCATCATCCTCGGCCGCCTGCTGCCCGTGGTCCGCACCTTCATCGCCCTGCCCGCCGGCATCGCGAAGATGGACCGCACCCGCTTCCACCTCTACACCTTCGCCGGCAGCCTGCCCTGGTGCCTGGGCCTCGCCTGGATCGGCTACAAGCTGGGCGAGAAGTGGAACACCCTCGGCGCCTACTTCCACAAGCTCGACGCCGTCATCGGCGCGCTGCTCCTCGCAGGCATCGCGTGGTTCGTGTACGACCACTTTCGGAACCGCGCAAAGAGCTGAAAAAACGGAGACAGGATGAACAGGATTTGAAAACCGATTAACAGGATTCAAGCGAATGATCGCCAGGCTTTAATTCGGTTAATCCAGCTTTTCATCCTGTTAATCCTGTCCTGCATTTTTAGTTCGCGAAGCGATCCGTGGCGGCCACCAGGGCCCGCGAGATGCCGGGTTCATAGGCGCTGTGGCCGGCGTCGGGGACGATGACGAGGTCGGCTTCGGGCCAGGCCTGGGACAGGGCCCAGGCGCTTTCGATGGGGCAGACCATGTCGTAGCGGCCCTGGATGATGGCGCCGGGAAGGCCGTTCAGCTTCGGCGCGTCCCGCAGGAGCTGGGCCTCGTCCAGCCAACCCTTGTTCAGGAAGTAGTGGCACTCGATGCGGGCGAAGGCGAGGGTGGTGGCCTCGTCGCCGTAGGATGCGATGAAGTCGGGGTCGGGGAGGAGCTTGCTGGTGGCGCCCTCCCAGATGCTCCAGGCCTTGGCAGCGGGCAGGTTCACGGCCGGATCCTCGCTCAGCAGCCGCTGGGCGTAGGCCTTCAGGAAGTCGCCGCGCTCGGTTTCGGGGATGGCGTCGCGGTAGGGCTCCCAGGCATCAGGAAAGACGCGGCTGGCGCCTTCCTGGTACAGCCAGTCCACCTCGCGCTGCCGCAGGAGGAAGATGCCCCGCAGGATCAGCTCGGTCACGCGCTGGGGATGGGTCTCGGCGTAGGCGAGGCCCAGGGTGGCGCCCCAGGAGCCGCCGAAGACCATCCAGCGGTCGATGCCCAGGCGCTCCCGGATGCGCTCCATGTCGGCCACCAGGTCCCAGGTGGTGTTCTCGCGGACCTCGGCATAGGGCGTGCTCAGGCCGCAGCCCCGCTGGTCGAAGAGGATGATGCGGTACTTCGCCGGATCGAAGTACCGGCGGTGCTTGGGGCTGGTGCCCCCGCCGGGTCCGCCGTGCAGGAAGAGGACGGGCTTGCCGTTTGGATTGCCGCTCTCCTCGACATGCAGTTCATGCAGGTCCGACACCTTCAGGTGGTGGATCTTGTAGGGCTCGATCGGTGCATAGAGCCAGCTGACGGGATCCTTGCGGAGGGACATGGCGTCTCCTAGACGAAGAACAATGCGGCCGCCCCGGCCAGGGCCAGCGCGGTGCCCAGGATGGCATGGACGCCCACCTTCTCCTTGAAGCCGTAGTGCGACACGGGCAGGAGAAGCACCGGGGAGAGCGACATGAGCGTGGCCGCCACGCCCATGGGGGCCCTGGCGATGGCGACGAGCGAGAAGATCACGCCCAGCACGGGGCCGGTGGCGGCGCCCAGGGCGATGAGACCCGCGGCGTGGCGGTCCCGCAGGCCGCCAAGGGTCGGCCCCATGCGGCCGCGAAGGGTGAAGTAGACCAGCAGGCCCAGCAGGCCGGCGCTCACGCGAATGAAGTTGGCGGAGATGGGCGAGTAGCCGCCCGCCAGGCCGTACAGGCTGAAGAGCAGGCCCACCGATTGGCCCAGGGCCCCCCCGATGCCGAGGATCACACCCCGCCAGAGGTGGGGGTGGGTTTCGGCGCCACCATCGCCCCACACCACCCAGGCGATGCCCGCCAGGGTCACGGCCATGGCCAGCAGCTTGAGGGGCCCCAGGTCCTGTTTCAGCCAGATCCAGGCCAGCAGGGCGCTGAAGATCGGGGACAGCGTCATCAGCAGCATGGACAGCCGCGCCCCGATGAGCAGGAAGGCCTCGAAGAGCACCGCGTCGCCCAGGGCGAAACCGATGAGCCCGGATACGCCCAGCCAGCCGATCCGCGTGGCCCCGGCATGCACAGGAAAGACGCTGCCGAAGAGGACGAGATGCAGGCCCGCCAGCAGGGCCCAGGCCATGAGCAGGCGCACCAGGTTCACGGAGGCCGAGCCCACCCGCCGACCCGCCAGGGTGAAGCACACCGAGTTCAGGGCCCAGCAGGCGGAGGTGAGAAGGGCGGCGCTTTCGCCGGCGTAGGGCATGCGGGGCTCCGGAATAGCCATCTTCTTACGAGGCTACACGAACATCTCGAAGATGCCGTTGCTGACCAGCATGCCGCGGGGAGTGAGGCCCACCCAGTCGCCCTCCCAGTGGACGAGGCCTTCCTTGGCGAGGGCGCGCAGACGGGCCTCCCACGCCTCGGCGAGGGGGGCCAGGTTCGCCTCGATGGCCTGGCGGCGAAGGGCCCCCCAGTCCACACCCCGGTGCAGGCGCAGGCCAAGCAGTGGAATCTCGGCCAAGGCCTCCGCCGGATCCAGCGTCTGGAGGTCCAGGGCGCCACGGTCGTCGATCCAGGCCGGGATGACCGCCGATTCCGTCCAGCGGAAGGCGCCCATCTGCGAGGCGGCGCTGGGGCCCAGGCCCAGGTAGGGGCGGCGCTCCCAGTAGCGGCTGTTGTGACGGCTCTCGGCGCCGGTCCGCGCATAGTTGCTGATCTCGTAGGGGGCCAGGCCCAGGCGGGGCAGCTCCGCCTGGAGGGCCTCGAACACATCCGCCACCTCGTCTTCCGTGGGCAGGGCGAGGCGCCCTGCTTGCACCTCCGCCTTCAGGGGGCAGGCCTTGTCCAGGTCCAGGAGGTAGATGCTCAGATGCTCGATGCCCGTGGCGGCGAGGGTGCGGGCATCCTCGACCACTCTGGACAGCGACTGTCCAGGAATGCCCACCATGAGATCGGCGCTGCGCCGCTGGAAACCGGCCCGCTCGGCGAGGGCCAGGGCCTCCAGGGCCTGGGCGGCGCCGTGGATGCGGCCGAGCCGGGCCAGCAGGCCGTCGTCCAGGGCCTGCACGCCGAGGCTGATCCGGTCCCAGCCCAGGTCACGGGCCCGCGTGAGCCAGTCCAGGTCCACGGTGCCGGGGTTGGCCTCCAGGGTGGCCTCGCCGAGCGGCCCGAGGTCAAAGGCCCCATGAAGGGCCGCGGTGAGGTCCGTCAGCTCCGTGGCTGAGAGGAGCGAGGGCGTGCCGCCGCCCAGATACAGGGTGTCCACGGCGGGTCGTCCCAGGGCCTCGCCCCAAGCGGGGATCTCCCGGAGCAGCCGCGCCACGGCGGCCGGCTGCAGGTCCCGGTCCCGGGTGGTGGTGAAGGAGCAGTAGGTGCAGCGATCCAGACAGAAGGGGATGTGCAGGTAGAGACCGAGGGCCTCCCGGTGGGCGGCGTCCCGCAGGGCGGGCAGGTGGTTCCCCAGGGCGTTGGCTGGGTCAGGGATCAACCAGCACCTGCTTCATGTCCCGGCGGAGGGCCGACACCTGGGCCGGGAACCGCCAGGGCGGCTGGAGGGGATCCGCGGCGTTCTCCAACGCCTGATAGCGGCGCTGGAGTCGGGCCTGGTTCTCGGGCCGCAGCTCCTTTCCACTTCCCGTGTGCAGTTCCAGCAGTTCCATGTTCTCCCGCAGCCGCGTGGCCTGGGGATGGTAGAGGAAGGAGGCCAGCAGCACCTGGCCGAAGGCGAGCCCCAGCAAGAGGAATCCGCCCACCAGGGGCACCTGGGCGCCGGGCTTCAGCCCCAGGGCCAGCCACCATCCGAGGAGGCCCAGGAGGGCCAGGGAAAAGGCCGGGAGCAGGGTGATGGCCCAGAGGCCGCCGCCCCAGAGGGAATCGTCGATGAGGGAATCGGTCACGGCCTCAAGGGTCTGCCGATCGTTCTGGGATCGCGCCTTCGCCAGGTGCGCCTCCAGGGCAGTCCAGGCCGCCTTCTGGGCGGCGCTCAGTATGCCCTTGCGCCGGTCCGCGCGGCTGGCCAGCGAGCGGAAGGGTGGTTCCGGGTGACCCGGCTCCACGGCCGGCGGCGGTGGGGCCTCCACCATCTCCGCGCCCGGCGGCGGGGGCGTATTCGTGACGTGGGGCTGTCCCTGGGCATCCCGCCAGTGGTACACCTGATTCGGCTGCACCAGCAGGGCCAGGGCGAACAGGCCAGCGGCCAGGGTCACGGCCGGGCCTCAGAACTGGGCATCGAGGGCCTCGCACCAGAAGTGGTAGACCATCTGGTGCACCTCCTGGATGCGGGCGGTGACCGAGGAGGGCACCACCAGCGCGTCGTCCACCAGGCCCGCCAGCTTGCCGCCGTCCCGGCCCAGCAGGCCCAGGGTCCGCATGCCGAGGCCCTTGGCGGCCTCCACAGCCAGGAGGACGTTGGGGCTGTTGCCGGAAGTGGAGATCCCGATGAGCAGGTCGCCCGGGCGGCCCAGGGCCTCCACCTGGCGGGAGAAGACCTGGTCGAAGCCGTAGTCATTGCCGATGGCCGTCAGGGCGGAGGTATCGGTGGTGAGGGCGATTCCGGCGAGGGCCCGGCGCTCCTTGAGGTAGCGTCCGCTCAGCTCGGCGGCGAAGTGCTGGGCATCCGCGGCGCTGCCACCATTGCCGCAGACGAGGAGCTTGCAGCCCCGGCGCAGCCGCTCGGCCATGTCCTCCGCCTGGCGCAGGACGTGGTCCAACTCGGCGGAGAAGAAGGCCTGTTTGAGCTCGACCGAGGCCTGGACCTGCTGGAGAAGGGTCTGTTTCATGGCTGGGATTGTGACAGGATTTCCAGCCCACAGGCCCGCGGGAGGATGGCAGACTGCGGGTATCCCTGCCCCAAACGAGGCCCTGTCGCCATGGACTGGATCGCTGCCAAACACGCCCTACTCGCCCATCTGCCCGTGGCAGTGGGCCTCCTGCTGCCCCTGGCGCTCCTCGCAGCCCAGCGCCCGGGCCGGGGCATCCGGCCCTGGTGGACGGCCTGCCGGTACCTGGGCTGGGCCGGCCTGCTGGGGCTTCTGGGCTCCCTGGTGAGCGGCTGGGCTCGGGCCCACACCCTGGGGCTCCTTCCGCCGGGCCGTCTGTTCCCCTGGACCGGTGACGCCGCGGGCCTGCAGCACCATGCCCTGTGGGCCGCGGCCAGCCTGCCGCTGGGGCTGCTCGCCCTCGTGGCCATGCATCGCCGGCGGAAGGAATACCAGGGGCTGGGGTTCCTTGCCCTGTTCCTGGGGCTCCTCTGGGCGACCACCCTGTTCTTCGCCGGGCGAACCGGCCAGGCGTTGCTGCGTCCGGTGCCGGTGGTGGCGTCCGCACTCATCGCCGTGCCGGTGAAGGCTCCGATCGCGGTGGACCCCGAGGCCCAAGCCCCCCTGCGGGCCCTGGACTACGCGGCCCTCCAGCCCGTGCAGTCGGAACCCGTGAAGTCACCCGCCCACGGCGGGCGCTGGGTCCGCGTGTGGGTGGACGATGCCGCCGCGGAGGCCTACCGGGCCGGGGGGCCCCTTCCCCCCAACGCGATGGTGGTCATGAGCAGCGTGGAGGATCGCTGGGGCCGCCCGGGGCCGGACCCCGGTCCCCTCTACGCCCTGGAGATGAAGGACGGCAAACCCCGGCTCACCTTCTACTGGCCACGGGTGCCGGTCGACCGGCGGAACGAGACCGGCGGAGCGTCCCGCGCCTATTGGCGAAGCCCCGACGCGCACCTGGAGACTTGCCTGGCCTGTCATGCCGGTGGTCTTGCCGATCCCGCAAAACGCAGCCGGTGGAAGGCGCTGCGCAGGCCCAAGGTCGAGGCCGCGCCGGCCCTGCCCGCAGGCGGCGCGAAGTAGGTCACGGGGCGACGTTCACTCGCCGTCGGCCAGCACTTCCCGCGGCTTGCCCGCGCCCCGATCGGGGCCCACGATGCCTTCCTCTTCCATGCGATCGATCAGGCGAGCCGCCCGGCCGTAGCCGAGGTTCAATTTCCGTTGAAGGAGGCTGGTGCTGGCCTTCCGTTCCCGTTTCACCACGGCCAGGGCGCGAACATAGATGTCATCGCCGGCACCGGTCCCGCCACCCTCCTCGTCGAGCAGGAGGGTCTCCTCCTCGGTTTCCATGGCGCTGATGAGGGCCTGGTTGTAGTCCGGCCGTCCCCGCTCGCGCAGCCAGGTGACGAGGCGCAGGGTCTCCTCCTCGGTGAGGAAGGGGGCGTGGATGCGCCGGGGATGGCTGGCGCCATTGGGCAGGAACAGCGCGTCGCCGGCGCCCAGCAGCTGCTCCCCGCCGCTGGCATCGAGGATGGTCCGGCTGTCGATCTTGGTGCGCACGCGGTAGCTGAGCCGGCTGGACAGGTTGGCCTTGATCACGCCCGTCACCACGTCCACGCTGGGCCGCTGGGTGGCCAGGATGAGGTGGATGCCCACGGCCCGGGCCTTCTGGGCGATGCGGGCGATGCTGTCCTCCACTTCGCTGCGGGCGACCATCATCAGGTCCGCCAGCTCATCGATGACCACGAGCACATGGGGCAGCGGGTCGAGCACGGCGGGTCGTTCCGGCCAGCGCGGGTTGGGGGTGCGCTCGGAGATGTCAAGGGAGCCCCCGGCCTCGGCCACCTTCGCGTTGAAGCTGCGAAGATCGCGCACGGAGAGCAGGGCCAGCCGCCGGTAGCGGTCCTCCATCTGGGCCACCACCCATTTGAGGACGCGGCCCGCCTCCTTCATGTCCGTCACCACCGGGGCCCACAGGTGGGGAATGTCCTCGTAGACGCCCAGCTCCACCATCTTGGGATCCACCAGGATGAGCTTCACTTCGTCGGGCATGGCGCGCACGAGGATCGAGCAGATCATGGCGTTCACGCCCACGCTCTTGCCGCTCCCCGTGCTGCCGCCGATGAGGAGGTGGGGCATCTTGTTCAGGTCCGCCACCACCGGATTCCCGGCGATGTCCTTGCCGAGGGCCATGGAGAGGAGGCCCGGAGCGTCCCGGAACGCGGGGCTGTCGATGACCTCGCGGAAGGTGATGATCTCCCGCACCGGATTGGGCACCTCGATGCCCACCAGGTTCTTCCCGGGGATGCGGTCCATGCGGACGGCCTCGGCCTGGAGGGCCAGGGCGAGGTCCTCTTCCATGCCCAGGATGCGGGAGAGCGGGATGCCCGCGTCCGGCTGGAACTCGAAGACGGTGACCACGGGGCCGGGCTGCATGCCGGTCACCGCGCCCTTGATTTTGAATTCCGACAGTTTCTGTCCAATCCGCTCACGGATGTCGGCCAGCAGGGCCGGATCCACCCGCGTGTGCTTGCCCGGGGGGTCGAAGAGCCGCCGCGGGGGCAGCGTCTCCCGCTCCACGGGTGCCGGGGCCTTCATCTGGGGAGGCGGTTCCGGCAGGGGGGGCAGGGGCTGGGAGGGCGTGGGTTCCGTGAGGGGCAGGGGCGGCTGGACGGTCTCGCGGCCGAAGCGGTCCCGGGCCACCTGGGCCTTCGCCACGGTGGGCTTGGGCGGCGCCGGGAGTGGGGCCTGGGCCAGCAGCTTGGAGCGGAAGCCGGCCCCATCCGGGTGGACCGGAAGGGGCCGATCGGGGGCACGGCCCTCAACCACCGAGGGCGCATCCAGGTTGATGGAGGTAATGGGCGGAAGGAGGTCCTCGGTGCGGATGACGGGCTTCTTCTTGCGCATTTCCGCGGTTTCCAGCTCGGCCCGGAGCAGGGATTCCCGCTGGTCCTCCAGGCTCTGCTGGCGGACCGCCAGGGCCTGGAGAGCGAGGGCATCGCTGGCATCGATCTCGGGCTGGTCGGGGTTCCGCCAGCGCAGGAAGGGGCGCTTCACCATGGAGAGGAATCCCTGGACCCCCTTGGTCGGCATGGGGCGGAACCAGGGCCAGGCCTTCTCGCCCAGCCACCGGGCCAGGAGGGCGCCCAGGGCGCGGGTGAGGGCCGGTGCGAGCACCAGGGCGCAGATGAGGAAGAGCAGGGCGAGCGCCAGGGGCAGCCCCACGGGCCCGAGGATGCGGCGATGCACGGGCCAGAGCATGCTGCCCAGCCAGCCGCCCCAGCGCAGCTGGAGCGTGCCGCCGGCCCCGTCCTGCCACACCCGCGCGTTGAACCCGCCCAGGGCGGTCCACAGGCCCAGGGACAGGCCCAGCCAGGCCAGGCGCCCCGGCCAGCGCCGGCCCTCCCGGGGCCAGGCCTCCCAGAGCAGGTAGGGGGGGACCACCCAGGCGCCCGCGCCCGCGAGGGTCTGGAGCAGGCCGGCCAGCAGGGCGCCAATGGTGCCGCAGAGGTTGTGCACGGGATCCACCGCACCGCCCTGCATGAACGGGTGGGGATCCAGCGGGTAGTAGCTGGCGAGGGAGAGGATGAGCACCAGGGCCACAAAGGCCCCCAGCGCCCGAAGCACCCAACGGCCCACTCCCTCCAACACGCCTCCGCGATGAACTGGGATCAGTGTAGCTCAGCGGGTCCCGGCTGCGGCCTGCGAGGGTGGGGAGGGCAGAAGGGCCAGGCGCTGATGGGGATCCCAGGCGGGCTTGCCCAGCTCGTGCAGGAAGGTGCCGGCGTTGACGAAGTGCCAGCCCTCGGCCCGGGCTTGGTCCATGAAGGCCCCGAGGCCGACCGTCGGCCGGTCCTGCTCGGTGCGCTCCGAACCGAGGTGCATGAGGACGATGAGCCCATCCCCGTCGTGCTCCATCCGCTGGTGCAGGCGCTTGAGGATGGCCGTGCCGCTTCGATAGAGACGCCGCTCCTTGGTCGTGGCCCAGTCCAGGGTGTCGGCCCCCTCGCTCCAGCCCACGTGGCGGTAGCCCAGTTCCTCGGCCCAGCGGCGGATCTCCGGGGTCTGCTCGCCGTAGGGGGCGCGCCAGTAGGGATCCATGGGACGGCCCAGGACGCGCACCAGCTCCGCATCCGCGTCCAGCAGCTCCTTCTGCACCCGGGCCTTGGTCCAGGCCGGATCGCGCCGCATGCCCGGGGCGAAGTGGGGGTGGTCCATGGTGTGGTTGCCGATCTCGTGGCCCTCGGCGGCCATGCGCCGCACGATATCCGGGTAGTGGCGGATGAAGGTGCCGGTGAGGAAGAAGGTGGTGTGCACCCCGCGGGCCTTCAGGATGTCCAGGATCTCGGCGGCGACCTCATCGCTGGAGCCGCCGTCGAAGCTCAGCAGCAGCTGCTTGTGGCCACCGGGGCCCCGGGTGAGGTTGAGGGCCTCGCCCATGCCGGGCCAGCGGGGTGCCGGGCCGAGGGGGGACGGGAAGGTCCCCGGCCAGACGGGCAGGGTCTCCGGTACGGCGGGCGTGGCCTCGATCGGGGCCAGCAGGGGCGTCCTGGGGCGATGGGGCAGGGTCGGAGGGGCTGGAGCGGGCTTCACCCGCGCCTTGGCCGAAGGCACCGGTGGGATTGGAACGGGCAAGGGGCGGGGTGGGGCAAGGCGGGGCTGCGGCGGGGCCGGCGGCGGCACAGGGCGGGGCTGGGCCGTGGGGCGGCGCGCAGCCGGCGCTTTGACCGGTGCCGGTTTCCGAGTGGTGCTGAAGTCGAACCGCGCCAGAATGCGCCCCGAGGCGGTCCGCAGCACGGCCACCTCGCCCTCGGGCGGCCGGTAGAGCTCCCAGCGCACGGGACCGGCCTCCGCATAGCGCGTGGCGCGGATGGAATGCCCCTCCAGGACGAGGTCCGTGGGTTCGGCCACCTCACCTTCGATGACGGCCAGATCGCCCAGGGGATGCCAGGTCCAGGGCATCGTTATGGGAACGTCCGCCGCGGCGGTCGGCGCGGGAACGGTGGCCTGTTCGGACGCATCCTTCCGCCCGCAGCCCCCCAGGAGGGCCAGCAGAACAGCAGCGGCGAGGGTGCCCCGGCCCCTCACCGCGCGTTCCCGGCGCGACACAGGGCCCAGTAGTTGGCCTTCTCCCGCACCTTCACGGAGCGCACCTCGAGGCCCCGGTCGCGCAGATGCACCAGGGCCCACTGGGCCAGCAGCTCGGCGGTGGGATTGCGCCCGGCCAGGGGTGCCTGCTCGTTCAGCAGGCGGTAGTCCACACCCTGCACCCAGGCATCCAGGGCTGCGGCAAAGGCCGGTTCCCCGGCCTCCGTGGCCAGGACCGCCGTGGCCTCCAGCTCCCAGTTGTGCCCGTGGCGGGCCTCGACGAAACCCGGCAGGTCGTGGAAGTGGTCGGCCACGAAGCGGCGGTGGAGGGCGAGGGTGAAGGCCATGGCTGAGTATAGCGATCGGGGGAGGGCTATCGGCGATCGGGCGCGAGTTCGGCGCGGAGGGCGTCGAGGTAGGCGAGCAGGGTGGCCTGGCGCGCGTGGGCCAGGCGGCGGCCCGATGCGGTTCGCATGCCGGCGGCGAGTTTCAGGAGCTTCCGCTCGAAGTGGTCCAGGCTCCAGGCCTTGTCGTCCAGCTCCCGGTGGTCGCCCCAGGGATCCTCCGGGTGCCAGAGCCCGGCGCCGAAGCTGGCGCCGGTGGCGAAGACCCGGGCGATGCCGATGGCGCCGATGGCCTCCAGGCGGTCCGCATCCTGCACCACCTCCGCCTCCAGGCTCGCGGGTTCCCCGCCCCCGCTCCAGCTGTGGCTGGCCACGGCCCCGGCCACGGCTTCGGCCCTGGTCTCCAGGCCCGGCGTCTCCCGGCACCACTGGGGCACCAGCGCCGCGGCCAGGCTCGCCGTGAGCGGCGACTCCGGGTGATTCTTGGGACGGTAGACCAGATCGTGCAGAAGGGCCCCGGCCACGCAGACCTCGGCGTCCGCGCCCTCCTCCGCCGCGATCCGCGCCGCCAGCCGCGCCACGCGCAGGATGTGGCCTAGGTCGTGGGCCGCGTCCCGGGGGAAGGGCTCCGCCGCCAGGTGGGCCCGGAGGCGGTCCATCAGCAAGGGGAGCCAGGGGCGGGAGAAGGACGTCAGCATCCTTCCACACTAGGAGATAAGCGGTTCTCGGCGCAAAGCGGCCCTGGGGGGCGCACCCGATGCCGTATCCTGATCCTCCCCGGGGGACCCATGCGGATCTTGACCACCTTCCTTCTCAGCCTGCTGGTGGCGACCGGAGCCTGGGGCCAGCGGGCGATCGTCGGCTTCGATCCAGTGAAGGACGTGACCCTGGCCTTCGACAAGGGGGCCGTGGTGGCGACGGTACCCCCCGGCGCCCATCTCAAGGTCGCCTTCATGTCCGTGGAGAAGAAGGGCGGGCCTGGTGCCGTGAAGATGGGCAAGCTGCCCCCCGGCGACGGGAAGGACGAGCTGGGCGATCCCGTCTGGCACGGCACGGTTCGCGTGCCCATCACGGGCGAGGGGCTCTCCGGCACCGTGAATCTGGCCGTGACTTACCAGCCCTGCACCGAGGGCGAGGGTGGCGTCTGCTACCCGCCCACCACGCGGACGCTCTCGGTGAAAGCCGCGGAGATCCCGGCGGAGAAACCGGCGAAGAGCGCGCCGGTTTCTCCGATAGACAAGGCTAAGGCCGGTGCCACGGCCGCGACTGACATGAAGCCGGAACCGAAGGCCGAATCGGCACCCGTGAATCCGCCCGCCGCAGCCGCCCCGACGCCCGTTCCGCCCCCGTCTACGCCGGAGACCGGCTTGCTCTGGTCCTTCCTCCTGATGTTCCTGGCGGGGCTCGGGGCCTCGCTGACGCCCTGCGTGTTCCCCATGATTCCGATCACCATGGCCATCATCGGAACCAAGCATGTCGGCAAGGCGCGGGGATTCGCGCTGTCGGCCGTACTCGTGCTCGGCATGGCCGTGACCTACACCACCCTCGGCGTCCTTGCTGCCAAGACGGGCGCAGCCTTCGGTGCCGCTGCCCAGAAGCCGGGATTCCTGATTCCCGTGGCGCTGATCTTCGCTGTCTTCGCCCTCTCCCTCTTCGGTGCGTTCGAGATCGCGCTGCCCCCGAGCCTCGCGGCGAAGCTTCAGGGCGATGGTTCCCGGAAGGGGTTTGGCGGCGCCTTCCTCATGGGGCTGGTGCTGGGGCCCCTTTCCGCCCCCTGCGTGGGGCCGGTCATCGGGGCCGTTTTGCTGGGGATCGCCCAGCATGGGCAGGTGTGGCTGGGGGCCTCCCAGCTCTTCGTGTTTTCCATCGGCATGGGGGTGCTCTTCATGCTGGTTGGGACCTTCAGTGCCTCGCTCCCCAAGAGCGGCGACTGGCTTACGCGATTCAAGCGGATCATGGGCCTCGTGGTGCTCGGTTTCGCGGTGTGGAGCGTGCGGCTGATCGTGCCGGAATGGATGCTGTTCGCCCTGATGGCGGGGGTGCAGCTGATTGGTGCCGCAGTGTTCGGGATGTTCGAATCGGCAGATGGATTCCTGGCCCAGATCCGCAAGGGGTTCGCCATCCTTCTGCTGGTCCTCGGCATCCTGCATGGGATCCGGGCCAGTGAATCTCTGCTGGGGGTGCCGCTGTTCATGGGCTCGAGTCGTGTGGCCGAGGTCAAACCCGCAGACTCCGAATGGCTGGAGAACGACTTCGAGGGCGCCCTCGCCAAGGCCAAGGCCGAGCACAGGCTCGTGCTGGTGGACACCTACGCCGAGTGGTGCGCCCAGTGCAAGGAGCTGGACGAGACGACCTGGCCCGATCCCGCCGTGCGGGCCTGGATCCGCGACCATGCTGTGGCCGTGCGCATCGATACCGACAAGGTGCGACCCGACCTTGCGGCGAAGCTGAAGATCCAGAGCTATCCCACCGTGCTGCTGCTGGACGCCGATGGCCGCGAAGTCCGCCGCAGCCTGGGGTTCCAGAAACCGGAAACGATGCTGGCCTGGCTGGAAGGAAAATGAGCTAGGGCCCGCGTTTGCGGGCCCTAGCTGAATCCGCGCAGCGGATTCAGCCGTGCGGTTCACTCCCCCAGGAACTTCGCCAGGGTCTTCTCCAGTTCCTCACCACGGAGCTGGCCGCCGGAGGCGACGATGACGCCTTCAGGGGAGATCAGCAGGGGTTTGGGAATCCCCTTCACACCGTAGGCCTCGGCCACGGGGGAGGTGAAGCCGCCCACCACGAATGCGTGGTCCCAGGGCATGGGCGTCGCGGCCTGCTTCCGGAAGGGCGCGATGAACTCCGGCTTGGCATCGAAGGAGAGGGAGAGGATCGCGAAGTTCCGGCCCTGGAAGTGGGCCCAGGCCTTGTGCAGGTTGGGCATTTCTGCGCGGCAGGGCGGGCACCAGGTGGCCCAGAAATCGAGGAGCAGATACTTGCCCTTGAAGGAAGCCAGGGTGTAGCTCGTCCCGGGATGGTCCAGGGCCGGGAGGCTGAACGCCGGAGCGGGGTGGCCGATGCCGGTCTTCAGGTCGCTCGCCCGGATGTCCGCGGCCTGCTTCGCCTCGCGGCTGTCCGGGAACTCCGTCTGGAGGGTTTCGTAGGCGGGTTTCCAGGCCGCCTCGTCCTTGGCATCCAGGCGGTCCCAGAAGTAGTCGAAGAGCAGCGTGCGTCGGACGGCTGGATCGGGGTGGTGGGCGCGAGCCTCGGCGAGGTAGGGACCGCCGTCGGCGGCCTGCTCGTCGGCGAGCGCCTCGATGAGGCTCGGGTCCAGCCCCCAGGCTGGCGCGGTGGCGGGTATCTCCTTGCGGAGCCGATCCAGGAACGGGGTCTCCAACCTGGCGTGCATCAGCTCCAGGTAGAGCAGGCGGCTCACCAGCAGGGCCTGCCGGACCGCGGGCCGGGTCTCCGCCCCCAGGCGCGCATCGAGACCAACCAACTCCTTGGCGCAGTCGCCCTTGAAGTCCTTGCGGTTGCCGCCAGCCTTGATGAACGCCGCGCGTTCCGCCATCACCGACTTGGCCTTGGCCCGGGCCGTGTCGAGGATCGCCTGGGCATCTGCCGTGGGCGTCGTCGGAGCCGGCGCCTGGAGCGCCGGCAGGGCGAGGATGAGAGGCAGGATGAGGGGCATGGGATCGCTCCGGGAGGACCCCTTAGCATACCTAAGGTAGCGATGCGTGTCGGCTGGGAATCCAGTCAGTGGGCCGGTGCGGGGGGCGGGGTGGCCGGGGCAGGGGCGACGGAAGGCCTCTCCCGCAGGGCCATGCTGAGGGCCTGACCGACGAAGCCGTCCTTGTAGCCGATGTGGACCTGGGCCAGCTTCCCTTCGCGATCCACCACATAAAGGACCGGCAGGGACCAGACCATGTCCGCGAAGTTGGAGGCCCCCTCCTTGCCGAGTCCCGGCGTGTACACGGGCATCTTGCTGGTCTCGAAGAATTGGCGGTTCTTGATCATGAACTTGTTGATGGCGCGCCAGCCGCCCTCGGTACCGCTGTCCTCTTGCTGGTTCTCGTCGAAATTGACGGCCAGGATCTCGAAGCCGAACTGGGCCCGCTTGGGGTAGAGGCTGGCGAACTCCATGAGCATCTTGGCGGAGGGCGCACAGTTGACGCTCCACAGCCCCACCAGGACGACTTTCCCCTTCAGGCTGCTGAGGGAGGTGCCCTTTGCCTTCTCATCGTAGGCCGCGAAGGCGGAGACGTCCTTGCGCTGGCCCTGGGGAAAGAACTGGACGCCCTCCTGATGGTAGAACTTCGCGGAGGCATCGGCCGTGTTGGCGCCGTACTGGCTGTTGTATTCCAGGGAGGACTTGTCCTGCATCACGCGAGGACAGGTGGCCGCGTCGGGCTTGTTCGCATTGATGAAGACGCCCTGGGCGTTGGCCGTCAGACAGGCGAGAGAAACCAGCGCACACCCTTCCAGAACGCGCTTCATAGCGGACTCCTTGTGTGGATATGGTCGCAACTCTACCCAGAGGATCCGGCAAGGGTCTATCCTTTTCCTCACACGCCATCTGTTTCCCGCGACCCGCCCACGTCTCCTGCTCCCCGCAGGAGGGTAATTGGGATCGGCCTTTCGCGCCGGGTTGTTCTCTTCGCCTGGTCTCATTCTGTTCGAGCCTTCGTGTCCCCCTCTCTGCTTTACTCGACGCGATCCAATGGCACTCCCGGGCCGGTGGACCTTCCTCCCACGCTTCAGCCCGGGGCCATTTTCAAGGCGGCACCGGCCCACAGTCGGCAATTGAGCATTCTTTTGACATTTATTGTCTATGTCCTGGTGACTCTGGTTGGGGTGGCCTGGACTCGCCGGCGGCCTGGCCCGTCGAAGGGAAGAGAGATCCTCTCGCAGCAGGTCGTGACCCTTACGTTCGAGGATGTGCCGCCGCCGGAACCTGCGGCCATGGCGGTGCCCGTCCAGGGCACCGCGCCTCCCTTGGACTCCGCGGAGGGCACTGGAGCCATCGATCCTAAGATCCTGGCCCTGGACCCAGTCCCACTCATGGAGGCGATGCCGCGGGACGTGCAGGACCTCCCGACCACCCTTCCCCAGCAGGTCAGGGCCGTCGGGGATGTTCGACTCCCGGCAGCGGTGGGGGGAACCGGGCTCCCGTCAGGACAGGGGCCCGGAAACGGCCAGGGGGCCCCCAAAGGGTCCGGGTGGGGCATCATTCGGGGCGTCCCGGGCATGAATCAAGGCCTGAACCTGAATGACCTGGAGGCCGTTCACGAGGAGATCCCGGTCTACCCGATGCTCGCCGAATGGGGACATATCCAGGGCGATGTGGTGGTGCGGGTCACGATCAACGAGAAGGGTGTGCCCATCCGGACCGAGCTGCTGGAAGGGCCTCCCATGTTGCGCGCGGAGACCCTGCGGGCGGTGAAACGCTGGCGGTTCGGGACGGGGATCTTCCGCGGTCGCAAGGTGAATGCGGTGTTCGATATGACCTTCCGCTACACCCTCCGGACCCGTTAGAGCGCCTCCAGCAGGTCCAGCCCCGCCTCCGTGCGGCTGAGGTACCAGGTGAGGGCCTGGCCATCGACGAGGTGCACGGCGGCATCCGGGAAGCGGCGCTGGAGGTCGGCGGCGTGACGGCGGTTGAAGCGGTAGGGTTCCGTGGGAAGCAGGATGACCCGGGGCGCCAGGGCGAGAAGGTCGTCCTCCGCGAGGGTGGGGTACCCCTCGAGGCCGATGGGCGTGAGGCCGGCGCAGCGGAGCAGGTCGCCCAGGTAGGTATCGGGCCCCGCGCTCATCCAGGGCTCCTTCCAGATGAGGACCAGGGTGCGCGACCCCTTCCTGCAGCGACCCTTCAGGCGCGCTTCCAGGGCGGCGGCGCGGGCCTCGCCGGCCTCCGGTACGCCGAGGACTGCGCCCAGGTGCCGCAACTCGGCGGCGACGTCCTTCAGGGTGCGGACCTCCAGGGCCAGCCAGGGAATGCCCAGGGCGGTGAGGGCCTCGGCGGCGGATTTCGGGTTCTCGTCCTTCTCCAGGATCACCAGGTCCGGGGCCAGGTCGCGGATGCGGTCCAGATCCGGATCCTTGGTGCCGCCCACCATGGGCACCGTGTTGCGGATCCATTTCGGCTCGATGCAGTAGCGCGTGCGTCCCACCAGCCGGGCCGCCAGCCCCCACTGCACGAGCAGCTCCGTCACCGAGGGCACCAGGCTGACGACGCGCTGAGGTGGTCCCTCCTTGAGGTTGGGGATGGGGCTTGGGTGGCGCATGCGCCCCCCGGGTGAGACAGGAGGCAGTTGGAACGGAGCCATTTCTGACCTACCCCTTTCTCTCACTCCAGAAGGACGAAGGCCTTCTGGAGCAGGCGTGAACCGCACACCCGAGTGCGGATCCTTGACCTTCCCCAGGCCCGTGGGACAGAGGTCGAGGAGCGGGCACACCGTGCAGTCGGGGCGGCGCGCGTCGCAGACCCGGCGGCCGTGGAAAATGAGCTGGTGGTGCAGCTCGATCCAGTCCTCCCGCGGGAAGGCGCGGCAGAGGTCGGCCTCCACCTTCTCGGGCGTCGTGGCTTTCGAGAGCCCCAGGCGACGCGCGACCCGGAAGATGTGGGTGTCCACGGCCAGGGCCGGCACGCCAAAGGCATTGGCCAGAACGACATTCGCCGTCTTCTGCCCCACGCCGGGCAGGGCGCCCAGTTCCGTGGGATCGGCGGGCACCGCGCCGCCGTGGCGGGCCATCAAGGCCTGTCCGAGTCCGATGAGGTGCTTCGCCTTGTTGTGGAAGAAGCCCGTGGATTTGATCAGGGCCTCGACCTCCTCCTGTCGGGCCGACGCCAGGCTCGCGGCATCCGGGAACCGGGCGAAGAGGGCCGGCGTGGTGAGGTTCACCCGGGCGTCGGTGCACTGGGCGCTGAGGATGGTGGCGACCACCAGCTGGAAGGGATCGATGTGGTCGAGGGCGCACTTCGCATCGGGATAGGCAGCGCGGAGGCGGCGCTGCAGCTCGGGGATGGAGGACGCAGGGGCGGACTTTGGCGGGCGCATGGAGCCAGCATAGGACGCCTCGGCCCGGTTCTGGCGCGGGGAGTCGGTAGAATGGAAGCTGAGGTGTTCCATGCCTTCCACGCTCACTGGGAAACTCGATTGCCAGGAGACCGCCCAGCACTACCTGCGGCTGGTGAAGTCCAACGTCCAGAAGCTGGGCTTTGCCCCCGGCCTGGGCGTGATCCTGGGCACCGAGGATCCCGGCAGCGTCACCTACCAGCGCTGGCTGATGAAGGACTGCGAGGACCTGGGCATCAACGCGGCGGACCTGCGGGTGCAGAACGGCATGCAGCTGGTGAAGCTGCTGGCCCGCCTCAACCAGGACGACAAGACGCACGGGATCTTCATCTTCTATCCCCTGCGCTACCCCGAGATCAAGGACGACGAGGTGATGGATCTGGTGGATCCGGGCAAGGACATCGAGGGCCTGCACGCCATCAACATCGGCTTCCTGAACAAGTACCGGAAGCGGCTTGACGACGGTTCCCAGCACCGCTGCATGACGCCCTGCACGGCCCGGGCCCTCGTGAAGACCCTCAAGCGCGGCTTCGGGGAGGCCTGGCTGGCGGGGAAGACGGTGCTGGTCATCAACGACAGCCTGCGCATCGGCCGTCC
This sequence comes from Acidobacteriota bacterium, assembly GCA_021802985.1. GTDB lineage: Bacteria > Acidobacteriota > Holophagae > Holophagales > Holophagaceae > Geothrix. The sequence goes on along the minus strand of JAJZQW010000001.1, from coordinate 40,877 downwards.
CCTCACCGCCATGGTGGCCAACCTCAAGGCTACGCCCATCCTCTGCCACGCGAACACAAACAAGGATCACCTGGAGGGCTTCATCCGCGTGGCCGACGTGATCGTGAGCGCCGTGCCCGCGCCCGGCTACCAGATCCGCACCGACTGGATCAAGGACGGCGCCCTCTGTTTCGATCTCAGCGGCGACGGCAACTTCGATTACGAGGCCCTGGAACGGCGGGGCATTCCCTACACCGACACCACCAAGAACAGCGTGGGCAAGGTGACCCGCGCCATGGCCCTGCTGAACCTGACCTACGCGGCCGGGGTGGAATAGCAGTTGATTATCGCCGGGCCTTCCACGCCGCGGCCAGCAGCCCGTACACGGCGTGGTCCACGTAGCGGCCGCTGACCCACTCGGCCTGACGGAGCGTGCCCTCGCGGCGGAAACCGAGGCGTTCGGGGATGGCGCGGCTGCGGCGGTTGCGGAGGCCCGCGCGGATCTCGATGCGGTTCAGTCCGAGGCCGTGGAACCCGTGGCGGAGCAGGGCGGACACCGCGGCGGTCATGAGGCCGCGGCCCTGCGCCTCCTCGGCCAGCCAGTAGCCGACGGCGGCGCTGTGGTTGGCGCCGTCGATCCAGTTGAAGCCCGCCACGCCCACCAATTGGTCCTTCCACCAGAGGCCGAAGGTCTGCCCGAGGCCCGCCTTCGCCTGGGTGCGCATCTGCAGAATGTAGGCGCGCGAATCGGTGGGAGAAAGATTGGCATCGGGCCAGGGCAGCCAGCGGCGCAGGCGGGCGCGGTTGGCATCCACCTGCGCGAAGAGGGCCCGCGCATCGGCCAGGCGCAGGGGGCGCAGTTCCAAAGCTCGCCCGGCCTTCAGGACGACCTCCATCAGCGGCCCGCGGGATCCTGCTGCGCGGCCGCACGCCCGGCCCTCCAGAGGACCAGCAGCTGGTCCAGGAGGTCGCCGAAGGCCTCCAGGCGCATGGCGTTGGGCCCATCGCTGAGGGCCTTCTCGGGGCAGTCGTGCACCTCGAAGAAGAAGCCATCCACGGCCGTGGCCGCGGCCCGGGCCAGGGTGGGGATCATCTCCCGCGCCCCCCCCGTGCGGTCGCCGAGGGCGCCCGGCTTCTGCACGCTGTGGGTGGCATCGAAGACCACGGGGCAGCCCGTTTTGCGGAGGTGGGGGAAGGACTGGAAATCCACCACCAGGTTGCCGTAGCCGAAGCTGGAGCCCCGCTCGGTTACCCACACGGGGCCGTGGCCGGGCACGGACTGGAGTTTCTCCACGCCGTGTTTCAGGTCCCAGGGGGCGAGGAACTGGCCCTTCTTCAGGTTCACCGTGCAGCCGGTGGCGGCGGCGGCCACCAGGAGATCCGTCTGCCGGCACAGGAAGGCCGGGATCTGGAGCACGTCCACCGCCTGCGCCGCCGGGGCGCACTGTTGGCTCTCGTGCACGTCGGTGAGGACGGGCACGCCGTAGCGGCGCCGCACTTCGGCCAGGATGTCCAACCCGTCGTCCATGCCCGGCCCCCGGGCGCTTCCCCCGCTGGTGCGATTGGCCTTGTCGAAGCTGGATTTGTAGATGAAGGGGATGCCCCGGGCCTCCGCCAGGTCCCGCAGCTGCCCCGCCATGAAATGGGCATGGTCGCGGTTCTCGATGACGCAGGGCCCCGCGATCAGGAAGAAGCTCTGGTCCGTATGGGGACGGGCAAAGTCCATGGACACCTCAAGGCCCATGTTACCCGTACCCGCCTTCCGCATCGGTTCGGGGCCGAGCCCCCGGGTTCACGGCTTTACGGATTGTCCCATCCATTGAATGATTCTCTTTCACAGTGTTGAATGAAGCTCTTCCCGGAGGCAGGCATGGTCAAGCCCCTGATGGACGACGACCTCAACCGGCGCCTGGTGGCGCTGCTGCAGCAGGACGGCCGCATGAGCCACGCGGAACTGGCCGAGCGGCTGGGGGTGAGCCGCCCCACCATCATCGACCGGGTGAAGCGGCTGGAGGCCGAGGGCGTGCTGGCGGGCTACGCCGCCCGCGTGAGCCCCGCCTCCGTGAACAAGCCCACCGTGGCCTTCGTGGCCGTGCGCTACAAGGACAACAACGAGGCCCTGGAACAGCGCTTCATCAAGGCCCTGGAGCAGGATCCCGACATCCTGGAGGCCCACACCATTGCCGGCGAGGACGCGCTGCTGCTGAAGATCGTGGCGGATACGCCCGCGGGCATCGCCGAGCGCCTGCGCCGGATCCGCGCCCTGGGCCCCATGGTCACCACGCGCACGACCATGGTCCTGGAGACCCACTGGGAGAAGTCGGGCCCCAGCCCCTTCCCCCAGGATGCCCAGGCCCGGAAGGCGAAGAAGGGATGACGCCATTGGGCTGCCCCAACGCCCTGGTGTCCTGGGCGGAACTGACCGTGCCCTCGGGCGTCACCGCGGTGCTGGCGGCGCTCATGGGCTGGGCGCTGGCGCCATTCCTGGGCGGCTACCTGCGCGCCCCCCTCCATGCCAAAGCCGTGTTGGCCGTGAGCTACCTGGCCCTCTTCGGCTCGGTGCTGGCCTTCTCGGCCTACATCTACCTGGCCAAGGCCTGGCCTCCCGCGAAAATGGGCACCTACGCCTACCTGAATCCCCTGGTGGCGGTGCTCCTGGGCACCCTGGTCCTGAAGGAACCCTTCGGTTGGCGGGCCCTGGCGGGCATGCTCATCATTCTCGCTGCCGTGGCCCTGGTGCAGCTGCGGTCGAAGCCGATCCTTCTCGAGGTGCTTCCGGAGGCCCCATGACCCTTGCCACCCCCACCGCCCTGCTGCTCATCGATGTCCAGAAGGCCTGGGACGATCCCGCCTGGGGGGTCCGCAGCACGCCCGCGGCCGAGGCCAACGTGGCGCGGCTGCTGGCGGGCTTCCGCGCCTCCGGCCGCCCGGTACTGCATGTGCGCCACGCCTCCGCCAACCCCGCCTCACCGCTCCACCCTGACCAGCCCGGTCATGCGTTCAAGCCTGAAGCCCAGCCCCTGCCGGGCGAGCCCATCTTCACAAAATCCGTCCACGCGGCCTTCCTAGGCACGGGCCTGGAGGAGCATCTGCGGATGCACGGCATCACCGGCCTCGTCATCGCCGGCATCACCACCCACCTCTGCGTGTCCACCACCGCCCGCCTGGGTTCCAACCTGGGCTTCGACGTGACCGTGGTGTCCGATGCCAGCTCCGCCCTCTCCCTGGATGACGGCGAGGGCGGCCGCATTCCCGCCGAGACCGCCCACCGCGTGGCCCTGGCCGAACTGCGGGGCCAGTTCGCGGCGGTGAAGGCCACGGATGAGGTGCTGGCGGATCTCTAAGCCTGTCCGTCCCGCAGCAGCCGCCACGCGGCCAGGCCCAGCAGCAGCACCGCCGCGCCGGCCACCCAGGGCATCCAGGGGCGGGCCCGCTCGCCGGAGGAGATCCGGTGCGGCAGGCCTTCGGGATCCGGCGCCTCGGGCCCCAGGGCCAGAGGCGCGGTGGCGAAGACGGCGCGGCTGGAGGGCAGGGCGCCCAGGTCGCCGGGGGCGGGGCGGGCCACGCCGCCCAGGTGGAGGGTGTAGGCCTGGCCGGCCTCCGCCGGGAAGAGCAGGGTCTGGCGGCGGGTGAGGATGCGGGCCGAGGTGGGCGTGGCGCCCTCCGGCAGCCGCAGGCGCACGGTCTGTGCGAGGGTTGGCGGCAGGGCGATCCGCGTGGCGTGGGAGTTCAGCGCCGGCAGGTTCCAGAGGGGGTCGGCGACGAGGGTGAAGGCGCCGTCTTCGCCGAAGGCCACCTCCGCCCGCAGGGGCGCGGCCGGGGGCGCCAGACTCACGTCCAGGCCCACGACGCGCGCTGCCTCGGGGAGGGTGAGGCGCCATTCGCGGGGTCGGCCCGGTTCCGGCACCAGGGTGGCGTCCAGGGCCAGCTCGGCCTCCAGGGCCTCGGGCCGGGTCTCGGCGAAGACGCGCAGGCCCTTGATCCGTGGAGCCCGACCTTGGTCCATGCGGAGGGTGATCCGGTAGCGCTCGCCATCCCAGGGCAGGGTGAGGCTCGTGCGCTGGCCGGAGGGGGACAGGTCATAGAGGTGCGCCGGGGCGGGGAAGGTGTAGGCCAGGAAACCGCCGTCCTGGCGCTGTCGCTCGGCGGAGAGGGTGGCCACCCAGGGCGCGGCCCCGTCGAGATCGAAGTCGAGGCGGAGCTGTTCCCGCTCGCCCACCTGCCATCCCTCCGGCAGCTTCAGGGCGAAGTCGACGGCCGGGCGACCTGCCCGATCCACGCCCAGCAGCGGGTGGTCCAGGGTCAGGGGCTGGGGCGCCCAGAGGCCCTCGCGAGCCACCAGGAAGGGGACGCTGCGCCCGGTGGCATCGGAGATCCACAGGCTCTTGGCAACCCGCTGGGCGGCGGCGTCCAGCGGCAACCGGGCCCAGCCGCTGGTGGGCGGCGGCGGGATGGTGCGCCGGCGCAGGCCGGAGCGGTCCTCCTGCGCACAGGCGAGGGCCAGCAGGGCGAGGCCGGCGAGGAGGAGAGGACGAGCGTACTTCATGGCCGCGCGTCCGGGTGGTGTCGTCGGGCGAGGATGGCCGCGGTCATGCCAATGGCGCCCACGCCGAGGAAGGCCAGGGCCCGCAGGGGCGTATCGGCGGAGGCCAGGTCCACGACGAGGAGCTTCAGGGCGGCGAGGCCCATCCAGGCGTAGCCTGCGGCGAGCAGGGCCCGGCGGGCCCCACCCTCGTGCCCGAGGCCGCGCATCCACTGCCAGGCACCGGAGAGGGCCCAGACCAGCGTGAGGGTGATGGACGCGGCCCGGCTGGCGCCCCAGGGGACGAGGCGGGGATCCGGCGCCTGCAGCCACTGGACGAGGCGGGCCGCCTCCACCGCCAGCGTCATGTTCGCCGTGACCTGGAGGGCCAGGAAGGCGAAGATGCCCTGGCGACCGCCTCGGCGGGTGAGGAGGAACCAGGCGCACGCGGCCAGGAGGCCCTCGGCGAAGACCGCGCGGAGGAAGGGCAATCCCGGGTGCCCGGGATCGAAGGCGCCATCAAGGCCATGGAAGGCCCAGCGCAGCGTGGCCAGCAGGGCCATGCCCAGGGCCAGCCAGGAGAGGCTGGAGGCCCCCTCGCCGGGCGCGTCCGCTCCGGTCCGGTGGGCGGCCCCGGCCAGGCCCAGGGCGAAGACGCCCCAGAACGGGCCCACCCAGCGCCAGGCCAGGGCCACGGGCACGGCCAGGGCCAGGTGCCCCGCGGCCAGGGCCAGCAGGCCGAGGTCCGCCTGGCGCCCCTCGAGGCGGGCCCGCAGGGGCTTCACCAGGGCCAGGTTCCAGGCGGCCGCGGCCAGCACGGGCACGGCGTAGAGTTCCGGCGTCCAGGCCAGCCGCTTCCAGACCAGCCAGCCGTAGGCGGTGGCGAGGATGGAGGCCACCAGCCACAGCAGCGTGGGGGTGGCGGGGCGTTCCTCCGTGCCCGGCAGCCAGGCCAAAAGGCCCGCCAAGACCAGGTGGAGCAGCAGCAGGAGGCCGAGGATCGCCGCATCTGCCTGCATCACCTCGGCGCAGGCGGTGAGGAGCAGGAACCACGTCCCGAGGAGGGCCGTCCAGCGGGCCCCGTGCCAGCGGCCGCCGGTCCCGGCGAGGTAGGGCACGGCCAGCACGGCGACCATCAGCACGGCCAGGTAGAGGGCCAGGGCCACCTCGTGATGGCCGCCCTGGCTGAAGGCGAGGGGAGCCGCCAGGCCCGAAACCAGGGCCACGGTCAGGGCCCCGCCGCTGCGGGCCCGGGCGGCCAGCAGGCCCGCCACCAGCGTGACTGCCGCCACCCCGGCCAAGCCCAGGGCCGGGGTGAAGAAGTGGAAGCTGAAGGCGCCGGCCCGGAAGCTGAACTGCAGGGTGCCCAGGCCCGCCAGCAGCAGGGCCACGCCCAGCCGCCGATTCGCACCCAGCACCAGCCGCGCGGCGAAGGCCGTGAGGGCGCCGCCCGCCAGGAGGCCGAGGAGGAAGCGGAACTCGGGCCCCATCCAGCCCTGCTGGACCGCCCAGCGGAAGAAGAAGACGGCGCCAAGCAGGAAGAGGATGGCGCCGATGCCGGCGATCCACACCACGGGCGAGATCTCCCGGGAAGGGGGACGAGCTGGGGCGGTTGGACGGGGCCGGGGCGCGGCGGCCTGGGGACGCTGGCCCTGCTGGAGGAGCCAGGCGACCTGCGCCTCCAGGCGCGCCACGCGCTCAGCCAGATCCTGGGGGACCGGGGATTCGGGATCCATGGAAACTCCATACGGAAGCGTATGGCATCATGCGATCCTGGCCGCAAGACTGTCAAGGCTTTGCTGGTCGCGGAAGGCGCAGAATCACGCGGAGGGCACGGAAGAGGCTGTCCTGTTCCGCGCCTTCCGGCTGTTTTCCGTGTCTTCCGCGACCAGCCTCTTTCCAGGGTTCCTGCAGGATCAGCCGACGACGCGGTTCCGTCCCTCGGCCTTGGCCTGGTAGAGGTTGCGGTCGGCGCGGGCCAGCAGGGCCTCCGTGCTGTCCTCGGGGCCATTCCAGGTGGCGAGGCCGATGCTGAGGGTGACCCGGCCGGATTCGGGCAGGCCCGGAATGGCCGATTCCGCCACCTGCTCCCGGAGCCGATCCGCCAGGGCCCGGGTGCCCTCCAGATCCGTCTGGGGGCAGTAGGCCAGGAACTCCTCGCCGCCCACGCGGCCCAGCTGGTCCACCTTGCGCAGTCCGAAGGCCATGCGCTGGGCCACGACGCTGAGCACCTGATCGCCGGTGGCATGGCCGAAGCGGTCGTTCACGGTCTTGAAGTGATCCAGGTCGATGACCATCAGGGAAAGGGGCTGCCCGAAGCGGGCGGACTGGTCCAGTTCCACGCCGAGCATGTCGAGGATGTGGCGCCGGTTGTAGAGGCCCGTCAGCGGATCCCGGATGGCCTGGTGGTAGAGCCGAAGGCGCGAGTCCTCCAGGCTGAGCAGGCGCCCCAGCTCCTCGGCGGCGATCTCGAAAAGACGCTCGTATTCCTCCGTCGCCCGCCGCTCGGCCAACAGGCCCACGGCACCCACGGCGGGCTGCCCGGCCACGCCGGTGGAAAGCACGAGGCGCACGGGATCCCGCAGGCTGCGACGGCGTTCCTCGCCATCGCTGGCGGGATGCCAGTGGCAGTCCAGGGGGGCCGGCAGGCCGAGGCGCTGGGAGAGTTCCGCCTGAAGGGCGAGCCGATCCTGCTCGCTGGTGGAGGCCCCGTGGACGCCGGTGGACCAGGCCCCGTCCTCGCCCAGGTAGGACACCACCAGGGCGCCCGGCAGCACCAGCTCCTGGAGGATCTCGATGAAGCCCTGGATGAGCTTGGTGGTGTCGTGTTCCACGGTGTACAGCCGGCCGATGGAATCGCGCATGGCGGTCTCCACCAGCCGCTGTTCCAGCGCCTGGGCCAGCCGGCGCTGGATGGCGTCCACCCCGAAGTTCTCCTGGGCCAGGCGGGGCACCTGGTGGCCGTGCCGGGGCTTCCCGGTCTGCTCGGCCAGGGCGGCGGCCACCTCGACCACATGGTCCAGATCCCGGCCCTTCACGAGGAAGCGGTCGGCCCCGCAGGTCTTGGCCCAGAACCGCGCCAGGCCACCGCCCTGGGCGGTGAGGAGGAGGACGGGCAGGTGGCGTGTGGCCCGATCATCCTTCAGGAGGCGGCAGAGCTGGTAGCCGTCCAGCAGGGGCATGACACAGTCGCTCACGACCACATCGGGAAACTCGGTGGCCAGCACCAGCAGGGCCTCGGCGCCGTTCCGGGCCTCGAGGGTGTGGTGCCCATGGCGCTGGAACAGGTGCCGCAGCAGGCTCAGTTGGATGGGGTTGTCATCCACCAGCAGGACCTGGAGCGGGCGGGGATTGGCGGCGGGCGAGGCAGTCATAGGATCCATTTATCGAAGCAGTTGGGCGGGGACCTGAGTTTTCAGGCCTGCCCCGTGGGATCCTGGGGCGGGAGCGCGACGCCTGATGATGACGGATTTTTCGAAGCCTGGCGATTCGTAATGGATGGGCCGCTGCTGCTCGCTCTGGGCCGGGCCTGGCTGGCGGGGCGCCCGGACCTGCCGGTGGAGTCGGTCTGGGCCTCGGGCCGGGCCCTGGGAATCCGCTGGGCGGGGCGCCGGGCGTCGGAGGGCTGGGTGCTCCTGCTCCAGCCCCGGCCCGAACTCTGGCTGCTGGGCACCGGGGACGAGGCCTGGGTGCGCCTCCAGGCCGAGGCCACCAAGGATAGTCCCCGGCTCTGGGGTCCCTGGTTCAGCGGCGCCCGGCTGAAGGCGGTGGAAGGGGATCCCCGGGAACGCTGGCTCGGACTCGTATTCCAGCGGCGGGCCATCACCGGGCGCTTCGAGACCCTGCACCTGGCCTTCCAGGCCATTCCGGGCCGGGCCGGCCTCCGGGTGGATGGACTGGACGTCCAGCCGCCACGCCTGGGGCTGGGCTCACCCTTCCCGGCGGCGCCGCCGGAACCTTCGGAGGATCCGCCGCCGCTTCTGCGCTGGCGCGAGCGGTGGGGCGCGGACCTGGAGGCGGCCCTGCGGGGCGAGATCGCCGAGGTGCTGGAGGGGGAAGGCAGCCTGCTGGACCGGCATCTGGCGTGGTCGCGGGCCCGGGCCGAGGCCCTGGTGCTCCTGCCGGCCCGGGCCGCGGTGGCGCGGAAATGCCAGGCGGAATCCGCCCGGATGGAGCGGCTCGGCGAGGCCCTGGCGCGGGACCGGAGCCGCCACGCGGCCTCGCTGCCCCTGAAGGTCCAGGCTCAGCGAATCTCCGCCGAGCTCTACCACCTGAAGGGCGCCACCCGGGAGGTTCTGCTGCTGGATGGGACGCGGGTGGCCCTGCCCGAGGGGCTGAACGCCGAGGAGGCGGCCCAATCCTGGTTCGTGGTGGCGAAGAAGGCGGAGCGGGGGCTTCGCCGGGTGGCCGAGCTGGAGGCCGAACTGGAGCGGGAGCGGCAGGCCTGGGCCCGGCGCCAGGCCTCCCTGGAGGGGGGCGCCGCGCTTGCGCTGGAGACCCCGTCTGCGCGACAACCGAAGGGTCCGGTGGCACGGACGAAGAAGGAGTCCCGGCGGATGAACGATCAGGCCTCGAAGCGGAAGGATGGCAAGGGCGCGGCGTTCCGCAGCGTGGGCGTGGATGGCTTCGAGGTGCTCATCGGCAAGGGCGACGCAGAGAACGACCAGCTCACCTTCAAGGTGGCCGAGAACACCGACTTCTGGCTGCACGTGGCCAGCCTGCCCGGCAGCCATGTGGTGATCCGGAATCCCGACAAGCTGAGCGAATTGCCCCGGCACGTCCTGGAGCGCGCCGCCGAACTGGCCGCGTACCACAGCAAGGCGCGGGATGGTGGCAAGGTCGAAGTGCACCTCGCCCGCATCGCCGACATCAGCAAGCCCCGCGGCTTCGCCCCCGGCAAGGTGATCCTGAAAAAGTGGACGGCGATCCGCGTCTATCCCAAACCCTAATCGCCCGCCTTCACCGCGAAGGGCTTGAAGCCGCCCTTCTTCAGCTTCTCTGCGGTCTTGTCCATGGTGGCGCGGTTGGCGGACTTGGCGAGGCGCACCTTCACCTGGCCCTTGTCCTTGACGGTGGTGGTGACGAAGCCGGCGGCCTTGGCGCGGTCGGCCACCCTGCGGGCCTCGGCCGCGTCGGGGGTGGCCACCAGCTGGAGGGTCCAGCGGTCACCCCCGGCCGCGGCCGGGGTGGCTGCGGGCTTCGGCTCCGGCGTGGGTGCGGTGGCGTCCACGCGCGGGGTGGGCACCAGCTTGTCGGGGCCGTCACCCTCGAAGATCTTCAGCTGGTCCACCAGGGGTTCGGGCAGGTCGCGGAGATCCTCCTCGCCGCTGCGGACCGCGGGCCGGCGCAGGGCCGCGCTCTGCTTGCCCACCTGGACGCCCATCACGAAGGCGAGGGTGAGCAGGCCCACGCCCACGCCGGCCACCCAGAGGATGGACTGGCTGCCGATGCTGATCTGGTCGCGCGAATTCATGGCGTTCACAGCCTAACGCCTTCGAGCGTGGCGGCGTACTGGGGCCCGCCGCTGCCGGGGCAGGTGATCAGCACCCGTTCACCGGGTTCCAGCAGGGCCGCCGCCAGGAGCGGGCCTCCGGCTCCGGCGAACTCGCCCCAGAGCGCCTTGGGGTGAATCGGTGGGGGCCAGGCGGGGTGGGCCGCGTGCAGCCCCATTTCGGAGGGATCCAGGCGCGGAGATCCGCTGCTGCCGCCGATCCAGCGATCCGGAGCGTGGCCGTCGAGGACCCGCTCGGTGGCCTCGGCCAGGGCGGCGGTGCGGGCGGCGGGGCTGTTCTCCCGGGCGGGCGCGGCGGCCACCGCGGCCAGGGTGGCCCGGATGCGGGCGCCCCGGCCTTCGGCGTGGGCTCGGGTCTCCAGCAGGAAGGCCTGGGCACCCTCGCCGGGCAGGAAGCCGGCGCCGGATCCGATCCGGGGATCCCCGTGCCGGGCCAGGAGCCGGGCATCGCGGCAGGCCTCCAGCAGGAGGGGGAAGAGGCCGTCCGTGCCGAGCACCAGGGCGGTCTCGGCCAGGCCGGTCCGGAGCCAGCGGGCGCCCTGCTCCAGGGCGGCAAAGGTGGCGCACTCCCGCTCCAGGAAGGTGGCGCTGGGGCCCTTGAGGCCGAAGGCCACGGCCAGATGCCCGCTGGCCGCGTTGGCCACGCTGTTGGGGAAGACCATGGGCGAGGCCCCCTCGGGGCCGCGCTGGAGGTAGGGGCGCAGGAAGGCCTCGCTGGCTTCGCTGCCGCCCGTGATCGTCCCCACGACCACGGCGATGGTTTCCCCCAACTCCGGGTGCGCCTTGGGGTCCAGGCCCGCGTCCTGGAAGGCCTGATGGGCGGCCGCCCAGGCGAACCGGGAGGGCCGGTCCAGCCGCCGCAACTGCATGGGGGGGATGATCCCGGCGGGGTTGAAGCCCGTGCAGGCCGCGCCGCGGCCGCGTCCCAGGGTTTCCGCCAGCTCCGCAAAGCAGGGCAATCCCGCGCGCAGGCTCGCCCGGGCGGCCTCGATCCCGTCCCCGCAGGGCAGCACCAGGCCCAGGCCCGTGAGGACGAGGTCGGTGGGATGCGTCATCGTCCCTCCCATCGACGAAGCGCGAGGCTGACGTTGTTGCCGCCGAAGGCGAAGGCGTTGACGAGGGCGGCCCGGAGCAGCCGCTCCCTGGGGACCAGTGGTGTGCAGTCCAGGTCGCAGGCGGGGTCGGGATCCTCCAGGCGGAGGGTGGGGCTCACCACCTGATCCCGCAGGGCCAACAGGGCCGTGGCGGTGGCGAAGGCCCCGGAGGCGCCCAGGGTGTGGCCGAACTGACTCTTGGAACTGGTGACGGAGACCTGGTCCGCCGCGGGGCCCAGGGCCCGCCGGATGGCCCGGCATTCGGCCCCGTCGTTGGCGGGGGTGGCGGTGCCGTGGGCGCTGACCAGATCCACTTCTTCCGCGGCCAGGCGGCCCGTGCGCAGGGCCATGACCAGGGCCCGGGCGGCCCCCTCGCCCTCGGGGTGGGGCGCCGTGGGGTGGTGGGCGTCCATGCTGGCGCCGTAGCCCAGCACCTCCCCGAGGATGGCGGCGCCCCGGGCCCGGGCCCGGTCGAGGGGCTCCAGCAGGAACTGCGCGGCGCCCTCGCCCAGGTTGAGGCCCGCCCGGTCGCGGCTGAAGGGGCGGCACTTGGCCGGGTCCACGGCCCGCAGGCAGGAGAAGCCGGCGAAGGTGGTGATGGAGAGCCCCTCGGCACCGCCGGCCACGGCCAGATCCAGCTCGCCCGCAGCGATGCGCTCCCAGGCCTGGCCCAGGGCCAGCAGGCTGGAGGAGCAGGCGTTCATCACCGTGCCCCGGGGGCCCAGGGCGCCCAGACGATGGGCCAGGGCATCGGTGACGGTGCAGGCACTCTGCTGGACCACCGCTGCGGCGGGGCGGTGGCGGCCCTGGAGCAGGTCGGCCAGGTAGGCCTCGGCCACCGGCAGGCCCGAGGTGCCCGCCCCCTGGAAGACGCCGACGCGGCGGGGGTCGCAGCCGGGATCCAGGCCGCCGAGGGCCTGGTCGAGCGCCTCCCCCAGCGCCCGCAGGGCCATGGCCTCGCAGTGGGTCTGATGGCGCCCGTGGGCGATGGGCACCTCACCGGCGATGCGGGCGGGTTCGAGCGGAAGGTCCAGGCGGGTGAGGGGGCCCAGGCCGTCCCGGCCTGCGAGCATGGCCGACCAGGTGCCCTCGCGGTCCGGGGCCAGGGAGGACACCATGCCGAGGCCCGTGATGACCACGCGGATCCGGGGAGCGGCGGCTTCCGTCACGACCGTTTGACCATCAGGCTGGCGGTGCAGACCTCCCGCCCTTCGCAGGTGGCGGTGCCCCGGACCTTCATCAGCCCGCCGAAGGTCCCCTCCAGCGCCACCTCCAGGCGCAGCCGGTCGCCGGGCAGGGCCGGAGCCTTGAATCTGGCGTCCTGGATGGCGGCCAGGAAGACCGCCCGGCCATGCAGGGAGTCCGCCTCCAGGAAACCCGCGGCCTGGGCCAGCATCTCCAGCAGCAGGACGCCGGGCACCAGGGGGCGGTCCGGGAAATGGCCCTGCAGATGGGGTTCCCCCGCGGTCACCAGCTTCTCTGCCACCACGCGGACGCCGGGTTCCCGCTCGAGGATCCGGTCCACCAGCAGGAAGGGATAGCGGTGGGGCAGGTGGCCGGCGATGTCCGTCATGGCGGATCAGGCCTTGCGGTGCTCGGCGATGAAGGCCGTGAGGGCTTCGACGGAGCGGAAGGCCTGGGTGCCGGAGGCCTCGTCCTCGATCTTCACGCCGAAGACCTGCTCAATGCCCAGCACCAGCTCCAGGGCATCGATGGAATCCAGGCCCAGGCCCTCCCCGAAGAGGGGCGCCTGGTCCTCGATCTGGTCCGGGGTCATCCCCTCCAGCTTGAGACGGTCAATGATCATCTCTTTGACGCGCTGTTTCAGATCGGTCATGGGGTTCCCGGCAGGAAGGTGGAAGGCTCACCCTAGATCCTAGCCGATGCATGCGTCGGCAGGCGATTCTATCCGGAAGCGGGCGGTGGCTGGAGCTTGTGATCTTGACACGGCCCTCCAAAAGCCAAAGGACGCTAAGCTGATCCCTCGCGGATTCCTCCGCTCGAGTGCGCCATGGCCAACCCCGCATCGCCCTTCCTGTCGGTCCTGATCCTCTTCCTGGTCGCCGCCGTGACGGCGGTGGCCATCCTGATCCTATCGGGCAAGGTGCTGCCCCTGTGGAAGCCGAACAACCCCCAGGCCGCGAAGCTCACCCCCTATGAGTGCGGCGTGGCGCCGCTCCAGACCGGGGCGCGGCACAAGTACTCCGTGAAATTCTACCTCACGGCCATGCTCTTCATCCTGTTCGACGTGGAAGCCGCCTTCCTGCTGCCGTGGGCCGTGAATTACAAGCACGCCCTCTGGACCTTCGGGGCGATGCTCAGCTTCATGGCCACGCTGCTGGTTGGCTTCATCTACGCCTGGGGCAAGGGCGCCTTCGAGTGGGAGCGCTGACATGTCCGAGATGAATGTCAACGATGCGGTGATGACCACCCGCCTGGACGCGGTGGTGAACTGGGCCCGCAAGAACAGCCTGTGGCCCATGCCCTTCGGCACCGCCTGCTGCGCCATCGAGTTCATGAGCATGGCGGCATCCAAGTACGACCTCGCCCGCTTCGGCGCGGAAGCCATGCGCTTCAGCCCCCGGCAGAGCGACATGATGCTGATTCTCGGCACCGTCACCAACAAGATGGCGCCGGTGCTCCGCACGATCTATGCCCAGATGGCCGAACCCAAGTGGGTGGTCAGCGTGGGCGTCTGCGCCAGCTCGGGCGGCATGTACCGCACCTACGCGACGCTCCAGGGCGTGGACCGGGTGGTTCCCGTGGATGTCTACGTGCCGGGCTGTCCGCCGCGGCCCGAGAGCATGCTCTATGGCGTGATGAAGCTGCAGGAGAAGATCGAGAAGGAATCGCTCTCCATGCGCAAGGACCACATCGCCCGGTTCTACGAGAGCCTGGCCCGCCAGGAGGCCTGGCAGGCGGAGAAGGGGCTCACGGGCCAGCAGGCCATCCGCGAGATGCTGCTGGACGCGGCTGAACGCGGCGCGGGCACGATCTTCTAGGCGGGGGCAGGGACATGGTGATCGAGCAGATTGACGCACAGATGCCGGGCGTGATCGCGGACCGCCACGCCTTCCGCGGCGACCAGACCATCGTGGTGCCCAAGGCCGAGTTCCTGGCCGTGGTGGACCTCCTGCATCGCGAAGGCTTCCAGTTCCTCGTCGATATCACCGCCGTGGACTGGCCCGAACGGGAAGTCGACGGCAAGCCCGTCCGCTTCGACGTGGTCTACCACTGGCTCAACCTGGCGAGCCAGGAGCGGCTGCGCCTCAAGGTGGCCGTGGCCGATGGCGAGGCCATGCCCAGCCTGGTGAGCCGGTTCAAGACCGCGGACTGGTTCGAGCGCGAGGTCTTCGACCTCTTCGGCATCCCCTTCGAGGGCCACCCCGATCTTCGGCGCCTCCTCCTCTGGGACGATTTCCCGGGCCACGCGCTGCGCAAGGACTTCCCCCTGGATGGCGGGGATCCCTTCTGCATGGAAGGCTGCACCTCTCCCTACAACAACGGCTCGAGGGGTTAGGACATGACCATGGATTCCATCGCCATGACCCGGCAGGCGCTCGACGGCGACAAGATGATCGTCAACATGGGGCCGTCGCACCCCACCACGCACGGCACGCTGCGCATCGTCCTCGAGCTCGAAGGCGAAACCATCACCAAGGCCACCCCGGAGATCGGCTACCTGCACCGCGGCGTCGAGAAGCTGGGCGAGAGCCTCAGCTACCAGCAGTTCATCCCCCTCACGGACCGGCTGAACTACACCTCCAGCATCCTGAACAATGTGGGCTACACCGTGGCGGTGGAGAAGCTCATGGATGTGAAGATCCCCCGACGGGCGGAGCTCATCCGCGTCATGGTGTCCGAGCTGGCGCGCATCGGCGACCACATCATCTGCGTGGGCATCAACGCGGTGGACATCGGGGCCTTCACCGCCTTCCTCTACCTCTTCAAACAGCGCGAGACCATCTACGACCTGTTCGAAATGGCGGCCGGGCAGCGGCTCCATACCAGCTTCACCCGCATCGGCGGGCTCTTCCGGGACATTCCCGAGGGCTTCGTGCCCCTCGCCGAGCGGTTCCTCGTGGAATGCGAAGCCGCCATCGACGAGCTGGAGCGCCTGCTCACCCACAACCCCATCTGGCATGACCGCACCAAGGGCGTGGGCGCCATCACGGCCGAGGAGGCCATCAACTGGGGCTACACGGGCCCCTGCCTGCGCGCCGCCGGCGTCCCCCAGGACCTGCGGAAGGCGCAGCCCTACCTGGGCTACGAGACCTACGAGTTCGACGTACCCGTGGGCACCACGGGCGACGTGTTCGACCGCTACCTAGTCCGCGTGGAAGAGATGCGCCAGAGCCTGCGCATCATCCGCCAGGTGCTCGACCGCCTGGAACCGGGCCCCATCATCGTGGACGATCCCAAGGTGGCCCTGCCGCCCAAGGAGAAGGTCTACACCCGGATGGAGAGCCTCATCCACCACTTCAAGCTCATCATGCACGGCATGGAGATGCCCGTGGGCGAGGTCTACAGCGCCACCGAGGCCGCCAATGGCGAGCTGGGCTTCTACATCGTCAGCGACGGCGGCAAGAACCCCTACCGCATCCGGGTCCGTCCCCCCTGCCTGCCCATCTTCAGCAGCTTCGACACCCAGGTGAAGGGCTGCCTGATCGCCGACGCCGTCGCGGTGCTTGGCGCCATGAACATCATTGCGGGCGAGCTGGATCGCTAAGGCGCCAAGCACCGCAGCGGGCGAAGCCCGGTGCCGGGCCGGTGCCATGAGGACGAGCGGAGCGAGTCCCACGGTGCCGGAGGCACCGCCCGGAGGGCGAGGCGCGAAGCGCCGAGTGAGCATCATTGCGGGTGAGCTGGATCGCTGAGGCGCCGAGGACGGCGAGCGGGCGAAGCCCGCGGCCGGGCCGGTGCCATGAGGGCGAAGCAGGAGCGGAGCGCGACTTTGCCGAAGGCGAAGCCCGAAGGGCGCCGCATAGGATGTGCGGCGTCAGGATCATTGCGGGTGAGCTGGACCGCTAAGGCGCCCTCAGCCCTCCAGCTCCGTCAGCTGGGCGCGGTGATCATTCCGCAGGCGTTCGAGGAGGTCGAGCAGCTGATTCCGCTCTTCGGAGGAGAGGACCCGGTCCACCCGGGCGCCCAGGGCCTGGTGGCGCGTTCGCAGGCGGGCCTCCAGGGCCAGGCCCTTGGCAGTGATCTGAACCCGGCTGCCGCGGCGGTCGGCGGGGTTCTCGCAGCGCTTGACCAGGCCCCGGGCCTCGAGCCGGTTCACCAGGCGGGGCGCGTCGGCGAACTTGAAGATCATGCGGCAGCGCAGGTCTTTCACCAGGTACCCCTCCTTGGGGCCGCCCTTGAGGATGCGCAGCACGTTGAACTGCTGGTCCGAGATGCCTTCGGGCTCGAACAGGCCCTTGTCGAACAACCGGGTCAAATACTCCCGCCCCAGCAGCAGGGCCAGGGCCACCTCCTGGCCCGGCTCGAAAGGCTTGACGATCTGCAGTTCCTCGCGAAGATGCATGGCACCGGCTCCGTGAATCCAGGATGACAGATTCTTCTGAAAAAGGTGTTGCAACTTCTTAAAGTCGACCTAGACTGTATTGCATGGTGAAACACCTATTCCCTGGAGGTTCCATGCGCCACCCCTTTCGCATCCTTTTGACCGCCCTCGCGCTGGCCGCCCTGCCCGCCGCCGCCCAGGACACCTACCGCATCGATCCGGTCCACAGCGAGATCGGCTTCAGCATCCGGCACCTCCTGGCCAAGACCAGCGGGCGCTTCACGAAGTTCGGGGGCGAGATCCAGATCAACAACAAGGACATCACCAAGTCCTCGGTGGAGGTCACCATCGAGACCGCGAGCATCAACACGGACAGCACCATGCGGGACAACGACCTGCGCAGCCCCAAGTTCTTCGATGTGGCGAAGTACCCCACGATCACCTTCAAGAGCACCGCGGTGAAGGAAGTGGCCAAGGGCAAGCTGGAGGTCACCGGCGACTTCACCCTGCACGGGGTGAAGAAGCAGATCACCTTCCCCATCACCAACGCGGGGACGGGCCCGGGCATGCAGGCCGGCAGTGTGGTGGCCGGCTTCGTGGATGGCGCGTTGACGATCAATCGCAACGACTACGAAATCAAGGCCTACCCCGGCATGCTGGGGGATGATGTGGCCATCACCCTGAATGTCGAAGCGGACAAGGTTTCCAAGTAACAGGAGGCCGTGATGAGCGAGGGCTATCCGAAAGTGGCAGCCAAGGTTCCGGCCGTGCTGGACCTGGAACCGGGCACCTACTGGTGGTGTTCGTGCGGGCTGAGTTCCAAACAGCCCTTCTGCGACGGCTCCCACAAGGTCTGTGACCTCCGTCCCATGAAGGTGGAAATCACCGAAGCCGGCAAGAAGGCCCTTTGCCAGTGCAAGCACACCAAGACGGCCCCGTTCTGCGACGGGAGCCACTGCGACCTCTGACCTCGGCCCAGCGGCCTGAAGCGTCCAGGATCGTGATGGGGGGCACGGGGTTTACCCGGGCCCCCCCTCTGTCTTTCTGGCTAAACTGGCCCTTCATGCGAGCGCGCCCATGAATCATCCCCAGCCCCCTGAGACCTCGAACGAGCCCCTGGCCCCGGGCCAGCGCCTGCCAGAGAGCGAGCGCAAGGAATTCAGCCCCGAGGCCCTGGTGGAGATCCAGGCCATCATGGCCAAGTTCCCGGACAAGCTGGCCGCCACGCTGCCCGCGTTGTACATCGCCCAGCGCGAGTTTGGCTTCGTGAGCCTCTCCGCCATGAAGGCGGTGGCCCGCGCCATCGGCATCCCCGAGGGCCATGTCTTCGGCGTGGCCACGTTCTACACGATGTACCAGAAGGCGCCCGTCGGTCAGTTCCATCTGCAGGTCTGTACCAACATCAGCTGCGCCCTGCGCGGCGCCGCCCAGTTGCTGGAGAAGGTCTGCGAGAAGACCGGCGTCAAGCCGGGTCACGGACCCAGCCCGGACGGCCTGTGGAGCGTGGAAGAGGTGGAGTGCCTCGCCGGCTGTGGTGTCGGCCCCTGCGTCCAGGTGAACCAGGATGTCTACGACGAGCTGGTGGACGAGAAGAAGCTGATCGAAGTCATGGAAGCCTGCAAGCGGGGCGAATACCGCCCCTGGGCGAAGTGAGGGGTAGGACATGGCCGCCATTCGAACCAAGCACGACCCCCAGCTCTACACCTTTCCTGGCTTCGGCTCGGACAAGTACCCGAACCTGATGCTCCGGGGCGCGGGTGATCTGGACAACTGGCCCCTCAAGGTCTATGAGCAGAAGCATGAAGGCTATGTGGCCATGAAGCAGGCTCTGAAGATGGAGCCCGTGGCCGTGGTGGAGGAGATGAAGACCTCCGGCATCCGTGGCCGCGGTGGCGCCGGCTTTCCGGCCGGGCTCAAGTGGTCCTTCATGCCCAAGGACACCCCCGAGCGGAAGTTCACCCGCTACCTGGTGTGCAACGGCGACGAAGGCGAGCCCGGCACGTTCAAGGACCGGGCGATCCTGGAATACAACCCGCACCAGCTCATCGAGGGCATGATCATCGGTGGCTGGGCCATGCAGTGCGCCATGGGTTACATCTACATCCGGGGCGAGTTCCTCTGGCTCATCGAGAAGCTCGAAGCCGCCATCCAGCAGGCCCGTGATGCCGGCTACCTGGGGAAGAACATCCTGGGCACCGGCTGGGACTATGACCTGCTGGTCTACCGGGGCGCGGGAGCCTACATCTGCGGCGAGGAGACCGCCCTCCTCAATTCGCTGGAGGGCCGCCGCGGCGAGCCCCGCGTGAAGCCGCCCTTCCCGGCGGCCAAGGGCGCCTTCGGCCAGCCCACCACCGTGAACAATGTGGAGACCCTGGCGGCCGTACCCCCCATCCTCCGCATGGGTGGCGCCGAATACAGCAAGCTGGGCACCCCCAAGAACACGGGTACCCGCATCTTCGGTGTCAGCGGCCACGTCAAGCGTCCCGGCCTCTTCGAGCTGCCCCTGGGCACGCCCATGGACTTCGTGGTGAACGAATTGGCGGGCGGCTCCAGCACCGGCCGCAAGATCAAGGCCATCATCCCCGGCGGCGCGAGCGCCCCCATGTTCGACGAGAAGGACTTCGACTGCCCCCTGGACTTCGATACCGTGAAGGCCCGAGGCTCCATGGCCGGATCGGGTGGCCTCATCGTCATGGACGAGGACACCTGCATGGTCCAGGCGACCTTGCGCCTTATCAAGTTCTACGCCCACGAAAGCTGCGGCCAGTGCACCCCCTGCCGCGAGGGCTGCAACTGGATGGAGATGATCCTCTACCGCATCGAGCACGGCGAGGGCCGGATGGCGGATCTGGATCTGCTCACCAGCCTCACGCCCCGCATCGCCCTGCGCACCCTCTGCCCCCTGGGCGACGCCGCCTGCGGCCCCATGGACTCGGCGCTGCAGAAGTTCCGCCACGAGTTCGAGCATCACATCACCCACAAGACCTGCTATGCGACGGGTTCGCGGCTGCTGTCCACGGTGGGCGCGCACTAGGAGCCTATCCAAATCATTGGAAGACCCCGCTCGAGGCACGCAAGCGTCTCATGCGCTGGAGGCGGAGCGGGTGCTGGGCGACCCGAGCCTGATACAGCCTGGCGAGGCCCGCCACCACTCGGTCTTCGGCTTCTCCCGCCCCAAAGCGGAGGACTCGTTCCGCAGTTGGCCGCGACGACCTTCGACCGGTTCGCAGGTGGGTCCAGAAGGGGCCGCGTTCACCCAATCCCGAAGCACTTCTTCGAGCTGCCGACGCCAGAAGGCCTCGTCATGGCGGCCGGGCGGGGCATGGAAGGCATGGGGGATGCCCCGCGCGGTCATGCGCCTGGAGAGGCAGCGATTGGCCTCGAAGAACCAATCCTCTCTGCCGCAATCCATGCGCAGGAAAGGCAGTCCGCGGATCGCGGCGGGAGGCAGGGAATCCAGGAGGGTGGCGAGATCCCTGGCCTGGCGGCCGGGGGAGCCCGGTTCCCCCAGGGCCCGGTGGAGCTGGGTGCGCAGGCGCGCCGGGAGAAATCCCTCGTCCTGGGAGGTCCATCCGGCGATGCCCACCACGCCGCTGAGGGAGGCGATGAAGCCGAAGGCCTCTGGGTGGGTGATCCCCAGGTGCAGGGCGCTGTAGCCGCCGAGGCTGAGCCCCACGAGCAGGCGCCCCTGCCGGGATCCCAGGGTGCGGTAGCGGCGATCCACGGCGGGAAGCAGCGTCTCGACCAGGGCGGAGGCCAGGCGCGGCCCAGCGCCAGCCTCCGCGTCCTCGAACAGGGCCTCTCCGGCATCAGGCGCGACGATGATGACGCCATGGCGCGTGGCCAGGTCGGCCAGCCCCAGCTCCCGCAGCTCCGAAGCACTGCCACCACCACCGTGCAGCAGCAGGCATACGGGGTAGCGGCGCCCCGGGTGGGCGACGTAGCCCGCCGGGAGGTGGATCTCGGCGCGCAGGGGACCAGACAGGCCTCGGCTCGGCAGGATCAAAGGTTCTAGCCTCCGACCTGAAACCTGGGCGGCGAGGGCGACGGAGAGCATCCCCACCAGCGCCCAGGTCCTCATCGCAGCTCCTTCTGAAGGGCCCGGGCGAAGGGGTACTGCGGGTCCAGGGCGACGGCCCGGTCCACCATGTTCCGGGCCTCGGCTTTGCGCCCGTCGTCCGCCAGCCAGGCCATGGCTTCGATGCGGCCCCAGCGGGGCGTCAGCGGGTCGCCGGGATCCGCTTCGGCTTCAGCCTCCTGGACGGCCTCGGTCAGCACGGCCACGGCGCGACTAGAGCCGCCGCCGAAGAGGGCCGGGATGAAAACGCAATGGATGCCCCAGAAGACTTTCACACGGGGATTACGGGGCGCGGCCCGCAGAGCTTCCTGAATCAGCCGGGCCGCGCGCGGGGCGAGAAAGACAGCCCTGGCGCGATTGAAGCCGATCATCAGATCGAGGCAGGCGCCGAGCAGGGCCTTCCCATCCGGATCCTGGCTGGGCTCCAAACAGGTGATGGTGCCCTCCAGCAGGGCCCTGGCCCCGTCGGGATCCCCGCCGCGCAGCTTCCAGACCAGGTGGTAGTCCACCAGGGCCTGCCAATAGGCCTTGCGGGGGGATTCCGGGCCGCGCGCAAGGTCCGAGCGCAGGACCTCCAGGGCCGCTCGAGGCAACCGCGGAGCGCCCTGCAGGCGCGCGGCCAGCTCATCCTGGGCGGTGAGCGGCAGGGCGAGAAGGAGACAGATCAGCAGGCGCTTCATGGTTTCCCACCTGCATTCAGGAGCGGTTCCACAAACTGGTGGGCGAACCCGTACCCCGGATCCAGGCTCAGGCAGCGGACCAGATGCTTCCGGGCGGAATCCCGATCGCCCGTCTTCGCTTCCGCCAGGGCCAGCCAAGCCAGGCACTCCACCTTCCCCCAGGCGGGGCGCCAGGGATCCGCCGGGGGCGCCTCGCGATCCGCCCGCTGGAGCGCGGCGGCCAGCAGGGGCAGGGCCACACCCGGGCCGCCACCGAAGGCCTCCGGCGTATGGAACTGGTGGACGGCCTCGAAGAAGCGGACGCGCGGGTTCCCGGGGTCCGCCTGGCGCGCCCGCCGGATGCAGTCCAGGGCCCGGGGGGCCAGCTCCATGGCCTGTTCCGGGTGGAGGCCGATGGCCATGCCGCAGAGGGAGCCCTCCAGGGCGAGGCTCTCCGCGTCGGTGCGGCCCTCCAGGCGCGCCAGACCCTCCGCGAGGAAGGCGGCACCCTGCGCGGGATCCCGGGCTTGCCCCAGCCGGGCGTAGGCCACCAGGGCCTGCCAGTAGGCCCTGGCCGGCCGATCCGGAGCGGTGGCCAGGTCCGCCTGGAGCCTGGCCAGGTCGGCCTCCGGGAGACGGAGGACCTGCTGGAGGCGCTGGGCCAAGGGAAGGGGCTTCGCAGCCGCCAGCGGCAGGGCGAGGGCGGGGAGGAGGATCGGAAGGACGCGGCGCATGGGGGCTCCTGGGAACAGCCTTCATGCTTGACCTGGCGTAGGCGGTCGCCCGGAAGAAAGGTCCGAACCCGGCCGGTAACCGGCCGGATCCGCCCCAGGGCGCTCCGAAACGAACGCCAGGCGATCCGGGACGCGAGCCCTCAGCCCACCCCGAGCTTCCGCTTGACCTCCGCCAGGCGCTCGCGGCTCACGGGAATGCGGCTGCCGTCCCGGAGGCGCAGTTCCCCAGGTTCCCCGGGCGGAGCCTCCAGTTCCGTGACTGCGCGCAGGGCCACCAGGGCGCTCCGGTGGGGGCGGATGAACTCGGGCGCCAGCAGGGGCTCCAACTCGTCGAGGTGGCGGTCCAGCACAAAGCGGCCCTCGCCCGTGTGCACGAACAACAGGCGGTTCTCCGTGCGCAGGTGGCTCACGTCCTTCCAGGCCAGCACCCGCCAGCGCCCCTTCGCCTGCACCGTGAACCGCTCGGGAAGCCGCGGTTCCCGGAGGGCCTGGAGCGTGGCCAGCAGGCCCGCCACATCCAAGGCGGGCTGACGGGGCACCCGGTCGAGGGCCTCCTGGAGCTGCGCCGGTTCGAGGGGCTTGAGCAGGTAGTCGCACGCGGACCAGCGGAAGGCTTCCACGGCATAGCGGTCGTAGGCCGTGACAAAGACGATCGGCGGCAGTTGGAGGCCCGCTTCCCGGGTGCGGCGGAGCAGCCCGAAGGCTCCCTCCGGCGGGAACTCGATGTCCAGGAAGAGCAGGTTGGGCGCGAGAACCCGCAGGAGTTCCAGACCCTGAAGGCCATCGGCGGCTTCGCCAATGCATCGGGACCCGGGGCGGAGCCGCTGCACCATCTGGTTGAGCAGTTCGCGGGCCGGAGGCTCGTCCTCGACGAGCACATAGCGGAGGTTCATGGCAACTCCAGTTCCACGACGCACCCGGTGGATGTCTCCGGCCAGCTCATGCGGCCTCCCAGGGCCTCCAGGCGCTCGCGCACAGTGCGCAAGCCCACGCCTTCGGCCACGGGCACGGGACGGCCGAGCCCGTCGTCCGCCACGCGGAGGGTGCGTCCCTCGGCCACGACGGTCAGGGTGCAGGGACCCACCTTGGCGCGGAAGCCGTGCTTGAGGCTGTTCTCCACCAGAGGAACCAGGAGTAGGGGCGGCACCCGCCGATCGCGGAGATCCTCCGCGAGCGTCAAGGTGTAGGAGAGCCGGTCGCCGAACCGCAGACGCTCCAGTTCCAGCAGCGCCTCCAGGAGCTGGAATTCGTCCGCCAGGGGCCACGCCTCCTGGTCCAGTGCTGCCGTGGTGCGGCGGAGCAGACGGGACAGATGTCGAGTGGCAGCCTCGGCCTGCTCCGGATGGGTCCGGACCAGGGCCAGGATGGTGTTCAGGGCATTGAAAAGGGTATGGGGCTGGATCTGGGCCTGGAGGGCCAGGAATCCCGCATGGGCCCGGGTCTGCTCAAGGGAACGGGTGCGGGCCACCAGGGCGGTGGCCGTGTGCTGACCCACGACCAGGCTCGTGATGAGAAGCGCCACCAGGGGCACCACGGTAAGGGTGGCTCCATCGAGGCGGCGCCCGAAGATCAGCTGCAGAAGCCCCAGGCAGGAGGCCACCAGCAGGAGACAGATGCCAAGCCACTTCACTTGCATCCGCCATACGGCCATCCGCGGACTCCGGCCCTGGGTGGGCTCCAGGAAGCCAGGGGGGAGCGCGTGGAACCCCAGGCCGATCACCACGGAACAGAGGCAGGACACGAACAGGTAGTTCCAGACATGCGCTGGATCCCGGAATACCGCCGTCATCCCCCCCCCCAGGCCCAGGCCGACAAGCAGGGCCTTCCCGAGGTGGTAGCCCATCGCACGCCGGGGGCCACCGGGAAGCGGCGTAGAGGATCGTTTCATGGGTCGAGCTTAGGAGGCCCGGGGTCGAATTAGAATGGGCCATGCGCGCGCTGCGCGGCCTCGGCCCTGCCACGCGGACCGGGCCTCCTGGCAGCCCTGGACCCGCGCCTTCGTCTCCGACCGGAATTCCTTCACGGAGGTGGAGGTGGAGGGCCGCACCCTGCATCTGCGCCAGCTCGATGCCAAGGGGCGCGAACTGGATGCCATCACGCTGACAAAGTGAGGCGTGTTCAGCGCCCGAAGGTCATGGTGTAGGTCAGTGGCTTGGGGATCCGGGGGCTGGTCACGGTCACGAACAGCGTGAGGGTCCGGCCATCGGGGCTGAGGCGGAAGACGTTGGTGCGGGCTCCTTCATCGTTCCGGAAGGTCTGGGTGAGCTGGCCCGGCGCGACGTGGGCGGCCACCTGGAACTTGTCGCCGTCCTCGCGGGTCCAGGGCGCTTCCTGGCCATTGCCGGGCATGAGGATGGGGTTCCGGTCATCGAGCTTCACCGACACCTGCTGGGGCGTGATGGACAGCGTGACCTTCTGGTAGGCCGGGTTGACGTTGGCCAGCTTGTGCCGGGCGATGGGGCGCGTGATGAAGTTCATGTCGGCGGTGCAGGCCTGGATGGCCGCCTGGATGTTGTCCACCCGGGCCTGGTGCCAGAGGCCGTTGAGGCCGGGTTCCTGGGCAGAGAGGGACAGGGCCACGAGGGCCGGAAGGACGAGGGACGTGGCCAGTCGCATGGAAGCTCCGTTCGGGATGGGTGGAACCACCATAGCATCGCCTCACGCAGAAATGGCCCCGTCCGGGGCCATTTCTTCACCAGCGGGGGGCGGTCAGCCGAGGGTGGCCACCATCACCGCCTTGATGGTGTGCATGCGGTTCTCGGCCTCGTCGAAGACCACACTGTGGCGGCTGCGGAAGACCTCGTCCGTCACCTCGCGGATGTCGAGGCCCAGCGCCTTCTGTTCCTTGGCGAGCTTGGTCTCGAAATCGTGGAAGGCGGGCAGGCAGTGGAGGAACAGCACATCCGGGTTGCCGGTCTTCTGGAGCATGTCCAGGGTGACCTTGTAGGGGGTCAGCAGCTTCACGCGGGCGGGGATCTGGTCCTCCTCACCCATGCTGGCCCAGACGTCGGTGTAGAGCACATCGGCGCCCTGCACGGCCTGGTCCACGTTGTCCGTCACCTCGATGGTGGCGCCCGTCTCCTTCGCGGCCTCGCGGGCGGCGGCCAGCACCTTGGGATCGGGGGCCAGGTCCTTGGGCCCCAGGGCCACCATGTGCATGCCGGTCTTGGCGGCGCCGTACATCAGGGCGTAGCTCATGTTGTTGCGGATGTCGCCGCAGAAGACCAGCTTCACCTTGGCGAGGGGCTTGGCGCAGTGCTCCTCGATGGTGAGGAAGTCCGCCAGGATCTGGGTGGGGTGATCGGTGTCCGTGAGGCCGTTCCAGACGGGCACGCCGCTGTGCTTGGCCAGGGCCTCGACCACCTCCTGCTTGTAGCCGCGGTACTCGATGCCGTCGTAGAAGCGGCCCAGCACCTTGGCGCTGTCCTCGATGGACTCCTTCTTGCCGACCTGGGAACTGGCGGAATCCAGGAAGGTGACGTGGGCCCCCTCTTCCAGCGCGCCCACCTCGAAAGCACAGCGGGTGCGCGTGCTGGCCTTCTCGAAGAGCAGCACGATGTTCTTGCCCTTCAGAAGGTCGTTATAGATGCCCATGCGCCGCTTGGCCTTCAGATCCCGCGACAGGTCCAGGAGATACCGGACCTCCAGCGGCGTGAAGTCCATCAGGGTGAGAAAACTGCGACCCTTGAGGTTGACGGCCATGGATGCCTCCCGAATGTGACTGACAAAGGGTACCCCCCGGGCGGGAAGGGCCACAAGGACATGCGCAGGATCGGGTCGATGGGTTGACGAATTGTCAGAGGTGCGTCAACGGCTCAGGCGCTTCAGGGCGATGGTCAGGTACTCCACCGGCGCCGGGAGCAGGCCCCCGTCCGCCACCTCGTTCTGGCCTTCCTGGCTCAGGATCAGGTGCAGCACTTCATTGATGGGCTTGGGAACGGCATCGCCCGGAGCCCGGTTCAGGTAGGCGTAGAACAGCCGGGTCATGGGATACCGGCTGGTGGTCACCATCTCCTGGGTGGGGTACCGGGCCTCGTTGCCATCGTAGGGCACGACCGGCAGGATCTTGTTCGTGGAGTACCAGCAGATCAGCGGGCCGTAGCCGATGCTGGCGGCATCGGTGGTGACGGCTTCGGCGAGGGCGGGGTAGTCATCGCGTTCCTGGAGGCCATCCCGGAATTCGCCCTGCAGAAGCGCGAGGTCGCCGAAGGAGGCGCGGACGGCCGAACCCTGCGGCCGGGAAAAGGCATCGATGCGCCGCTTGGCCAATTCGCCCCGGACGCCGAGATCCCCCCACACGACGGCAGGTTCCTTGGCGCCGCCCTTGCGGGTCTTCGAATAGATGGCGTCCAGCTGCTCCATGGTGATGGAGTTGATGGGATTGGCCTTGTTGACGAACACGATGTTGGCGTCCATGCCCACAGGCATGCGCATGGGCATGTAGCCGTACTTGTCGCGGAAGGCCTTCATTTCCGCCGACGACAGCTCCCGGGCCATGATGACCAGGGGGGCGCTCCCGTCCAGCAGCTGCTTCGCGGCGTCCCCGCTGGGCTTGTAGCGGAAGATGAGGTTCGATTCGGGGTGGTACTTGCGGAAGCCCCGGGTCCACTCATCTCCCACTTCGGGGAGGGTGTCCGTGCAGGGGATGTCCACCTGGCCCTTGATGCTGGCCGCGGGCTGGTAGTGGGGCAGGTTCGTGGAGACCTGGGCCCGCACCTGGTAGCTCTGCGCATCAAGCCGGTTCATGAAAGGGATTCCCGCCACCAGGCACAGAATCATGACCCCGCGGTAAACAGCTCTTTGCATGGGCGTCCTCCAGAACAGTGGCCTCTCGGGGCGAATCAAGGAGCGTGGCCAAGGGGAGAGGCGGACCGGGCTGACCCTCTGGCTCCGAATGAACTCAGTTTGTGGCGTGAAACCCTTACGGTAAGGGCCGTTGTGACCCTCGACATCAAATTGGACCAGAGTATCCACTTTGGTTCAAGAAGAGGTTACGATGCTGGGGGCGATGGCCCCCGACCACCCGATCCCGAGGGGAGGACCGCATGAAACGTGAGCACCTCATGGCGCTTTGCCTCCTGCTGGGCATGGGGGCGCTGCCTGGCCGGGCCGCGGCGCAGGATCCGAAACACCCGCTGCCCGCCCCACACGCCAAGGCGGGCCTCATCTGCCACGATTGCCATCTGAAGGAGAAGCCGGTCACCGCCGCGGTTCCCGACGAATCCTGCATGGCCTGTCACGGGGATCTCAAGGCCATGGCCGTGCTCACGAAGCAGCACGCCGTGAATCCCCACGCCCCGCCGGCGGCCCCCCATCCTGGTCCCTTCGCCTGCCCGGAGTGCCATCGACAGCACAAGCCTCCGGTGGTGAAGTGTCTGGAGTGCCACCCCACCTTCAAGTTCACCGACCCGTCGAGGATTTCATGAAGCTGAAGACCGTCGTCGCCTTCTGTCTCGCGGGGAGTCTGGGGGCCACCGCCTGGGCCCGCGAGGGCGACGCGAAGCGTCCCCTGCCGCCGTGGCACGCCAAGGCGGGGGTCACCTGCCACGACTGCCACCAGAAGGAGAAGCCGACCACCGCCGCGGTCGCCGACGACTCCTGCATGATCTGCCACGGGGACTACCCGGCCATGGCCGACCTCACCAAGCAGCTGCCGGTGAATCCCCACGCGCCGCCGAAGGCGCCCCACCCCGGCCCCTTCGCCTGCCCCGAGTGCCACAAGCAGCACAGGCCCGCGGTGGTGAAGTGCCTGGAGTGCCACCCGGACTTCAAGCTGAAGCCCAGGTAAGTACGAAATTTCAAGGAAGACATGGAACCAGCCTGGCCGTGACCGCCTCGGCTTTCCGGCGTCGGATGACCAGAGCACCCGGCCATTCTTCTTCGGTGTCTTCCGGCTTTCTTCCGCGCCTTCCGCGACCAGCCTGTTTCCTCCGGAAGCGGCTCAGATCCCGTCCGCGATGAGCACGGCGGGGACGAAGGGCAGCTCCTTCGCCTCGGCCGGGGTTTTCATGCCCCAGAGCGCCAGGCGGTCCGCGTAGGGGGCCCACAGGTCGGGGTTCGCCTGCACCGCCTTGAGGGGCGGATGGAGCCAGAGGGCCTCGGGCAGGTCGGCCAGTTCCTCCGCGGTGAGATCCAGGGCCTCGCTGGTTTCCCAGAGGAAGCCGCAGCGGGCGCTCTCGCAGGCGGCCCAGAGCTGCAGCACCTCGCTGGGCTCGAAGCTGCTGAAGAGCACACGGTCCAGGGCCTCGGCCCCCTCCACGGCCGCCAGGGCCTGCTGCCAGCCGGGCTCGCCCTTCAGCTCGACGTTGATGAGCTTCGCGGGCAGCTCCAGCACGTCCGTCAGGCGGGGCAGTCGCTCGCCGTTCTTCAGGGGGGGCAGCTCGGCGGCCTTCATCTGGCGCAGGATCCCCGAGCCGTTGGCCGTGCGGCCCAGGTCGTCATCGTGAAGCACCATGCAGACGCCATCGCGGGTGGGCTGCACATCCAGCTCGAAGCCATCCATGCCCGCCGCCAGCGCCGCGCGGAAGGCCTCCATGGAGTTCTCCAGGTGCTTCGAGGAATGGCCCCGGTGGCCGAGGATCAAGGGACGCTTGGACATGGCGGGGCTCCGCTTCAGATCACTTTGCCAGGGTTGAAGATTCCATCCGGGTCGAGGGCCCGTTTCATCGCACGGAGGGCGGCGATGTGGCCGGGATCGGTGAGGGCCAGGAAGGCTTCGCGTTTGGCCAGGCCGATGCCGTGCTCGCCGCTGAGGGTGCCGCCCAGCTCGATGGCCAGCCGGAAGAGCGTCATGAGCTGGGCCTCCAGCTCATCGTGCGGGGTGTCGCCGGCGGCCAGCAGGTTCACGTGCAGGTTGCCGTCGCCCAGGTGGCCGTAGCTGACGGAGGGGATGCCCGAGCGCTCCAGCCGCTCGAAGAACTCGCGCAGGCGGCTGCGGGGCACGACGATGTCCTCGCTCACCTTCTTCGGGTGCCGCTCCTTGAGGAAGGCGCTGGTCATGCGGCGCACGGCCCAGATGGCGTTTCGCTGGCGGCTGTCGGAGGCGATCTCCAACCCATCGGCCACGGGGCCCAGCAGGTCCGCCAGGGATTCGAGGAAATCATCGGAGGTGCAGCCCCGTTCGTCGAACTCCAGGATGGCCAGGGCCTCGCCGGGCAGGCGGCGCGCCTCGTCGGGGCCATGGGCGCGGAGCTCCGCCAGCACGGCGGGATCGAAGAACTCGAAGGCGCTTGGCAGGAAGCCCGCCGCGGAGAGGCGGCCGGGCAGGTCCAGCAGGTCCATCCACCGCTTCACGGGGAGGAGCAGGGTGGCGTACTCGCGGGGCTGGGGCGTGAGGCGCAGGGTGGCGCCGACGATGAGGCCGAAGATGCCCTCGCTGCCCACGAGGAGCTGCGCGAGGCTGGGCCCCGTGTTGGCCTTCACGCTGGGGATGCCGAAGCGGTGGATCTCGCCATCGGCCAGCAGGGCGTCGAGGCCCAGCACCCAGTGGCGGGTCATGCCGTACTTGCAGGCGTTGGGTCCGCCGGCATTGGTGGCCAGCGTGCCACCCAGGGCGCAGCTCTCCCAGGAATTGGGATCGGGCGGATAGAACAACCCCGCCTCGCCGGCGGTGGCTTTCACGTCGCGCAGGAGCGCGCTGACGGGCGCCGTGAGGCTCAGGTCCTGGGGCGAGACCTGGATCATTCCCGGCCATGCCGACAAGTCGACCACCACGGTGCGCTGGGTGGGCACGCAGCCCCCGGCCTTGCCGGTACCGGCCCCGCGGGGGACGAGGCCGAAGCCCTCGGCCCGGGCCAGCCGCACCAGCTCCCGGAGGGCGGCGGGTCCGTGGGGGCGGACCACGGCCAGGGGGGCCGGCCCCACCACATGGGATTCATCGCGCTGGAAGGGGGCCAAAGCGTCAGGGTCGGTGAGGATCGTGGCTTCAGGCAGGCGCAGCAGGGCGTCCATGGTCGGGGCTCCAGTCGACCAGTGTGATGGATTTTCGTCCGAGCGGTTACCCTGGGGCCCATGTTCCCGACAGGACAAGCCTTGGTCCCGGGGCGCCGGAGGCGCCTGGGCCCCCTGCTGGGCTCGGCGGTGCCCTGGATCGTGCTGGCCCTTGGGCTGGCGGGGACGGCCTGGGCCTGGCGGGCGCTCGTGGGCCAGGAGGACGCCTACCAGGCGAGCCGATTGGAAGCCGCCCTGGCCCAGACCCGGGAAGGGGTGAAGCACCGCATTGAGGAGCAGACCCGGCTGCTGCTGGGGGCCCAGGGCCTCGCCGTGGGCCGCCCCCACCTGGCGGCAGAGGACTGGCGGGCCTTTGTGGCCAGCCTGGAGCTGGGGCGCTTCTCCCCGGGCACCCGCGTGCTGGGGTACCTGCCCAGGGCGGCCATCGAGACCGCAGCCGGCCCGCCTCCGCTGCTGGAGCCGGAGGCGGCGGCCCACCCCCTGGGTGCCCGGGGGGAACGGCTGCTTCGCGATGGGGCCTTCCGGGAGGCCCTGACCCGCGCCTGGGACCAGGGAGCGTTCGCGGCCACCGGACGGCTGACGGTGTTCGGCGAGGGCGCGCCAGTGGTGGCCTTCCTCCTGCCGGTCTTCCGGGGATTCTCGGTGCCGGAGAATGTGGCGGCTCGCCGCATCGACCTGCAGGGGGTGGTGGTCGCCCTGGTGGATCCCGCGGAGGCCTTCCGGCCCCTGTTCGGTGCCAGCCCCATCGCGGGCCTGGATGTGGAGATCTACGGCGATCCGTCGTGCCGGGAGGCGGACCTTCTCTATGATCGCGACCTTTGCCTGGCCAGGAACGGCGTGTCCATGGCGCTCCGGCCCTCGGCCCGGCGCATCCCGCTGCCCGTGGGTGGGCAGCGCTGGGAGCTGGTCGTCGGCTTCATCCCCGAGGGGAGGGCGTCGCGGGAGGGCCGCCCTGGCCTGGTGGCGCTGGGGGGCGTGCTGGCCAGCCTGCTGGCCTTCGCCCTGACGCTCTCCCTCGCCCAGGCCCGGCGGCGCTCCGAGGCCCTGGCCCACCGGCTCCAGGAGAGCGAGGCGCGGTTCCGCACCGTGGCCGAGACGGCCTCCTGCGCCATCTTCATCTACTCCGACACCATGGAATACATGAACGCCGCAGGCGAGCGGATGTCCGGGTATGCCATGGCGGAGATCCTGGGGCAGCCCCTGTGGAAGCTGATCCATCCGCTGGACCAGGCCCTGATCAGGGACCGCGCGGCGGCGAGGCTCCGGGGAGAGGCGGTGCCGGCGCGCTACGAGTTCCGGCTGCTGACGAAGCAGGGCGAGACCCGCTGGATCGATTTCGCGGCGGGAGCCATGTCGTTGGGGGATCGTGCGGTGGGGCTGGGCACGGCCTTCGACGTGACGGATCGGGTGGAGGCCCATGAGGCCAACCTGCAGATGGAGCGGAAGCTGCTGGAGGCGCAGAAGCTCGAGAGCCTTGGCCTGCTGGCCGGGGGCGTGGCGCATGACTTCAACAACCTGCTGACGGTGATCCAGGGAAACGCGGGCATGCTCCGGGACCTGGAGGACGAGCCCGAGACCGCCGCGACGTGCCTGCGGAACATCGAGGAAACCTGCCGGCGCGCCTCCGACCTGGTGCGGCAGATGCTCGCCTACTCGGGCCGGGGCCGCCTCGATGTGCAGTCCGCGAACCTCAACCAGGTGGTGCAGGAGATCACCCAGCTCCTGGCGGTCTCCATCCCCAAGGCGGTGGAGCTGCGGTACGAGCTGTCACCGGCGCTGCCCACCATCGAGGCCGACATGGCCCAGCTCCAGCATGTGGTGATGAACCTGGTGACGAATGCGGCCGAGGCCATCGGCGAGGCCCCAGGGGCTATCACCCTGCGCACCGGCGCAGGCGATCTGGATGCGCTGGAGGCCGCGGCGCTGCGGGTATCGGAGACCCTGAAACCCGGCCGCTTCGTCTATCTGGAGGTGGAGGACACGGGGGCGGGCATGGACGCGGAGACGCTGGCCCGGATCTTCGATCCCTTCTTCACGACCAAGTTCACGGGGCGCGGATTGGGCCTGGCGGCCATGCAGGGCATCGTGCGTGGCCACGGCGGCGGGGTGAGGATCCTCAGCGAGCCGGGGCAGGGCACGACCTTCCGGGTCTACTTCCCCGTGCAGGGTGGCGCCGGCTGAGGCTGCAGGTTCAGGACCAGGACACCAGCGTTCCGACCGCTTCGCCGAGCACGGCGGCGACAAGGTTGCCGGGCTTGTTCATGTCGAAGACCAGGATGGGCAGGCGGTTCTCCATGCAGAGCGCGATGGCGGAGGCGTCCATGACGCGCAGGCCCTTCTCCAGGACCTCCTGGAAGGTGATGCGGTCGAAGCGCGTGGCGGAGGGATCCTGCTTGGGATCGGCGGTGTAGATGCCGTCCACATTGGTGGCCTTCATGACCACCTCGGCGCCGATCTCATTGCCCCGCAGGGCGGCGGCGGTGTCGGTGCTGAAGTAGGGATTGCCGGTTCCGGCGCCGAAGATGACCACGCGGCCCTTCTCCAGGTGGCGGGTGGCCCGGCGGCGGATGTAGTTCTCGGCCACCTTGGGCATCTCCAGGCCGGAGAGGGTCCGGGTATCGACCCCCTTGTTCTCCAGCGCATCCTGCAGGGCCAGGGCATTGATCATGGTGGCCAGCATTCCCATGTGGTCCGCGGTGGTGCGATCCATGCCCTTGGTGGCGCCCGCCACACCGCGGAAGATGTTGCCTCCGCCGATGACGAGGCCCACGTCCACGCCCAGCGCCCGGATGGCCTTCACCTGGTCCGCGATCATGGAAACCACGGCGGGGTCGATGCCGTACTTGTGGTCGCCCATCAACGCTTCGCCCGAGAGCTTGAGGAGGATGCGCTTGAACTTCATGGAATCTCCGTGCGGGTGGAAGGCGGGTGGACGGATCGGGCTACAAAAAGGGCGGCCGAAGCGGCCGCCCTTTTTGTAGCAGGGAAATGCCTACTTGGCGGCGGCGACTTCGGCGGCGAAGTTCTCGCTGCGCTTCTCCAGGCCCTCGCCCATGATGTACTTCTCGAAGCGGCGGATGCTCAACTTCTCGCCGATCTCGGCGGTCTTCTGGCTGAGGTACTGCTGCACGGTGAGGTCGGGGTTCATGATGAACGGCTGTTCGAGGAGGCAGACCTCCTTGAAGATGCTGTTCATTTTGCCCTCGACGATCCGCTCGACGATGTTGGCGGGCTTGCCCGTGGCCAGCGCCTGCTCCATGGCGATGCGCTTCTCGGTCTCCAGGAAATCCTGGGTGACCTCTTCCTTGGTGACGAAGCGGGGCGCCGGATCCGCGGCGGCGATGTGCATGGCGATTTCCTTCACCATGCGCTGGAAGGCCTCGTTGCGGGCCACGAAGTCCGTCTCGGAGTTCACCTCGACGAGCACGCCCACCCGGCCACCGGGGTGGATGTAGGCTTCCACGATGCCTTCGGCGGCGATGCGGTCGGCCTTCTTGGCGGAGGCGGCCAGGCCCTTCTTGCGGAGCCATTCGATGGCCTGCTCCATGTCGCCATTGTTCTCTTCGAGGGCCTTCTTGCAGTCCATCATGCCGAGGCCGGTCTTCTCGCGCAGTGCCTTCACGTCCTGGGCGGTGAATGCCATGTGATCTCTCCTGGTTCGGTTTGGGAATTCAGAAAAACAGCCATCAGCAGCAGGCCGCCGATGGCTGAAATAGGGAAGGGCGGCTGGTCTGGGCGTCTCGCGACTAGCCCTCGACTTCCATTTTTTCGGCCATCATCTTCTTCATCTCGTCGTTGTCGCCCTTGTCCCGGAAGGACTGGCGGCCCTCGAGGATGGAATCGGCCACGCGCTCCGAGAAGATCAGGATGGAGCGGATCGCGTCGTCGTTGGCGGGAATGACGTAGTCCACCATGTCGGGATCGCAGTTGGTGTCCACGATGCCCACCACCTTGATGCCGAGCTTCTTGGCCTCGGTCACGGCGATGTCCTCGCGGTGGGGATCGATGACGAAGAGGATGTCGGGCACGGCGCGCATGTCACGGATGCCGTGGAAGGAGGCCTCAAGCTTCAGCCGCGTGCGGTTGAGGGTGAGCAGTTCCTTCTTGGAGAGCAGGGCGGTGCGGGCGGGGTCGGCCAGGGTGGCCTCGATGTCCCGGAACTTCTCCAGGCTCTTCTTGATGGTGGAGAAGTTGGTGAGCATGCCGCCCAGCCAGCGGTTGTTCACGTAGAAGGCGCCGCAGCGGGCGGCCTGCTCGGCGATCAGCTCCTGGGCCTGGGGCTTGGTGGCGACGAAGAGGAAGCTCTTGCCCTCGCCAGCGGCCCGGGTCAGGAAGTTCGCGGCCAGGTTCCACAGGCGCAGGGTCTTCTGCAGATCGATGATGTAGATGCTGTTGCGGGCCCCGAAGATGTACTTCTTCATCTTGGGATTCCAGCGCTTGGTCTGGTGGCCGAAATGGGCACCGGCCTCGAGGAGTTCCTTCATCTGGATGGCAGCCATGCTGGCCTCCCTGGTCAAGCGGCGCAATACGAGTGAAGGACGCCGCGGGTGGGATGGAAGGCGGGAGGTTGGATCCCTCCGCCCGATTCGTCCGCCCCAGAACAGCTCGGGTGCGGACCGGTGAAACGAGAAGGGGGATCCAGTGGATCCCCCTTCCTGGAACGGACTAGCGCTTGCTGAACTGGAACCGACGGCGGGCGGCCTTCTGACCGGGCTTCTTGCGTTCCTTCATGCGGGGGTCGCGGGTCAGGAGACCGGCGCCACGCAGGAGGGAGCGGAGCTGCTCGTTGTAGCCCAGCAGGGCGCGGGAGATGCCCATCCGGATGGCCGAGGCCTGACCGGCGGGGCCGCCACCGGCCACGGTGATGATCATGTCGAACTTGCCATCAAGGTCGGCCAGGACCAGGGGCTGATGCACCATCATGCGCAGCACGGCGTTGGGGAAGTAGCTCTCCAGCGTGCGGCCGTTGACAGTGATCTTGCCGCTGCCGGGGCGCAGGAAGGCGCGAGCCGCAGCGCTCTTGCGACGTCCGGTTCCGTAGTTCTGGGTCATGGCCATGGAATCCTCTGCTCTACTTCTGGATGGTCAGGATCTGGGGCTGCTGGGCGGAGTGCTCGTGGTCGGAGCCCGCATAGACCTTCAGCTTCCGGTACATCGCCCGGCCCAGGGGGCCCTTGGGCAGCATGCCCTTGACGGCGCTCTCGATGATCCGGGTGGGATAGGTGATCTGCATCACCTCGGCGCGGACTTCCTTCATGGAGCCGGGCTGGGTGGTGGTGCGGCGGTAGATCTTCTGCACGCCCTTCTTCCCGGTCAGCACCGCCTTCTCGGCGTTGATGACGATGACGTGGTCGCCGGTGTCGAGGAAGGGGGTCCAGGTGGGCTTGTTCTTGCCGGACAGGACCTCGGCGACGGCGCTGCTCAGGCGGCCCACGGGGATGCCGCTGGCATCCACCAGGAACCACTGGCGCTTCAGATCGTTGGCTTTCGGGAAGTAAGTGCTCATGGCCTGCTCCGGAATCTTGATCGGGCCGCGGGGACACCACTCGCAGGGCGGTGAGTCCGCAGAAGGAAGAGCTTATCGCTGGCGCCCCGGAGGGTCAAGGATGGATTTCCCGGCCCATCCGTTCAGCCCTGCGCCAGCTTCCACAATTCCTGGGCCACGCGGGAGGCGCCCAGCCCATCCACCAGGGCCATGCCGTCCCGGGCCTGTTCCTGGCGGCTGTCCTGGCCTTCGGGCCCCAGCCACCCGCTGAGCGCCTCGGCGGTGATGAGCGGATCGGCTTCGGTCCCCACGCCCAGATCGAAGCAGCCGTTCGCCAGGGCCAGGTCCGCCAGGATGGCATGCTGGCGCTCATTCTGGCCCCAGACCGAAGCCGGGATGCCCAGACAGAGGGCTTCGGCCAGCGTGATGCCGGCGGCGCACCAGAGGGCATCAAATTCCTGGAGGCGCCGGGTGAGGTTCGGCAGGCTCCGCGCCACCGTGCAGCCGGGGAAGGGCTTGCCCTGGATGCCGTTGGGGGCCAGCAGGGTGCAGTGACCGCGCCAGCGGTCCTCGGCCACCAGCCGGGCCAGCAGGTCGAAGGCGCGCTGGGCGAGGTTGGGGCCGTCGCTGCCCCCGAAGGTGACCAGCAGCCGGTGGACGGCCAGGGCCTGCTGGGGCATGCGCTTGGGCCGCAGTTCCAGGGCGGTCTTGTCCACCACGATGAAGGCCGAGCCGCGCACCACCCGGCAGCCGCCGTGGCGCGTCTCGAAGGGGCGGACCTTGTGCCCATCCACGACCTTCACCGGGTGGTCCGGCCACGTCACGCCCTCAAGGTAGGGCTGGAACAGCAGATCCGCCGCCTCGTGGGCGTCGGTGTCGTCCTCCATGACGGCCACCTTCAGGGGGTGCAGCGCCTGGAGGAAGGCTGGACTGGTGTCCCACTGGTCCACCAGCGCCACGGCGCCCCGGGCCTTCAGGTCCGCGGGGAGCGGCGCGTGCGGGTCCTCGCCGAGATCCACGGCCTCGCAGGGCAGGGGCTGGTCCAGGAAGGGGTGGCTGCCTCCGCCCACCCGGCGGGCCCGCTCGTCGCCGGAGACCGCGATGCAGGCCTGGCCACCCAGGGCCCGCCACG
Organism: Acidobacteriota bacterium; assembly: GCA_021802985.1. Classification (GTDB taxonomy): domain Bacteria; phylum Acidobacteriota; class Holophagae; order Holophagales; family Holophagaceae; genus Geothrix. The sequence continues at coordinate 4,226 of JAJZQW010000001.1, read as the reverse complement.
CGTCCTGCAGGGCCAGGGCGCGCGCCACATGGCCCAGTCCGAGTCGCAAATCGGCGTGAACGCGGAGGATCAGCAGGGGGGACATGATCGGGAGAGTGTAGCGGGGCGTGTCAACGGTGGGGAGGGGATGATGCCGTGCGTCAGGGGTACGGATTCCCCACCGCGAACCCTGGCTGCGGATCGGGATGGATCGGGGGCTCGGCCACGGGCCAGCCATCCTGGAAGTAGGCCTCCTTGTAGCGCACATACCGCCGCCATACGCTTTCCGTGAGGGCCCGCTGCTCCGGCGTCAGGTCACGCTTCACGGTGGCGGGCCAGCCGGCCACCAGGGTGTGGGGCGGGGCCTGGAAGCCCTCGCGCACCAGGCTGCCGGCGGCCACGAGGCAGCCCTCGCCGATCTCGGCCCCGTCCATGATGGTGGTGCTCATGCCCACCAGGACGCCCCGCCGCAGGGTGCAGCCGTGCAGCATCACGTTGTGGGCGAGGCTCACCTCTTCCTCGATGAGCAGGGGCCACTTCGCATTGGTGACGTGGAGGCAGCAGGCGTCCTGGATGTTCGTGCGGGCGCCGATGCGCACCCCGTTCACGTCGCCCCGGATCACACAGTTGAACCAGATGCTGACATCGTCGCCGAGGCTGACGTCGCCCAGGATCAGGGCGCTGTCGGGGACGAAGACCCGGGCGCCCAGCCGCGGGACCATGCCTTGGAAGGGACGGATCATGGCGCGCTCCAGACCGGAGAGTCTACCCTACCGAGAGCAGCCCCGCCTTCACCACCGCGAGGCCCAGGGACGCCACGATCAGCCAGAGCAGGAGGCCCTGGAGGAAGGGGCGGACGCCCACGGTGCGGATGGCCTCCCGGCTCAGGCCGGCGCCGATGAGGAAGAGGGTGAGCACCAGCAGGTGGTGGGCGATCATGGCGACGAAGTGGCCGGCCGTGTGCAGGCCCGGGACCCAGGTCACCAGGGCGGCCACCAGGAGGAACCCGCCGATGAACCAGGGCTTCTTCACGGGCAGGGCGTCCTCGGCTTCGATGCCCGCTTCTGCAGATGCAGACTTCCGGCGCCGGCTTGCCACCATGTAGCCGATCCCCAGGGTCATGGGCACGATCCACAGGGCCCGGGCCAGCTTCACCGTGGTGGCCACCTCGAGGGCCCGGGGGCCGTAGGCCAGCCCCGCGCCGACCACCGAACTGGTGTCATGGATGGCCAGGGCCGACCAGAGGCCGAAGGCTTCCTGGCTCAGGTTGAAATGGTGTCCGATGGGCGGGAAGACCATCAGGGCGACGGCATTCAACAGGAACACGGTCGCCATGGCCACCGATACCTGATGGGGGCGCGCCCGGAGGACGGGAGCCGCTGCCGCGATGGCGCTGCCGCCGCAGATCGCGGTGCCGATGCTGATCAGCAGGCCGGCATCACGATCCACCTTGAGATACCTGCCCAGCAGCAGGCCCAGGCTCATGACCAGGGTCAGGCTGATGGCCGTGTAACCCAGGCCGTGCAGCCCGACCCGGGCGACCGTGCCCAGGTTCATCTCCGCGCCGAGCCCCACCACGGCGAGCGGCAGGAGGCGGTGCGTCCAGGTATGGGTGTGCGCATGCACGGGGTTGCCGAAGATCAGGGCGATGGCCGCGCCCCCCACCAGGGCCATGGCCGCGGAGGTGAAGGGGGCCAGGGCCAGGACCGCGCCCAGGATCAGGAGGGGCGTGGCGATGGTGGAGGCGGGGCGGGGGAGGACGGCGGCTTCGCTCATGGAATCCTGACCTGGAGGCGTTCGTTGCGTGGGAGAAGAGAGCGGCGGGAGGCGGCGGCGGGACAACCGCGGCGCGGTGCGTGCCTCCATCATTTCGTCTGTTTCATCAGTTTGTTGAATTGTTTTTGGCAATATAAGATCATCAAAATTGATGACAAGCCTCCCCCCCCTCCCCGAACTGGATCCCCGCCGGCTGGAGACATTCCGGGTGGTGGCCCAGGCCGGGCAGGTCTCCGGCGCGGCCCGGCGCCTGAACCTCTCCCAGCCGGCGGTGACGGCCCAGATCCGTCAGCTGGAGGCGGAGGTGGGGCGGCCCCTCTTCACCCGCCATGTCACGGGCGTGGAGCTCACGGAGACGGGCCGCCTGTTGCTGGACTACGCCCGGCGGATCCGCGGCCTCCTGGAGGAGGCCGGCGAGCGGATCCTGGGGGAGGGCCGGGTGGGCGGCGAGCTGCGCCTGGGCGCCAGCACCACCGCGGCGGCCTACATCCTGCCGCCGGTGTTCCGCACCTTCCTGGTGGACCATCGGCCGGCCCCGCTGGTGCTGGAGGTGGGCAACACCGAGGAGGTGCTGCTCTGGGTGCGGGCAGGGCGGACGCCCCTGGCCCTGGTGGAGGGACTCACCCGGGCCCCGGGCCTTTCCCTGGAACCCTACCTGAAGGACGAGCTGGTGCCGGTGCGGGCCGTCCGGGCGCCGGAACCCCTGGCGGCGGTGCGGACCTCCGCGGACCTGTCCGGGGTTCCCCTCATCTGGCGTGAGCCCGGTTCCGGCACCCGTGCCGTGGTAGAGCGGGCCCTGCGGAGGATCCGGGCGCCGGGCGATTCGGATCTGGTGGTGGGAGACACGGAATCCATCAAGTCCTGCGTCCTGCTGGGGCTGGGCATCGGCTTCCTGTCCCAGTGGAGCATCCAGCGGGAGGTGGCGCGGGGGACCCTGGAGGTGATCCCCCTCCCGGATCTCACCATCCCCCGGACCTTCTCCTGGGTGCAGGCGGGCGGAGGCACGCCCGGGCAGGCCGGCGGGGCCTTCCTGCGCCACGCCCTGGCCCATCCGCCCCGGCTGGCGTCCGCGCCCCGGCATTAGCGCGGTACCCTGGGTCATGCCCGCCCATCTCATTCCCTCCCGCCGCGGCCTGTCCTCCGACGATCCGATCTTCGCGCTCCACGGGGAGGCCCAGGCCCGGAAGGCGGCGGGGGACTCCGTGGTGGACGCCACCGTGGGCGCACTCCTCGACGACAGCGGCCAGCTGGTGGTGCTGGAGGCGGTCATGGACCTCTGGCGGGAACTGACGGCCCTGGAGGTGGCGCCCTATGCTCCCATCGCCGGGGATCCCGCCTACCTGCGGGGCCTGGTGCAGCGCCACTGGCCGAACCTCGCGACGGCCGGATCCGCCTGCGCGACGCCCGGAGGCAGCGGCGCCCTGGCCGTGTCCCTGCGGACCTTCCTGGAGCCGGGCCAGGCGCTGCTCACGGCGGCGCCCTTCTGGGGGCCCTACGGCACCCTGGCCGCGGAGGCCGGGATGCGCCTGGTCACGGTGCCCTGGCCGGAGGCTGGCCATCCCCTGGATCTGGCGGCCTGGCGTCGGGAGGCCGAGGGGTTGCTGGCCGCCCAGGGCCGTCTCCTGGTCTGGCTCAACGATCCCTGCCACAACCCCACGGGCCGCAGCCTCTCAGCCCTCGACCGGGCGGGCCTGGCGGCGCTGTTGACGGAGCTGGCGGCCCGAGGGCCCTTGACCCTGCTGCTCGATCTCGCCTACCAGGACTACACCCGGGAACCCGCCGAGGTGGCCGCGGCCCTGGCCGACTACGCGGCCCTGGGGGCCGCCGGGACCGTGCTGGTGGGGGCCTCGCTGTCGCTTTCGAAGGCCCTGACGCTCTACGGGGCCCGCTCCGGCGCCCTGGCCTTTCCCTGGTCCCGGGACGGGGCGCTGCAGGCCGCCCTGAGCACGGCCTGTCGCGGGCTCTGGTCCAACTGCCCCAAGGCGCCTCAATCCCTGCTCGTCCGGTTGATGCGGGACGGCAAGGCCCAGGCGCATCTCGCCGCCGAGCATCGGCACTGGTCCGAGGTGCTGGACGCCCGCGCCCTGGCCCTCGACGCGGCCCTGCGGGCCGAGGGGCTGGAGGGCGCCCCGTGGCAAGGCGGCTTCTTCGTGACCCTGGGTGTGTCGGATCCCTTCGGCGTCTGCGAGCGCATGAAGGCCGAAGGTGTGTTCAGCGTCCCCATGGCCTGGGGGCTGCGGGTGGGCCTCTGCGGGCTGCGCGTCGCGGACGCCCCGCGGTTCGCCCAGGCGCTGGGCAAGGCGCGGGTGCGCTGAGGCGAAGCGTTCGCCCTTGGAATCAACGCCCGCTTGAGGTAACCTGAAAAACCGCGGGCGTATAACTCAGCGGTAGAGTGCTACCTTCACACGGTAGAAGTCCCAGGTTCGAATCCTGGTACGCCCACCAAAACCCCTCGCCGGGGTCCCGGCGAG
>JAJZQW010000053.1 GCA_021802985.1 Acidobacteriota bacterium | reverse complement strand
GAGGTGGGCCGTGGGGGGGGGGATGCCCTCGGACGGACCAACGCCTGCCAGGAGGCCGAGATCCAGCAGGATTGGCCTGCCCTGGCGCGGAATGCCCTCGCGCTCTCGAAAACACCTGGCCTCAAGCCCGCCCTCGTCGCTGAAGCGGCAACCTGGCAAGCGGAGTGTTTCGCCGCCCTCGATCCGCACTGATCTTTCCTGGCGGATTCGCGCCCCCTCTCCTGGGCCAGGGGCCCCGGATGCTCTGCCTAAGTAACCTTGTTCCACGTGGAACAGACGCCTCGGTAGACTGGGGGTTCGTGAGGTGGGCGTGGGTGTGCTGGGCGGCCTGTTCGATAAGTTCAAGCAGGGGCTGCGGCGCACCCAGGCGCTGGTGCTGGCGCCCCTGGGGCGCATCCTCGGCCTCCGCCGCCTGGACGAAGCCCAGCTCCAGGAACTGGAGGACCTGCTGCTCCAGGCGGATCTCGGCGTCCAGGCCGTGGATCGCCTCCTGGCCCGGCTCCGCACCGAGTTGAAGGCTGCCGACGAGATCGATCCCAAGGCCGTGCTCAAGGACGAGCTGCTCCAGATCCTCCGCCAGCGGCCCGCGAAGCCCTTCCAGGCCGCTGGTACCCAGGTGGTGCTCCTCGTGGGCGTGAACGGCGTGGGCAAGACCACCACCCTGGGCAAGCTGGCCGCCCACCTCAAGGGCCGGGGCGAGGATGTCCTCGTGGTGGCCGGAGACACCTTCCGCGCCGCCGCCATCGACCAGCTCGAACGCTGGGGCGAGCGGGCCGGCGTGCCCGTCATCCGCAATCAGATGGGCGGGGATCCGGCCGCCATCGCCTTCGACGGCGCCACCAGCGCCAAGGCCAAGGGCACGCCCTGGGTGCTCATCGATACCGCGGGTCGCCTGCACACCAAGGACCACCTCATGAAGGAGCTGGACAAGATCCGCCGCAGCCTCCAGAAGGTGATCCCCGAGGCGCCCCAGCGCGTGCTGCTCGTGCTGGACGCCACCACGGGCCAGAACGGGCTGCAGCAGGCGGAGGCCTTCACCCGGATCGCCGGCGTGACGGATCTGGTGCTCACCAAGCTGGACGGCAGCGCCAAGGGGGGCGTGGTGGTTCCCATCCTGGAGCGCCTGCGGCTCCCCATCGCCTTCGTGGGCGTGGGCGAGGCGATCGACGACCTCATCCCCTTCGACCCCGAGGCCTTCGTGGACGGGCTCCTGGATGCCTGACCTCACCCCCGACCTCGCCTGGGCGCTGGCCACCGGCGGCCCCTGGCCGGAACCGGAGGCCCTGGTGGGCGATGCCCGCTTCATGGCGCTGGCCCTCCAGGAGGGCCTGAGGGGGGTCGGCCTCGCCAGCCCCAATCCACCCGTGGGCTGTGTCGTCGTCGTCGGTGGCCGCGTGGTCGGGGCGGGCGTCCACACCCGAGCGGGCGATCCCCACGCCGAGATCATGGCCCTGCGGGATGCCGAGGCCCGGGATGAGGATGTCCGCGGCGGCACGGCCTATGTGACGCTGGAACCCTGCTGCCACCATGGGCGGACGCCGCCCTGCACCCTGGCGCTCCTCCAGGCGGGCGTGGCGCGGGTGGTGGTGGGCGTGCGCGACCCCAACCCGCGCGTGGACGGCGGTGGTCTGGCCATCCTGCGGGCCCAGGGGGTCGCGGTCGAGGAGGGCGTGCTGGGCGAGGCCTGCGCCCGCTTCCATGCCCCCTTCTTCAAGCTCATCCGCACGGGGCTGCCCTGGGTGAGCCTCAAGCTGGCCCTGGACTCGGACGGCGCCATGGGCCCCGAGGGGCGGCCCACGCCGGTCACGCCCCCGACCATCCAGCAACTCGCCCATGCCCTGCGCCGGGCCTCCGAGGCCATCGTGGTGGGGCGGCATACGGCAGAGGTCGATGATCCCCAGCTCACCGACCGTTGGCCCGCGCCGACCGCTCCCCATCGCACCTTCTACCGGGTGGTGCTGGACCGGGAGGGGCGCGTGCCCGCCACGGCCCGGGTCTGGCAGGCCGTGGGAGGCCAGCCGGCCCTCCGGGCCGTCACCGGCGACCCTCAGCCCCTGCGGGGGGTGGGGGATCTGCACCTGCCCCCGGGGCCGGGAGGATGCAGTTTGCGCCATCTGTTGCATGAACTCGCGGCCCTCGGCGTGGGCCGGGTGCTGGTGGAGGGGGGTGGCGCCCTCACCGCGGCCTTCCTGGACCAGGGGCTGGCGGATGAATTCCACCGCTTCCAAGCCGACACTCCGGCGGGTGGACCCCCGGTTTTCCTCAACCTGCCGACGAACTGGGGCCTCCAAGCCTCGGCCGGATGGCCCGGCGGCCGCTGGGAAGTCTGGCGCTAGGCGGTCTTGGCACGACCCTTGACCTGTCCCTTCATTCCCCCGGGAGTTCCCATGCGCGTCCGAACCTGGCAGTTCTTCACGGCCCTGCTGACGCTGGCCCTCCTCACGGCCTGCGGCGGATCCGGCAGCAGTTCCTCCTCCAGTTCCTCCCCCAGTTCCGATGTCCAGATCACCCTCCAGGCCCAGTTCGAGAAGCTCGCCCTCACCCCGGCAGGCTTCGGGGCCACCACCGTCCTGCCGGCCCGGTACTGCTATGCCGAGGTCTACGACGCGACCTCCAATGCCCTCCTGGCCTCGGGCTACCTCGGCAGTGGCGGGACCGGCACGGTCTACGTGGCCAGGGGCCTCCAGGTCTACGTCAACGTTTACGCCGAGTACCAGGTGCCCAGCGCCGACCCCAACAGCTTCTTCATGCGGGGCAGCGTCAAGAACGCGCCCCTCTACACCACGCCCACCATCAGCTCGACGGATTTCGGCAACATCCCCGACTGGTACGTCACCAGCGCCAGCTTCCTCGCCAACCAGGACGGCACCCTGAGCGTGACGGCCCTGGCCAGCAACCGCATCGCCGGGGCCTTCAACATCGCCGATCAGGCCGTGACCTTCGCCATCGCCGTGCGGGACATGGATGGCACCGGCACCCTGCGCCTGCCCAACCTGCACACCTTCTGGACCACCAGCACCAACCCGGCGGACCAGACCCGCACCTATCCGGCGGTGACCTACGGCCCCGGCAACACCATTCTCACCAGCAGCAGCGGCCGGGCCCTCTTCAGCCACGCCGTCTACGGCCTGGCCACGGGCGCCGCGAACACCGAGACCGACGAGTGGGATGACGGCGTCTTGCAGGAGACCTTCGCCCGCCTGCTCTTCGCGGATTACAGCTACAAGCCCGACGGCAGCAGCCCCCTCTCCCTGCTCCGCCGGGACAACGACAACGTCTACGTGAGCCGCTACACGCCCAGCGAGTCCACGGCTGCCTTCGTGGCCGGCTTCTCCGACTTCCTCTCCGGCGCCGCGCGCAACAACAGCCAGATCCTCGACAGCTACGTGGACGCCAGCGGCATCCAGCAGGTGGAGGACTTCGACCTCGCCAGCCACGCCATGGTCGCCAGCGCCAACAAGGGCGAGTTCACCCGGGGCTCCATCGGCGTGAGCCTGTGGGGGATGTGGAAGAACGCCCTGGGCGGCTCCCCGGCCGGCCTGCAGACCCTCTGGGCGGCCGTGACTTCCAACTTCGCCTACGCCGACGGCACCGGGGAATACGAGCAGGCCACCCTGGGCTGCTATCCCAGCTACCTCCTGGGCGTGCAGAACCGGGTGACCGCCCCCACCTGGAGCGCGGCCCTGACTGAGCTTTCCCTGGAATCCGTGCCCGACCCCACGCCCGCCTACTTCGCCGGCACGGCGCTTTGGCAGCCCGTGCCGACCCCCTTCTCGGGCAGTGGCAGCCTCCAGACCTATGCCGCCTCCCAGAACCGCTACTACGACTGGAACCAGAGCCAGGCCTACCGCTTCACCCAGGCCGCCAGCGGCACCCGCACCATCACGATGACCCCCACGGGCGGCCAGGACTTCTACCTGGAACTGCTCGGCCCCGGCGGCTGGGTGGCCGGCAGCTACAGCGTCCCGGGGAGCACGCGTACCCTCAGCCTCACCAACCTGCCCGCCGGCGTCTACGCCGCCCGGGTCCGGGCCGGCGCCACCACGGCCACGGGCACCTACGGCTACACGATCAGCATCAACTGATTCAGCCCCCGCCCACCAACCGCACCACCTCCAGCCGGTCGCCCTCCTTCAGGGGGGTGGCCGGGTGGTCGGCGCGGCGGATGACCTCGCCGTTCAGCTCGATGGCGCTGCCGAAGGCGGGCAGGGCCAGCCAGGCGGCCAGGTCGGCCAGGGTGGCCAGCTCCGGGGCCTCGCGGGGCGCCCCATTGAGGATCAGCTGCACGAGGCCCTCGCCGCCGCCTGGAAGCCCCGCTCCAGGTCCGCGATGAGATCGGGCTGATCCTCGATGCCCACAGAGAAACGCAGCAGGCCATCGGTGATGCCCAGCCGGGCCTTCACCTCCGGGGCCGTCTTCAGGTGGCTCATGCTGGCGGGGTGCTGGATGAGGCTCTCCACGCCCCCCAGACTCACGCCCCGGGTGACGACCTCCAGGGCCTCGCAGAACCGCTCGCCCGCCACGAGGCCCGCCCGCAACTCGAAGCCGATCATGGCGCCGAAGCCCGCCTCCATCTGCCGGATGGCGATCTCGTGGCCGGGGTGGCTGGGCAGGCCGGGATAGTCCACCCGCGCCACATGGGGCTGCCAAAGCAGCCACTGGGCCAGGGCCTGGGCGTTGTCGGAGGCCCGCCGCACCCGCAGGGCCAGGGTCTTGAGGCCCCGATGCAACAGCCAGGCGGCCATGGGGTCCAGGGTGGGCCCGAAGACCTTGGTCATCTGCCAGCAGGCCACCACATCGGCCTCGGAGCCCGCGATGACGCCCGCCACCACGTCCGAATGGCCCGCCAGATACTTGGTGGCCGAAGCCACGCTGAGGTCGATGCCGAAGGCCAGGGGCTTGGTGTGGATGGGGCTGGGAAAGGTGTTATCGGCCACGGTGCGGATGCCATGTTTCCGGCCCATGGCCGCCACGCCCGCCAGGTCCGTGAGGGCCAGGGTGGGATTCGAGGGTGTCTCCACCCACAGCATCCGGGTCTCGGGCCGGATCGCCGCCGCCCACTCGCCGAGATCCAGGGTGTCCTGGATCCAGGTGACCTTCAGGCCCCGCTCCGCCTCCCAGCGGCGGATGAGCTGCTCCGTGCCCAGGTAGATGGCCGCTGGCGCCACCAGGTGATCGCCGGTCTTCAGGAAGGCCTCAAAGACCAAGGCGAAGGCCGCCATGCCGGAGGCGGCCACCAGGGCCCGCTCCGCGCCCTCCAGTTCCGCCAGGACGGCCTCCACCTCGCTGGTGTTGGGATTGCCCCAGCGGGTGTAGAAGGCCGGCGGCTCGATACTGGCCGCGAACTCCGCGCCTTCGCGGTTCTCCATCAACTGGAACACCGAGGTCTGGAAGATGGGCGTGGTCACGGCCCGGGTGGGGTTGAAGCGCTTCCCGGCGTGGATGGCGGTGGTGGTGGGTCCCCAGGGCTTGGGCATGGTCGGCTCCAGGCTCCCAGGATAGGTGGAGACGCCTCAGCGGTTCCAGAACACGATGATCAGGGCCACCACGGCGAAGATGACGACCGCGATGATGCGCCAGAACGTGGGCCGGTCGTCGGGCAGATCCACGGATCCCCGGTCCTCCAGGGCCTGGCGGGTCAGCTCGTCCTCCGGGGGGGACACCAGGCCACGGCAGTCCACGCAGCGGAAGGGTTCGCCCGGGGTTTCCACCGCATCCACGATGGCCCGTCCGCACTGGGTGCAAAGGTGGCTCACACCGGGAAGGTAGGCCTGAAGTGAGGAGGGGATCTCGTTGGACATGCCCCAGGATGGGTCCGCGATCAGGATTTGGCGAGGACCTCGTCCAGGGCCTCGTTCACCCGCCGAGGATCGAGCCGGCCCCCGCCCGCCTTCAGGACCTGGCCCACCAGGAAGCCCTTCAGGTTCGCCCGTCCCGCATGGATCTGCGCCACCACATCGGGATGGGCCGAAACCACGGTCCGCACCTGCTCGGCGATGGCCCCGGCATCCGCGACCTGGGCCAAGCCCTTCCGGGCCACGATCTCCGCGGCGGAACCCTCCCCGGCCAGCAGGGCGGGAAGGACCGTCTCCCGCGCCGTGCCCAGGTTGATCGTGCCCTGGGCCACGAGGTGGATCAGCTCCGCCAGGGCCTCCGGGGCCAAGCCAAGGTTCTCGATGCCCACGCCCCGCTCGTTCAGGACCCGGCTCACCTCGCCCAGCATCCAGTTCGCCGCCTGGCGGCCCTCGCCGCTGGCCCGGGCCACGGTATCGAAATAGTCCGCGAAGGCGGGGCTCTGCAGCAGGGCCCGGGCCTCGTCCTCGGCAAGGCCATAGGCGCTTCGGTACCGCTGGATCCGGGCCTCCGGCAATTCGGGCAGGGTGGCTCGAACGGCCGCCACCTCGGCGGGATCCACCTCCAGGGGCGGCAGGTCGGGCTCGGGGAAATAGCGGTAGTCCATGGCTGCTTCCTTCGTCCGCTGGGCCCGGGTCTCCCCGGCTGCGGCATCCCAGCCCCGGGTCTCCTGGGCCACCGATTCCCCCCGCGCCAGCAGGTCCCCCTGCCGGACGATTTCAAAGGCCAGCGCCTGCTTCACAAACCGGAAGGAATTGAGGTTCTTCACCTCGACCCGGGTGCCGAAGGCCGTGGCACCGACAGGCCTCAGCGACACGTTGGCATCGCAGCGGAAGCTCCCCTCCTCCAGGTTGCCATCGCAGATCCCCAGGAACACCACCAGGCGATGGAGGGCCTTCAGCCAGTCCGAGGCCTCCTGGGGGCTGCGCAGGTCCGGCGCCCCCACGATCTCTACCAATGGCACCCCGGCCCGGTTCAGGTCCACGAAACTCGCCGTCGTGCTCCAGTCGTGGCTGCTCTTGCCGGCGTCCTCCTCCAGGTGGGCCCGCTCCAGGCGGATCCGAACCGGGCCTTCCGCGCCCCGCACGAGTGGATCCCCGGGGATCTCCAGCCCGCCCCCCTCCACCACGGCCACGGGCCCCTGGGTGATCTGGTAGCCCTTGGGCAGATCCGGGTAGAAGTACTGCTTCCGGTAGAAGGCGCTGCGCGGACGGATCTCCGCGCCCACGGCCAGCCCCAGGGCCAGGGCCATACGCACGGCCTCGGCGTTGAGGACCGGCAAGGCCCCGGGGAGGCCGAGGCAGACGGGGCAGGTGAGGCTGTTCGGTAGGGCCCCGTAGGCGTTCCGGCAGGCACAGAAGAGTTTGGACCGCGTCCGAAGCTGGACGTGGACCTCGAGACCGATGATGGCTTCCAACGGGGTGGTCATGGACGCTCCTCGATCAGTGTAGGGGGACCCGGAGGGGTCTGGAGCAAGCCGAACCATTCGAGGAGGTGTATGTTAAGTCGATAATTACCCAACAAATATCCTTATTTTTCAAGGGCCTTTTTGAGATGGACGCCTTGTAAACAGGTTTTCCCCCTTTATGTTTGATTTCACAAGGCGCCGAGGCTTTACCCGTCCGGTCGGATCTCCTTTGTCCGCCGAGGGTTCCTCAGGCTTCCTGGATTCCCCTGGAATCCAGGCATCGCCATGGGAGACCCGACCATGACCCTCTACCAATCGGCCCAGCAACTGGCACTTTCCCGAGACCTGCACGCCTTCTTCCAGCCGATCCTGGAACTCCAGGGCGATGTGCTTCGGTTGGTGGCCTTCGAAGGGTTCGCCCATGGCGCCCAGGAATCCTATCAGGCCTCGCCGGACCTCCACGACGCGGCCCTCGATGCCGACCTGGACCGCACCGTCCTGGATCTGGCCCGGCTCTCCCGGGTGATCCGGGTTGGCGCCGAACTGCCTGATACAACCATGCTTTCCCTCAACATTTACACCTCGACTCTGGCCCTGTTTCCAGAATTCCCCGGCTTCCTGGCCGAGTGCGCCGCGGAGGCGGGGTTCCCGCTCACCCGGATCCTCCTGGAGTTGAGCGTCCGGGGCAGCTTCGGCCAAGGCAACGAGCACCTCGACGTACTCGAGGACCTGCGGACGCAGGGGGTCGGCATCGCCCTCGATGACGTGGGGGTACGGGAGACCAACCTCGACCAGATCCTCGAACTGCACCCGGAGATCCTGAAGCTGAGCCCTCACCTGACGCGGGGCCTGCTCCGGGATCCCAGGCGACAGGTCATCCTGGAGGCGCTGGTGGACATGACCCGCAAGATGGGCGGTCGGGTACTCGCCAAGAACCTCGAGACCATCGAGGATTTCCGGATCGCCCGCTGGATGGGAGTGACCCTCGTCCAGGGCTACCTCTTCGGAGTCCCGGGGCCCATCGAACTCTGGAAGGAGCACCCATTCCCCCAGGAATGGCACCTCCGGAGCTTCATGCGCCAGCCCACCCGGCTGGTCCGCCCGCCAGAGCCTATTTCCCCAGACAGAATCCACTGAACACTTGGTCCAGGGCGCTCTCGGCGCGATCCTCCCCCGTAAGCCGGGCCAGGAGGCCCCAGGCGCCCTGGAGCAGGGAGGCCGGCAGCTCCGGCGGACAGCCGGGCGCGAGGTCCAGGAGCAGGTCCAGCTGCCGGGCCAGCTCCTCCAGCAGTTCCACCTGTCGGGCCGTGGCCAGGGCGCCCAGGCAGGCATCCGGGGCCAGCCCACCCAGGAGGCGCGCCTTCAGGGTGGCCTCCAGCGCCGCCAGATCTCCCGCCAGGGCGGAGATGACGACGGCGCCAGGGTATCGGACGCCGGGGAGGTCCCCCATGGTCCGCACGGCCACGACCTTGCCCGTGAAGGGTTCGAGGGCCTGAATCAGGGTCGGGTCGGAGGCCGCCTCGCCCGGCGGGATCAGGTGCAGCACCAGATCGGCGGCTTCCAGCACGGGGCCCACCCGGGCCACCCCCAACCGCTCCACGGGGTCCTCCGTCGCCCTTAGTCCGGCGGTGTCGTAGAGGCGGAGGGGCAGCCCCCGCCATTCGCAGCGCACCTCCAGCACATCCCGGGTGGTGCCGGGCACCTCGGTCACGATGGCGCGGTCCTCGCCCGCCAGGAGGTTGAAGAGGGTGCTCTTGCCGGCATTGGGACGGCCCACCAGGGCCAGCCGGATGCCCTCCCGCAGGTGGCGGGCCGCCCGCGCGCGCTGTTGTTCCACGTGGAACCGCTCCGCCAGGATCGAAAGGTCGTTTCTCATCTCATTAATATCAATAGAGATGCCTTCTTCTTCGCCGTAATCCACCGCCGCCTCGGCGCGGGCCATCCAGGGGACGAGGGCGGCCCGTGCGGCCCCGATCCAGGGGGGCTGGGCCCCGGCCCTGGCCTGGGCCTGGCGGATCTGCGTGTCCGTCTCAGCGGTCACCAGGTCCCGCAGGGCCTCCACCTCCAGGAGCCCCTGCCGCCCGTTCAGGAGCGCCCGGCGGGTGAACTCCCCGGGTTCCGCCAGCCGGATCCCCAGGGTCCCGAGGTGTTCCAGGAGGCGCTGGACCAGGAGGGGGTTGCCGTGGACCTGGAGCTCCACCACGTCCTCGCCGGTGTAGCTGGCCGGCGCAGGGAAGAACAGCACCAGGGCCCGCTCCCGGAAGCCGTCCCAGCGCAACGTCCGAAGTGTGGCCACCCGCGGTTCGGGCAACCCAAGCAGGGGCGCAAGGACGCTGGACAGGCCCGGGCCCGTGATCCGCACAATGGCCACGGCCGATGGCAGCAGGGGCGTCGCCGGGGCGCAGATGGGATCGGAAGGACGGAGGGCCACCCTGGCAGTGTACCGGCTACTTCTTGAACACCCGCACGGGCTTGAAGGTGCCGGTCCCCTCGCTTTCGGTGCCCAGGCCTTCCTCGCGGCTGACCACGAGGTGGACCCAGCGGCGCTCCCGGGCGCTGAGGGCGCCCAGGGTGTGGCTGCCCAGCTCCCGCGCCCGCTCGGCGGCCAGTCGGCCCATGGCCATGACCTCCTGCATGCGGAAGAGGCGGGCGCCCTTCACGTCCAGGTAGGCCAGCTTGTGGTCCTCCCGCTCGCCCTGGGCCTCGTGGAGGAGGAACTGGAGGGCATCCAGGGCCTGGCCCCGGTTGGCGGCCAGCCAGTCGGCGTCGGGCCCGGACACCACCACGCGGTTGGGGAAGGCCTCCTCGTCCCCGGAAGACTGGAAGCGGGCCTCGACCCGCAGGTCGAGGTGGCCCATCCACCGGCCGATCAGCTCGGGGACGGATTCCAGGCTGGCATTGGCTTTCCGCATGGGGCCTCCTCACACCTTGATGGGCTGGGGCACGTAGTTCCGCTTGATCCACCACGTCTGCGCGATGCCGACGAGGTTCGACGCGAAGTAGTAGACGATCACGCCCACCGGCAGCTTGGCGAACATGACGGTCATCATCACCGGCATCAGGATCAGCATCATCTTGCGTTGCGCCGGATCGCCCGTGGCGGGCGTCATGGCCTGCTGCACGAACATGGAGGCCCCCATGAGCACGGGAAAGATGTAGAGGGGGTCGTGCATGGACAGGTCGTGGATCCACCCGAAGAACGGCGCGTGGCGCAGCTCAAACACTGCGTTCAGCATGGACCAGAAGGCCAGGAAGATGGGCATCTGGAGCAGCATCGGCAGGCAGCCCCCCATGGGGTTGTGGCCGTTCTGCTTGTAGAGCGCCATCAGCTCCTTCTGCATCTCGGCCTTCTTCGTCATGTCGCTGCCGAACTTCTCGTACTTGGCCTGGAGGGCCTTCTGATGGGGCTCGAAGTCCTTCATGCGCAGCATGGAGATGGTCTGCTTGGCGTTCAGCTGCCAGGTGGCCAGGCGAATGAGAATCGTGAAGAGGACGATGGACCAGCCCCAGTTGCCGACGACGTTCTGGACCTTCTGAAGCACCCAGAAGAGCAGTTGGGCCACGGCGCCGAAGAACCCGTAGTCGATCACCCGGGTGAAGGGCTTCTCGAAAGCCAGGAGCGGCGCGGCCTGCTTGGGGCCCAGGTAGAGGTCCGCGGAGACCTGCCCGCCCACAGGGGCCAACGTGTAGCCCGAATCGTCGCGGCCGGCCACGCGGGGCAGCTTCCAGAGCGCGGCGAAATAGTGGTTGCGCTGGGTCTTGGGGTCCTTGTCGATGCCCACATCCATGCCCAGGCGCGACTCGGCGGGGGGCAGCACCTTCCGCTTGGCCCCCAGGAAGCTGAAGAAGGGGTCGTGCAGCATCTCGAGCCAGGTCACGGCCTGGATCTTCTTCTCGGTGAGGGTGAAGACGCGGCCCAGGTATTCCACCGGCTTCACATCCGTGGGCAGCGCCACCAGCTGAAGGGTGGCGGCCTGGGGAATCGTACCCGCCAGGGACAGGTTGTACCCGTGGCGAGGCACCCGGTAGGCCAGGCGGGCCCCCTGGGCATTTTCAAAGACGACGGTGACCGCGTCGGGCGCGGCCTCCTCGTGGACCGTCTGGAAGGTCGTGCCCTTCACGGCGCCCAACCCGGGGAAGCCCTCAGGGAAGAAGGTGGTGCCGTCCTGGAGCCACACGGCCTGCTTGAGGGCTCCGGTGGCCACCTGCCAGGTGAGCCGCAGGTTCGCGGTGGTGGTCGTGTGGGTGGCGGCCAGATCCGCGCCAGGGGCCGGGGCGACGCCAGGAGCCAGGGTGGCGGGCGGGGGTGGGGGCACCGACGACGCGGTTGGGGTGGTCTCCGAAGCGGGTGCCTGGAGCATGGCCCCCGCCGGGGGCTTCATCGGCGTGGTGTACCGGGACGTGAGCCAGATCTGGCCCCCGAAGAGAACCAGGGTTCCCAGAATGAACAGAAGGACATTGCGGTTGCTCATGGGTGGCCCGTGGGTGCGAGACGGCGCAGGGCCAGCCGGAGCTGGCCCTCGATGTCCTGATAGGTGAGGCGGTCGATGCGGGGGCCCTTACGAAGGGGGCGGACCCACACGATCCAGGAGGCCAGCAGGGCCGGGTCGGCCAGACCGAGGAAGGCCATCCGCGCCCGGCGACGGAATTGGTTCCGGCGCACGGCCGGTCCCGCTTTGCGGGGGCTGGTGACCAGCAGCAGGGGCTGCTCCCGTCCCTCTCGCCGCCAGGCTCGGATGTCCAGCAACGCCCCCGGCCCCAGCAAGGGCCGGGGCAGGGCGGAGGGAACCGCGTGATCCGAATGCCGGACGGTCCGGAAGCGACCCTTGAATATCACGGAAAGGAACCCAGGGGTCTGGGTTCAGACCGCCAGGACGTGGCGACCCTTGGCGCGACGGCGCTTGAGCACCAGGCGGCCATTCTTGGTCTTCATCCGGCTGAGGAAGCCGTGGGTCTTGGCCCGGCGGCGGTTGTTGGGCTGGAAGGTACGCTTCATGATTCCACCTCGGGGTCCCCTCGCGGGGAGGAGGACGAACCTTCGAGCCTACCAGCCCTTGGGCCCTGTCTCAAGGGCGTTTCTGGCCTCCCGTACCTCGGGGGTGGTGCTAAATTGAGAACCCCCCCGCAGGCTTGGCGAGGCCGGAGCGCGTGGCGCCCCGGCGAGTGAGGTGCGTTGCGCCCCGTCGTCCCCGCCTGCCGCTCCTGGTGAACCATGCCATCCGCTGATCCCGACACCCTCTGGGAGACCATCCGACACGGGCTGTCCAAACAGCTCCCGGAGGCCAGCTTCAAGGAGTGGGTGGTCCCCTGCCGGCCTCTCCGGGTAGAGGAGGGCGCCTTGTGGATCCAGGTTCCGAGCCCTGCCGCGAAGCTTTGGATCGAGCAGCAGCTCCCCGAGGAGTTCAACGACGCCCTCGCGCAGGGAGGGCTTGGGGATCTTCGCCTGGTTTTTCTCGTCTCCGGATCGGCCCCCATCGAAGCCGAGACCGGCACCAAGTCGCGGTCGCGCGCGGCCGTGAAACCCGCCCAGCACCAGCCAGCCGGGTTCGAGGAGCCCGCCGCCGCCTTCCCCCACCTCTTCCACCGCTACACCCTCGACCGCTTCGTCGTGGGCCCGGGCAGCCAGTTGGCCTTCGCCGCGGCCCGCGCCGTGGTCGACAGCTATGGGAAAGCCGCCACCTCCCTCAGCATGAACCCGCTCTTCATCTATGGCGGGGCGGGCCTCGGCAAGACCCATCTCATGGTGGGCATCGGCAAGGGCATGCTCGCGGAGAACCCCGGCCTGCGGGTGGTCTACCTCAAGGTCGACAACTTCTTCAACGAGCTGACGGTGGCCATCAAGGCCAAGAACACCGAGCCCATGCGGAAGAAATACCAGCAGAACGATGTGCTGCTCCTGGATGATGTGCAGACGCTCGGAAAGATGGAGCGCACCCAGGAAGAGATCTTCTATGTTCTCGAATACCTCCTGCAGCACGGGAAGCAGATCATCATCACCTCGGACAAGCCCCCGCAGCGCCTGGAGGGCTGCCACGAGCGGCTGATCACGCGCTTCAAGTGGGGCCTCACCGCGGATATCCAGCCCCCGGATTTCGAGACGCGCATCGCCATCCTGAAGAAGAAGCTCGAGGATGTGGATTTCAAGAGCGTACCGCCCATCCCGGAGGACGTGCTCACCTTCATCGCCCACAAGGCCAAGGGCAGCGTCCGGGACCTGGAGGGCTTCCTGACCCGCGTGATCTTCCAGGCCAGCCTCAAGGGCGAGCCCCCCACGCTGGAGGTGGCCCACGCGGCCTTCCAGGGGCAGAGTGGCGAGGAGCCCACGGCCTCAGTGCCCCCGGAACGCATCTACCGCATGACCGCAGAGACCTTCAACGTCCCCTTCGTGGACCTGATGAAGAAGCGCTCCCGCCAGCAGACCATCATGGTGCCCCGTCAGGTGGCCATGTACCTGGCCCGGGAGATCGCCTCCCTCCCCTTCGCCGACATCGGGCGCTCCTTCAACATGCACCACTCCACGGTGATGAATGCCATTGACTCTGTGAAGCTGCGGATGAAGCGCGATCAGGAATTCCACAGGATGGTCCAGGCCCTCCTGAATAGCATAAATTGAAAACAGGATTGTTATATAGAACTCCACAGAATTCCCCTCGTCTGATATCCACACCCCGTGCGTCTGGGGAATCGAGGCGTGGTCTACGCCCCTCGATCCGCACCACTCGGCGTCATTTCCACAGGCTGCCCGAGGCCGGGAAAGTCCGTTAAGATAGGGCTTTGACGCCCCTTTCCACAGGCCCCGCCCGTCTTCAGCATCATCAAGGGTGATACATGAATCTTCAGCTACAGGTATCCAAGGATCGTCTGGATCGCACCCTGGGCATCCTGAAGCACGCACTCGATCGTCGTGTGACGTTGCCGATCCTCCAGCACATCCTCATGGACGTGCGGCCCAAGGAGGTTGTGCTGAAGGCCACGGACATGGAGCTGGCCTTTGAGGCCACGGTGCCGGGCGAGGGTCAGGGCGAGTGGACCATGGCCATTCCGGGCAAAAAATTCATCGAGACCGTTCGGGTCTTCCCCGAAGGCGTACTGACCCTGGAATGCCCCGACGCGACCGGACGCCTCTGGCTGCGGGCCAAGGGCATGAACTCCGAGCACAACATCCAGCCCGGCGAGGGGTTCCCCGAACTGCCCGCCCCGGGCAAGGAACTGCCGGTGGTGAAAATCCCGGTGCTCCGCTTCAAGCGGGCTATTCAGTTGGGTTCCATTGCCGTCAGCAAGGACGCCACCAAGCCCACCCTGTCCGCGGTGTTGGTGCATCTCTCCAAACACCATGTCCGGGTGGTTTCCACGGATGGCTTCCGCTTGGCCGTGGCCGAGCTGCCCTGTGACACGAAGCTGAAGGACGAAGTCCGGCTCATCGTTCCCAAGCGGGCCCTGGACCTGATCCCGACCCTGCTGGGCGACGAAGGGGAAGTCGAGCTCTGCTGGGACGGCACCACCCTCTTCCTGGACCAGCCCGGCCTGAAGTTCAGTACCCGCCTCGTAACCGGGAACTATCCCGCCTACGAGAAAGTCCTGCCCGCGGAGCTGCCCAAGAAGGTCATCCTCGATCGGGAGGTCTTCCTCCGCACCCTCCGCTTCGTCGGCCTGAAGAAGGACGACTACAACAAGAACGTGCGGCTGTTCTACGAATTCCCCAACCTCCGCACGGTCTTCCAGCACCCCGACGAGGGCGTGAACCAGGCCACCCTGCCGTTCTCCGGCGAGGAACAGCCCTTCGAACTCGCCTTCAACATCGACTACCTCACGGAGCTCCTGGAGCGCCTGCCCGGCGAGGAGGTGGTCTACCAGTTCAAGGACGAAGTGGGCCAGGGCGTCTTCATGTCCCCCAGCCTGGAGGACTTCAGCTTCCGTTACGTCCTCATGCCCGTGCGTTTCGCCACCAGCGCTACCGCTTGACCTGTACCGCATTCCACAGCACACACAAAGCGAGTCTTGATGTCCGAAGAAGTCTCTAGTTCACGCGTCCACACCCCCCTGGAAACCGATAGCTACACCGCCGACAACATCACGGTTCTGAGAGACCTCGAGGCCGTGCGCAAGCGTCCCGGCATGTACATCGGCGACACCGACGATGGCAGCGGCTTGCACCAGATGGTCTACGAAGTCGTGGACAACAGCGTCGACGAGGCCCTTGCGGGCTTCTGCACCCAGGTGAACGTCATCCTCTATGGGGACGGAAGCTGCAGTGTGGAGGACGACGGGCGCGGCATTCCTGTGGACCTCCACAAGGAGGAGGGCCGCAGCGCCGCGGAAGTGATCATGACGGTGCTTCATGCGGGCGGAAAATTCGACAACACGAGCACCGACGGGAGGAACGCCTACAAGGTCTCCGGCGGCCTCCATGGTGTGGGCGTCTCCTGTGTGAACGCCCTGTCCAGCAAGCTCTGGCTCACGGTCTGGAAGGACGGACAGGAACACGCGATGTCCTTCACCCAGGGCAAAGCGGACGCGCCGCTGAAGAAGGTCGGACCCACCGCCCGGCGGGGAACCCGTGTGCGCTTCATGCCTGATCCCGAAGTGTTCAACAATGTGCTGGACTTCAGTTTCGAGGTGCTTTCCCAGCGCCTGCGGGAGCTCAGCTACCTGAACCAGGGCGTCCACATCCGCATCACCGACGAGCGGACCGGGGACACCCACGACTTCATGAACGCCGGGGGCATCAGCGCGTTCGTGGAGCACCTGAACCGGAACAAGGTGGTGCTTCACAAACCCCCGATCCTCATCAAGGACGAGAAGCAGGACACCACCGTGGAGGTGGCCCTCCAATGGAACGACACGTACCAGGAGACCCTCTACTGCTTCACGAACAACATCCGGAACCGGGACGGAGGCGCCCATCTGGAGGGCTTCCGGGCGGCCATGACCCGGGTCATCAACGCCTACGCCGAGAAGAACAACCTTTTGAAGAGCGCGAAGGTGACCCTCTCGGGCGAAGACGTGCGCGAGGGGTTGACAGCCGTTCTTAGCGCCAAGGTTCCTGATCCCAAGTTTTCCAGTCAAACCAAGGACAAACTCGTTTCCAGCGAGGTCAAGGGTATCGTCCAGACCATCGTCTATGAGCGGCTGAGCAGCTTCTTCGAGGAAAACCCCCGGGAAGCCAAGGCCATTCTGGAGAAGGCCATCGAGGCCGCCAGGGCCCGCGAGGCGGCCCGCAAGGCCCGCGATTTGACCCGCCGCAAGGGGGCCCTGGACGGGGGCGGCCTGCCCGGCAAGCTGGCTGACTGCCAGGAGAAGGACCCGGCCCTCAGTGAGATCTTCCTCGTGGAGGGCGATTCCGCCGGTGGCTCCGCCAAGCAGGGCCGCCACCGCGCTACCCAGGCCATCCTGCCCCTCAAGGGCAAGGTGCTGAACGTGGAAAAGGCCCGGTTCGACAAGATCCTCAGCCACAACGAGCTGCGGGTGCTCATCCAGGCCCTGGGCACAGGCATTGGTCCGGAGGAATTCAAGGTCGAGAACCTCCGCTACCACAAGATCGTGCTGATGACCGACGCCGACGTGGACGGCTCCCACATCCGCACCTTGCTCCTCACCTTCTTCTATCGGCAGATGCCCGAACTGGTGGCGCGGGGGCACCTCTACATCGCCCAGCCGCCGCTCTACAAGGTGAAGAAGGGCAAGACAGAGAAGTATCTGAAGGATGAGCGGGCCCTGGAGGAGTTCCTGTTCCACAAGGCTCTGGATGGCTGGAGCCTGACACTTCCCGATGGCAACGAGCACAAGGGGGCGACCCTGGTCCGCGAGCTCAAGAAGTGGGGCGAGGTCCAGCAACTCTACGCCAAGCTCGACCGGCGTGGCTACGCCCGCCCCCTGGTGGACACCCTCCTGGCCGAGGGCCTGCTGGATGCGGACCGATTCGCGAACCAGGCCTCCCTTGAACAGCTGGCCACCGCCATCACAAAGCAGAAACTTGGCACCTGTGAGCTCGAGACCATCGAGTCCCAGGAGCGTCCTGCCGAGGGCGACGACCCCGCTGTGACCCTTCCCGCCAGCCACCGCCTCCGGGTGGTGCGCATGCACTTGAGTCGTCCCATCACCCTTTGGATCGACGACCAGGTGGCCCACTGGGGCGAGTTCCGCCGCCTGGCCTCCCTCCAGGTCGAGCTGGCCCCCTTCCGCGGGGGTGAACTGAAGCTCCGCCGCCTCAAGGACGCCAAGCCAGAGAAGGATTCAGACAGGGACGGCGAGGGCGGCGAGGAGCCGGAGGAGGCTCCGAAGCTGGGCAAGGAACAGGCCTTCCCGGGCCCCGAAGCCATGCTGGCCATGGTCCTGGAGGAGGGGAAGCGGGGCCTGAGCATCCAGCGCTACAAGGGTCTGGGCGAGATGAACCCCGAACAGCTCTGGGAGACCACCATGGACCCCGAGCGCCGCACCCTGCTTCAGGTCCGGGTGGACGACGCGGTGGAGGCCGACGAGATTTTCACCATTCTCATGGGTGACGCCGTGGAACCCCGTCGGCGCTTCATTGAGAACAACGCCCTGCTGGCGGAGAACATCGACATCTAAAGCCTGCAACCACAGGATGTCGAATCGCGTTCCACGTAGAACATCGGAAGTGACATGAATCGAATCGAGCCCCTGGAAATCGAAAAAGAGATGCGGAAGTCCTACCTGGACTACGCCATGTCCGTCATCGTGGGCCGGGCCCTGCCCGATGTCCGGGACGGCCTCAAGCCCGTGCACCGTCGGGTGCTGTTTGCCATGAAGGAGTCGGGCAACGAGTGGAATCGGGCCTACAAGAAGTCCGCCCGCACCGTCGGCGATGTGATGGGTAAGTATCATCCCCACGGCGACTCGGCCATCTACGACACCCTCGTCCGCATGGCCCAGCCCTTTTCCATGCGTCACACGCTGGTGGACGGCCAGGGCAACTTCGGTTCCATCGATGGCGACTCGGCGGCGGCCATGCGCTACACCGAGGCACGCCTGTCCCGGTTGGCCAGCGAGCTCATGGGCGACATCGACCAGGACACGGTGGATTTTGGCCCCAACTATGACGGCAGCATGGAGGAACCCCTCGTTCTGCCCACCCGGTTCCCCAACCTCCTGGTGAATGGCTCCCAGGGCATCGCCGTGGGCATGGCCACCAGCATCCCCCCCCACAACCTGCGGGAGTGCTGTGGGGCCCTGGTGACCCTGATTGAACACCCGGAGACGGCCCTGGAAGGGCTCATGGCCCACATCAAGGGCCCCGACTTCCCCGGGGGCGGCCTCATGCTGGGCACCGAGGGTGTACTGGATGCCTACCGCACCGGCCGAGGGCGGTGCGTGGTGCGGGCCAAGTCCCACGTGGAGCAGATCAAGCGGGCGGGTGATCGGGAGCAATTGGTCTTCACCGAGCTGCCTTACCAGGTGAACAAGGCCACCCTCACCGAAAAGATCGCCGAGCTGGTGCGGGACAAGAAGATCGACGGCATCAGCGACCTGCGGGACGAGAGTGACCGGGAGGGCATCCGCCTCGTGGTGGAGCTGAAGAAGAACGAGCCCAGCGACATCGTCCTGAACCAGCTCTACCAGCAGACCCAACTGCAGAACAGTTTTCCCATCACCATGCTGGCCATCGTGAACGGGCAGCCGCGGATCTGCACCCTGCGGGAGATCCTGCAGGAGTTCATCGGCTTCCGCCGCGAGGTGGTCACCCGGCGCACCCTCTTCCAGCTGAGGAAGGCCGAGGATCGGCACCACATCCTGATGGGCCTCAAGATCGCCCTGGACCACCTGGACGCGGTCATCAAGCTGATTCGTGGCGCCAAGACCCCCGAAGAGGCCAAGGCGGGCCTCATGGCGGGGGCCTTCGCCACCGCGGCCGCCCTCAAGAAGGACCCCAGCCTCTGCCTCTCAGCCATACAGGCCCAGGCGATCCTGGACATGCGCCTCCAGCGGCTCACCGGCCTGGAGCGCGACAAGATCCTGGCGGAGCTGGCCGAAATCGAGGCCCTCATCCAGCGCCTGCGGGCCATCCTGGACGACGAGAAGCTGCTGCTGAAGGTCATCAAGGAGGAGCTGGTCCAGGTGGCCGAGCAGTTTGGCAACGACCGCCGCACCGAGATCGTGGGCTACACCGGCGAGATCCGCATGGAGGACGTGGTCCCCGACGACCCCATGGTCGTGACCATGTCCAAGGCCGGCTACATCAAGCGCACCGACCTCACCGCCTACCGCCGTCAGCGTCGCGGCGGCAAGGGCAAGGTGGGCATGAAGACCAAGGACGAGGATTTCGTCGAACAGCTCTTCATGACCAAGGCCCACGACACCCTCATGGCCTTCACGGACAAGGGCATCGTCTATGCCCTCAAGGTCTACGATCTGCCCGAAGCCGCAGCCTCCACCCGCGGCAAGCACATCCGCAACCTCATCTCCCTGAAGGATGGGGAGAACGTGGTGACCCTCATGGCCCTCCGCGACTTCCCCGAGGGCGAGAATCTGGTCTTCGCCACCAGCGACGGTACCGTGAAAAAATCCAGCCTGGCGGCCTATGCCAACATCCGGGCCAACGGCCTCATCGCCCTGAACATCGACGATGACAACACCCTGGTGACCGTCCGCCGGTCCACGGGGACCCAGCAGATTGTCCTGGCCACGGCCCAGGGCAAGGCCATCCGGTTCCCGGAGGAGGATATCCGCGCCACGGGCCGCGCGACGACCGGCGTCCGGGGCATGAAGCTGGCCAAGGGCGACCACATCGTGGACATGGAAGTGGCGGATGCGCTGCCGGATCTGCCCGAGGGCGTGGAACCCGACGAAAGCACCGAGGACCACGGCATGCTGCTCACGGTCTGCGAGAAGGGCTACGGCAAGCGCAGCCTCCTCCAGGACTATCGGCTTCAGGGTCGCGGTGGCACGGGCGTCATCAACATCCGGGCCGGCGTCCGCAATGGCCATGTGGTGGGCTTCAAGCTGGTCAAGCCCGGGGAGGGGTGCCTCCTCATCAGCCAGGAGGGGATGGTCATCCGCTTCCTCATCGACGAGGTCCGCAAGACCGGGCGCAACGCCCAGGGCGTCGGCCTCCTCAAGCTGGCCAGTGCCGACGACCGCGTGGTGGGCCTCGCCAAGATTGACGCGACGGCCATGGCCCTGGACGAGGAGGAGGACCTCGCCGAGGTCGAAACCGCCCATCCCGGTCCCGATGAGACGGGGCAGCAGCCGAAGCTGGATTTGTAATTTCCTCTGGACGCCCAAGAAAAGGACCGGCAAAGCCGGTCCTTTTCTCTGGAGTTTGGACATAAATGGATGTG
>JAJZQW010000052.1 GCA_021802985.1 Acidobacteriota bacterium | reverse complement strand
GAAGCGGAAACCTACATCTCGTCGATGATGGCGTTCAGGGTGCCGCTGGGGCGCATGGCCTTCCCGGTCTTCACCTTGTCGGGGTGGTAGTAGCCGCCCATGTCCACGGGCCGGCCCTGGGCCGCGATCAGTTCCCCGTTGATCTTCGCCTCGTTGTCGCCGAGCTGCTGGGCGACCTTGGCGAAGCGGGTCTGGAGTTCTTTGTCCTTGCCCTGGGCGGCCAGGGCCTGGGCCCAGTAGAGCGCCAGGTAGAAGTGGCTGCCCCGGTTGTCGATCTGCCCCACCTTGCGGGCGGGGGACTTGTCGTTGTCGAGGAACTTGGCGATGGCCTGGTCAAGCGTTTCCGCCAGTACCCCGGCCTTCGCATTCTTGTACGCGTCGGCAACGTGTTCCAGCGAAGCGGCGAAGGCGGAGAACTCGCCGAGGGAATCCCAGCGCAGGTAGCCCTCCTTCTGGAACTGCTGGACGTGCTTGGGAGCCGAGCCGCCGGCGCCCGTTTCGAAGAGGCCGCCACCGCCCAGCAGGGGCACGATGGACAGCATCTTCGCGCTGGTGCCCAGCTCGATGATCGGGAACAGGTCGGTCAGGTAGTCGCGCAGGGCGTTGCCGGTGACCGAGATGGTGTCCTGGCCGGCCCGGAACCGCGCCAGTGTGAACTTCATCGCCTCGATGGGGGACAGGATGCGGATATCCAGCCCGGTCGTGTCGTGGCTCTTCAGGTAGGTGTTCACCTTCGCGATGACCTGGGCGTCGTGCGCCCGCTGGGGGTCGAGCCAGAACACGGCCGGGGTGCCGGTGAGACGGGCGCGGGTGACAGCCAGCTTGACCCAATCCTGGATGGGCGCGTCCTTGGCCTGGCACATGCGGAAGATGTCACCGGCCTCGACCTTCTGCTGCATCAGGGCTGCACCGGCGGCGTCGACAACCCGGACAACGCCTCCTGCCGGGGCGATGAAGGTCTTGTCGTGGGAGCCGTATTCCTCCGCCTTCTGGGCCATCAGCCCCACATTCGGCACGCTGCCGACCGTGGCCGGGTCGAAGGCGCCGTGCTTCTGGCAGTCCTCGATGATGGTCTGGTAGATCGTCGCGTAGCAGCGGTCGGGGATCATGGCGATGGTGTCGTGGAGCTTCCCGTCCGCCCCCCACATCTTCCCCGAGTCGCGAATGACGACGGGCATGGAGGCATCGACGATGATGTCATTCGGCACATGAAGGTTCGTGATGCCCTTGTCCGAGTCCACCATGGCGAGCGCGGGACGGGTCTGGTAGACGGCCTGGATGTCGGCCTCGATCTCCGCCCGCTTGGCTTCGGGCAGGGTCTGGATCTTCGCGTAGAGATCGCCCAGACCGTTGTTCACGTTCACGCCGAGGTCCTTGATCAGGGCGGCATGCTTGTCGAACACATCCTTGTAGAAGACGGACACGGCATGGCCGAACATGACCGGATCCGAGACCTTCATCATCGTGGCCTTGAGGTGCAGCGAGAGCAGGATGCCGTCCTTCTTGGCTGCCTCGATCTGATTGGCATAGAACGCCCGGAGGGCCTGGACATTCATCACCGTGGAATCGATGACTTCGCCGTCCCGCAGGGCGGTCTTCTCCTTAAGCACCTTCACGTTCCCATCGGCGCCGACGAATTCGATCCGCACGTCCGTGGCCTTGGGGACCGTGACGGAGGTTTCGCTGCCGTAGAAGTCCTTGCTGTCCATGTGCGCGACCCGGGTCTTGGAATCGGGGCTCCAAGCCCCCATCTTGTGCGGGTGCTTCTTCGCGAAATTCTTCACGGAGAGGGGCGCCCGGCGGTCCGAGTTCCCCTCGCGGAGGACAGGATTCACGGCGCTGCCCAGGACCTTGGCGTAGCGGGTCTGGATCTTCTTCTCGGCGTCGTCCTTGGGCTGCTCGGGGTAATCCGGCACCTTGAAGCCCTGCTCCTGCAGTTCCTTGATGGCCGCGATCAGCTGGGGAATGGACGCGCTGATGTTCGGCAGCTTGATGATGTTGGCCTCGGGCTTCTGTGCCAGATCGCCGAGCTGCGCCAGGCAGTCCGGAATCTTCTGGCCCTCGGCCAGGTTCTCGGGGAAGTTCGCGAGGATGCGGCCCGCCAGGGAGATGTCGCGGGTCTCGACCTCGATGCCCGTACCCTTGGTGAAGGCCTGGATGATCGGGAGCAGAGAGTAGGTCGCCAGGGCAGGCGCTTCATCGATCTCGGTCCAGATGATTTTCTGGGTGGACATGTCGTCTCCTTTGTCTTGACCCGTAGCATCAGGCCTGGAAGGCCAGGCGGACTTCCCGCGTCCGATGAACGGGTAAACAAGGCAGACTCCCATGGGGAAAGCCCCGGTTCAAGCGGCTTTCCCAGGATCCAGGGCGATTGGGACTTCGGTCACGCCAGGGCGGTTCATACCAATCCGCTGTCAATGATAGAGACCCACCACGGAGCCACCGAGCCCACGGAGGCGGCACGGAGGCCTCCGTGAACCTCCGTGCATGGGCCGGCCGAAGGCCGCTTCCGGCTGCGCCGGAAGCCACGGGAGGCGCCGGGCCCGGATCCTTTCGGGGGAATCCGCACCCGGCGCCTCCCGTGTGCCCATGCTCTGTGCCTCCGTGGTGGATCCTTCATGATTGAAGGCACCCCGGTATCAGCCCTCCACCGCCATGGAGGCTCCCGTCGCGGCGCGCACCTCGCCGCGATGCACGGCGAAGTCCATCCGGCCCAGGTTGACGCCGCCGAATCCCACCTGGAACACCAGGGTCTCGCCGAGCGCCTGGGGCAGACGGGTGGGGGTGTCGAGGAAGGTGTGGCTGTGGCCGCCGATGACGGCATCCACGCCCGGCACATGGGCCGGCAGGCGCAGGTCGTCGAAGTCACTGTCGAGCATCTGGTAGCCCAGATGGGAAAGCACCACCACCAGGTCCACCTTCTCGGTTTCCCGGAGGTGCTTGACCACGGGATTCAGGCTCTCGTAGGGATCCCGCCAGCCGATCCCCTCATGGTTCTTGGGGGCCACCAGTCCGGCGAAGGCCACGCCCACGGCCGTAACGCCCACACGGATTCCCGGGAAGTCCCGCACCATGAAGGGGCGCATCCGCTTCTCGAGACTGGGCGCCCCCTTGAAATCGAAATTGCAGTTCAGGAACGCGAAGGGTGGATTCCGGTGCTGGAGGCGTTCCATGGATTCCATGGCCTCCACCAGCATCTCCACGCCGTTGTCGAAGTCGTGGTTGCCCAGGGTTGTCGCGTCGTAGCCCACCATCCGCATGAGTCGGTAGTCCAGGCGCCCCTTGTAGCGGTTGAAGAAGGGCGTGCCCTGGAACGTATCGCCGGCGTCGAGGAGCAGGGACGCACCTGCTTCCGCCCTCAACCGCTTGACGAGGGTGGCGCGGCGGGCGATGCCCCCCTTGCCGCTGAGGGCCCCGTTGCCGGGACCGAAGGGCTCGATGTGCGAGTGGGTGTCGTTGGTGTGCAGCAGGGTGATGCGTCCGGAGGCGGCCTCGGCTGGGGCCGCTGCGCCCTTCAGCAGGGTTCCAGCGGTGGTGGCGGCGCCCAGGGTGGCGAGAAAAGCACGGCGATCCATCGACACGCTCCTAGAGGCTGAGTTTCTTCTCGCGCAGGGCCTCCCGGAGTTCCGGGGGGACCTGGTACCGGCCGGGCGCAGGGGGAAGCAGATCCTGGCCCGCCTTGGCGAGGGCGGCGCAACGGTCCAGCAGGATCTGCCGGAGGGTCAGCCCGGTCGTAATGAGTTTCCGGCCCTTCTTCAGGGTGGGGATGGAATCGCCGCCACCGTAGAGGTAGTCCGTCGTGGCGACCTTCACCACCTCGGCGGGATCGATGGGACGCCCGTCCGCCCAGGTGACGCTGAGCGTGGCCTGGGCCGGCGTGCCCTGGACCTTCACCAGGACGCCCGAACAGGGTTCGCCGCCGCGGCGGAGCAGCCCCTCCCGAACCACCTGGATGACCTGGGCGCCGGTGAGTTCCACGACCACCAGCTCGTTCTCGAAGGGCATCAGCTCGTAGATATCCTCGACCTTGAGCTGTCCTGGACGCAGGTTCGCCCGGAGGCCGCCGGAGTTGGTGATGGCGAAGCGCACCGGAACCCCGAGGACGCCCTGGGCCGATTCGCGCATGACGTCCGCCACCCAATAGCCCAGGAGGTTCTCCTCTCCGCGGCGGCCCCGGAAGAGCCCCTGCGGGGCCTTCACCAGGGGTTGGCCGAAGCTGGCCTTGATCTCTGCGGCGTAGGGGGCGATGTAGGCGGCCAACGCGGGATCGTCGGGGATCTCTCCGGTGACCGGGATGCTCTCCGTTCGTCCAGGTTTGACGGTCGGTGACTGGGCGCCAAGGAACGCGGCCAGGACCGGGATGAGAAGGAGGCTACGCGTCCAGGGCTGCGGCTTCACGGCGGGAATCCTCAAACTCGGTGCGGGCTTGCCGCACCTTCAGGTCATGCTGCCAGAAGAGGGCGGAGGTCCGGAGGAACCAGCCCAGCAGCCAGGCGTTGACCACCGTGGCCGCCACCTGAAGCAGGAAGAAGGTCCAGACCCGGCCCACCGTGGCGCCCCCGAGTCGCCAGGCCAGAAGAAGGACGAGAAAGGAGAGCAGGGCCCGCAGGACGGTTCCCACGAGGACCACCACACCCCACTGGACCGGGTGGGACCAGAGGGCCAGGAAGCCCCGGCCCAGGTGGCGCCCGTAGCCCTTTGGCGCGACGCCTGCGGCCCGCGCAGCCCGCCCCAGGCGGAGGAACCACCACTGGAGCCCCAGGGCCGACAGGGCGGCCATGACCACCAGGGGGCGTCCGAAGAAGGCGGTCCATCCAAGGCCCTGGATGCCGGTGTTGCCGAGCCACCCCAGGACGCTGGAGATGACCCAGCCCACCAGGAGCATGGGGATCACGCCCATGAGCAAGGTGTCCAGGGCACCCAGCAGCCAGGGCCCCAGGCGGCCCGGAAGATCCACGGCCTCGGCCTGCATCCGCCACCCGCACCAGAAGACCACCACGAGGCCCAAGCCCAGGGTGTGGACGGTAGGCGAGTTGGTGAGGTTGTGCTTCAGCCCCCCGTTCTCCCATAGTTCCCAGATATCGCGGGCCGTGATGCCCTCGCCCCAATGGCCGGGCAGGGCGCTCCACCCGGCGCTCCGGCGCAGGAGGGCGGCCCAGCTGAAGGCGGGACCGGCCACCATGAGGGCCCAGCCGGCCAGGAGACCCCAGCCCCAGCGGCCGAAGCCCCCGGACAGGGCGGGACGAAGGAAGGACCAGGGCCCCCGGGGCGCCAGATCATCAGGGGTATGGATGGTGGTGGGGGGATCGTCGCGGTCCATGGGCATCCGGATGGGAATCTCCCATCAAACCACACTCCCGCGGGGTCGGGGCAGTCGAGACTTGACAGGGAGGCTGCCGCCAGGGTTTCATCCTTGCCATGTCGCTGTCCTTCCCGCTCCCCGTCCGGGGTCTCCCGCTTGAGGCCTGGTATTGGCGCGTAGGCTCGGACGGCTCCCCTGGCGAGGCCTGACGGCCCGCACCTCCCGGATCCTCCGAGCCCGACCCTGCGGTCGGGCTTTTTCGTATGTGGACGACCCCCATGTTCCTGCTTCGCCATCCCGTTCCTGCCGACCTCTTCACCCCCCTGGCCGCCTACCTGGCCCTGCGGCCTGAGGGGGCCAGCCTGCTCCTGGAGTCCGCCGATCAGGGCGAGCGGGTGGGCCGCTACAGCTTCATCCTCCTCGAGGGGCTCGGGGAGCTGACACTGCCGCCGCCGGCCCGGGGCTGGGTGGAGGCCCTGCGGGCCTTCGCGGGTGCGGTTCCAAGCGGTGCCCGCTTCGATCCCGAGGCCGAACTGGCCGCCCCGCGGGAACCGCTGCCGCTCGGGGTGGGCTGCGCGGGCTACCTGGGCTTCGAGGCGGTGGGCGCCCTGGAGCCCAGCCTGCCGCTGCCGGCCCGGGACAGCCTCGGCCTCCCGGGGCTGTGGGTCCGGCGCTTCGATACGGCCCTGGTGTTCGACCACCTGCATCAGGTGGCGGAATTGCAGACCCTCGACGGAGATGCAGAGACCGGGTTCCAGCGCCTCCGGACCCTGCGCGCCATCCTTCGCGCGGGCACCCAGGACCCGGGGCCCGATGCATCCAGGCCCGTCGCTCAGGCCCTCAGCAGCCGAGAGGCCTACGAATCCATGGTGGTACGGGCCCAGGACCGCATCCTGGACGGGGACGTCTACCAGCTGGTGCCCAGCCAGCGCTTCGATGTGAGCGCCCCCCCGGCACCCCTGGCCGCCTACCGCCGCCTGCGGCGCTTGAATCCCAGCCCCTACGGCTTTCTCCTCGAATGGGACGGCTTTGCCCTGGTGGGGGCCTCGCCGGAGATGCTGGTGCGCGTAATGGACGGCGAGGCGGAGACGCTGCCCATCGCGGGTACCGTGCCCCGGGGCGCCAGCGCCGAGGAGGACGCGGCCCGCTTCGAGGCCCTGCGGCGGGATCCCAAGGAACTGGCCGAGCACCAGATGCTGGTGGACCTGGCCCGGAACGATCTGGGCCGGGTGGCGGTGCCCGGTGGCGTGCGCGTGGAGCGGCCCCTGGCCCTCCAGCGCACCAGCCACGTGCTGCACCTCACCACCACGGTGAAGGCGAAATTGAAGCCTGGGGTGGACGCCCTGGACGTCCTGGCGGCGGCCTTCCCGGCGGGCACCGTCAGCGGCGCGCCCAAGCTGCGGGCCTGCCAGCGCATCGCCGAGATGGAGAGCGAGGTGCGCGGCCCCTACGGCGGGGTGCTGTTGCGGCTGGGGGTCGACGGGGCCCTGGACACGGCCCTCATCCTGCGCACCGCTGTCTACGCGAAGGGCAGGGCCTACCTCCAGGCCGGGGCCGGAGTCGTCCGGGCCTCGCAGCCCGCCGCCGAATACTTCGAGACCCTCCACAAGCTGGGGGCCGTGGCCGAGGCCCTGGGCGTCGAACTGTCCGGAGGTGCCCGGTGATCCTCCTCATCGACGCGCTGGATTCCTTCACCTACAACCTGGTCCAGGCCTTCGAAACCCTGGGGGCCCAGGTTCGCGTGGTACGCCACGACGCGATCGACCTCGATGGGGCGAAAGCCCTCGGCCCCGAGGCGGTGGTCCTCTCGCCGGGGCCTGGCCATCCTACGGAGGGCCCCACCCACATGGCCCTCGCGGGCTCCGATTGGACGGTGCCGATGCTGGGCGTCTGCCTCGGCCACCAGGCCCTGGCCGCCGCCACCGGTGGACGCGTGGTTCGGGCCCGGGAGCCCCTGCACGGGGAGGCCACGCCCCTGGACCACGATGGAAGCGGTCTCTTCCGGGGACTGCCCCAGGGCATGCCCATCGGCCGCTACCACAGCCTCATCGCCGACGCGGGCACCCTGCCGGACTGCTGGCGGGTGACGGGCCGCAGCCCGGGGGATGAGGTCATGGCCATGGTTCACCGCAGCCTGCCTCGCTGGGGGGTACAGTTCCATCCCGAAAGCATCCTCACGCCCGACGGCCCGGCCATGCTCGCCAACTTCCTGCAACTGGTGAAGGAATCCACCCGATGACACTGCTGACCACCCACAACCCCATCCGGCCGCTGCCCGAAGCCACCGCCGCCGAGCTGATGCGCATCTTCATCGACCAGGATACGGACGCCCTGCTGGTGGGCGCCTGCCTGGCCCTGCTGGCCCAGCGCGTGCCCGAGGCTCACGAACTGGCCGCCTTCGCCGGGGCCCTCGGCGAGGTGGCCGTGCCCTTCCCGCAGGTGCCCGAGGGCGCCCTCGACGTGGTGGGCACCGGGGGCGATGGCGCTTCCACCGCCAACCTCAGCACCCTCGCGGCCCTGCTGCTGCCCGGGTTCGGCGTGCCCGTCGCGAAGCACGGCAACCGCGCCGCCACGGGCGTGTGTGGCAGCGCGGACCTCATGGAGGCCCTGGGCTACGACCTGGCCCGCGGCAGCGCCGAACTGGCCGGAGACCTCGACCGCCACCGCTTCGCCTTCCTCTTCGCGCCGGCCTACCACCCGCTGCTGGGCCGGCTGCGGGAGATCCGCCGGCGCCTGGGCATCCCCACCATCTTCAACCTGCTGGGTCCCCTCCTGAACCCGGCGGCGCCGCCCCTGCAACTCCTGGGCGTGGCCCGGGAGGAACTGGCAGCGCCCATGGCGGGCGCCCTGGCCCGGCGCGGGACCCTCCGGCGGGCCTTCGTGGTCCACGGCAAGGATGCGGAGGGGAAGGGCCTCGACGAGGCCTCCATCGAGGGACCCACGACGGTGCTGGAAGTGGTCGACGGTCGGGTCGCCGCTCCGGCGGTGCTCGTCCCCCGGGACCTTGGCCTGGCCCAGCCGCCCCGGAAGGCCCTCCGCATCCAGGATCGGGCCGAGGCCCTGACTGTGGCCCGGGGGCTCCATGCCGGGGCCGGTCATCCCGATTTCAGGCCGGCCGTGGCCGACGCCGTGGCGTTGCAGGCGGGACTGGGCCTGCTGCTCCATCGGGGCGCCGATCTCGGGAGCCTGCCCGGTGCCTACCGCGAGGCCCGCGCCGCCCTGGAGGCCGGTTTCCCCTTGCCCTTTCCCGTCCCAGGGGAGGTGACCCCATGAGTACCTTTCCCGATCCCGCCGCCCTCGTCCGCGGTACCAGTCTGCCGCCCAGCTCACCGCTGCAACGGGTTCTTGTTTCCGAACTAAAGCGGTTGCCACATATGAATATTGAAGTTCAATCGGTTGAGCAACCCAATGGCGCGGCCCAACCCTTCGAATCGGCCCTTCGGAACGCTGCCCGCCTGCGTGGGGGAGCGGTCATCGCCGAGTACAAACAAGCCTCTCCCACCCTGGGGCCCTTCGCGGTGGGAACGCCGCTCCTGCCCCAGCTCCAGGCGTACCTGGATGGCGGAGCCTCGGCCTTCTCGATTCTGGCGGAACCGGCCTTCTTCCGCGGCGATCCCGGTCATCTGGTCCAGGCGGCCAAATTGGGCCTGCCGAGGCTCTACAAGGGCTTCGTCATCGCCGAGGCTCAGTTGGCGGAAGCCGCCGCCTGCGGCGCCCAGGCGGTGTTGCTCATCGTCCGAGTGTTGAAGGGCCACACCGCCGCCTTCGCCGAAGCGGCCCGGGCCCGGGGCCTGGAACCCCTGGTGGAATTGCACGACCTTACCGAGATCCCCTTCGCCCAGGCGGCTGCGGCTAGCCTGGTGGGTATCAATGCCCGGGATCTCTCCACCTTCACCCTGGGCGAGCCCACGGCGGCGCCCCTGCGGCGGGCCTTTCCGGAGGCCCTGCTCATCCGGGAGTCCGGACTCGCCACCCCGGCCGACGCCATCGGGGCCCTGCGGGCGGGCTTCGACGCCGTGCTGATGGGCGAGGCCCTCATGCGCAGCCCGGACCCCCGGGACTTCCTGGCCCGGGTGTTCGCCGGGCTGACCCGGGAGGCCTCGTGACCTTCCTGGCCAAGGTGTGCGGCCTCACCCGCGCGGAGGATGCGGATCAGGCCGCGGCCCTGGGCGCCGACCTGCTGGGCTTCGTGGCCCATCCACCCAGCCCCAGGCACTGCCTGGACCTGGCCATCGCCGCGCCCCATTTGGATCGCGCCGTGCTGGTGATGGTGGCGAAGCGAGGGGAGGAGATCCTTGAACGGGCCCGGTCTTTCGGATTCAAGCGGGTGCAGCCCCACCTGCCGCCGGCGGCGCGGGCCCAGGGCGCGGCCCTGCTGCGGGCCACGGGCCTCTTCGTGCTTCTGCCCTGGGCGGACGAGCCGGACCAGGTGATCCTCCCGGCGGACCTCTACCTGTGGGAGCCCAGCCCGGCCCGCACGGGCGTGGCCGGAGGCTCGGGGCAGGGGCACGCCATGGCCTTCCCGCCGCCGGGCCCCTTCCTCCTCGCTGGGGGCCTGGAAGCGGGCCTCCTGGCGGACCGTGCGGCCCTCCTGCCACCGGAAAGCCGTCCCCTTCTGCGGGGCTTCGACGCCGCCAGCGGCCTGGAAGCCGCGCCCGGCCGCAAGGAGCCGCGCAAGGTCGAGGCCTTTATCCATACCGCCCATGCTCTGGAGTTGCCATGAACGATGCCTTCACCCTCCCCACCCGCTTCGGCACCCAGGGGCTGGGCGGCTGCTACGCCCCGGAAACGCTCATGCAGCCGCTCCTGGACCTGGAGGCCGCCTTCCGCGCAGCTCTGGAGGACCCAGGCTTCCAGGCGGAGCTGAAGGGGGAGCTGCGCCATTTCGTGGGCCGGCCCACACCGCTCACGCCCGCGCCGCGACTGGCAGCCAAGCTGGGCCTGAAGGCCCTCCTCCTCAAACGGGAGGACCTCACCCACACCGGCGCCCACAAGATCAACAACGCCCTGGCTCAGGCCATCCTGGCGCGGCGCATGGGGAAGACCGAGATCATCGCCGAGACCGGCGCGGGCCAGCATGGCGTCGCCGCCGCCGCGGCCTGTGCCCGGCTAGGCCTGCGCTGCACGGTCTACATGGGCGTCACCGACATGGCCCGGCAGGCCCCCAACGTGGCCCGCATGCGGCTCTTCGGAGCCACCGTGGTACCCGTGGAAGCCGGGCAGGGCACCCTGAAGGAGGCGGTGAACGAGGCCTTGCGGGCCTGGGCCGGGCGCTGCACGGAGGCTCACTACATCCTGGGATCGGCCCTTGGGCCCCATCCGTTCCCCACCCTGGTCCGCACCTTCCAGACCGTCATCGGCGAGGAGGCCCGGGCTCAGGCGCTCGAACAGACGAGTGGGCTGCCGGAAGCCGTCATCGCCTGCGCAGGTGGCGGTAGCAACGGCCTGGGCCTGCTGGTGCCCTTCCTCGGCGATCCGCTGCGCCGCCTGGCCGTGGAGGCGGGCGGGCACGGTCCCGCGCTAGGCGAGCATGCGGCGCGGTTGGATGGCGGGCGCATGGGCGTCCTGCATGGCTGCAAGACGCTCCTGCTGCAGGACGAACACGGCCACACCGCCGAGACTGCCAGCGTCAGCGCGGGTCTGGACTACCCGGCCCTGGGTCCCGAATTGGCCGCCCTGGTGCTGGACGGGCAGGTGGAGGTGCGGCGCGCCTCTGACGACGAGGCCCTGGCCGCTGCCCGTCTCCTCTGCCAGATGGAGGGCATCCTGCCCGCCCTCGAGAGCAGCCACGCCCTGGCCCTGCTCCCTTCCCTGGCCGCCGAAGGCGTCGCCACGGTCCTGCTGGGCCTCAGCGGACGCGGCGACAAGGACCTGTCCACCTACCAGTCGCGGTTGGAGATCTGACATGAGCCTGAACCCGTTGCTTCCCTTCCTCATGGCCGGCGACCCCTCGCTGGAGGTCCTGCCGGGGTACCTGTCCGAGGCCCGAGCCCTGGGCATCGAGGCGCTGGAACTGGGACTGCCCCATTCGGATCCCATCGCGGACGGCCCCGTGCTGCAGGCGGCAGCCCACCGCGCCATCGCCCGCGGCGCCACGCCCCGGCGGATCCTGGAATCCCTGGCCGGAATCACGGCGAGTCCCGACCTGATCCTGTTCACCTACCTGAACCCGCTCCTCCAGCTGGGGCTTGAACCGCTGCTCCGCCTGCTGGAACCCACGCCGGTGCGGGCGCTGCTGGTGGTGGATCTGCCCGAGGGGGAAGAACCCGCCTTCGAGACCGCGCTGCGTGCGGCGGGCTATCCCCTGGTGCCCCTGCTGGCACCCACCACAGGACTGGCGCGGGCGCAGCGGCTGCTGGAAGCGCGGCCCGATCCAGGTCCGGCGGCGCCCTTCGCCCAGCGTTTCGCCTATGTGGTGGCGCGCCTGGGTGTCACAGGCGCGGGGCAGGCGACGGATCTGGGTCCCCTGACCGCACGGCTGCGCGATCTGCGGGGCATCACAGCGCGACCCCTGGCGGTGGGGTTCGGCCTGTCCGATCCGGTCAGCCTCCAGACCGTGCGGGACCTGGGGGCGACGCCCATCATCGGAAGCGCCTTGGTGGCGGAGTTGACCTCGGGTAGCCTCATCAGGACGAGCCTGGGGGCCCGTCTTCCCCGCTGACCGGCCATTCCCGAACGGACGTGTCTGGCGGGTCGATCGGTGGATGGTTGCAAGGCCGCAACGATTTGGTATCGTGATCCATCATTCATCTCGGAATCGGCTGGAAACGGCCCATATCCCCCGGGTTCCCGGGACAGGAGCAGTGCTCTCATGACCAACCGTTCGAGCCTCACCCTCACCGCCTTGACGCTCGTCGCCGCTGGCGCGTTCGCCCCGATGGCGCAGGCCTCGGGCTTTCAGCTCCGTGAGCAGAGCCCGTCCTCTCAGGGCAACGCCTTCGCCGGGGTCAGTGCCGGGGGCACGGATATCAGCGCCATGTTCTTCAACCCGGCGGGCATGACCCAGTTCTCGGGCATGCAGCTCGATCTGGGAGCCACCCTGATCGCCCCCGATGCCAAGATGAGCAATGGGGTGGGCACGCGCACTTCCGCGCTGTCGGCCTTCCCGGCCTACGAGCCCATCAGCGGTCCCTCCTCCCACAAGAATTCCGCGGCCAGCAAGGTCGCCCCCAGCCTCTACGGGATGTACAGCGTCAGCGATGACTTGAAGCTGGGGCTCTCTGTGAATGCGCCCTTCGGCTTCGTCACGGAGTACGACAGCAATTTCGTGGGCCGCTACCACGCCCTGAAGACCGATCTGAAGATCATCGACGTGGCGCCCAGCCTAGCCTACCGGATCAACAAGGAGTGGTCCGTGGGCGTGGCCCTCGTGGCCCGCTACGCGGACGCGACCCTGACCAATGCCGTGGACTTCGGTCTCATCGGGTTCCCCAGCACCATCCCCGGCACCCTTGATGGCGCGGCCAAGCTCACCGGCAACACCTGGGCCTATGGGTACAAGGCGGGCATCACCTACCAGCCCAACGAGAAGCTGCGCATGGGCCTCGCCTACCACGGCGCCATGAACATGACCTTGAAGGGCAATATTGCATACACTTACTCTCCCTACACCACGTCCACCCAGCTCGGTTACATCCAGAACACCCTTGGCCTCAAGAACGGCGGCGGTGAAGCGGAACTCAATCTTCCCGCCGATGCCTCCTTCGGTTTCGACTACAAGGTGAGCGACACCTTCTCCTTCCAGGGCGAGGCCGCCCTGACCACCTGGTCCCGTTTTAAACAGCTGGACGCGAAATTCAACGACAACGTGGCGCCTCAGATCACCCATTCCCTCACCGAGGAACACTGGCGCGATACGTGGTTCTACTCCCTGGGCGGCATCTGGAAGCTGAACCAAGCCTGGACTTTCCGCGCCGGTGTGGCCCATGACCAGGGCGCCGTGACCGACGGCTACCGCACGCCCCGCATTCCCGATGGGGACCGCACCTGGGTCTCCACGGGCGCCAGCTACGCCTTCTCCAAGTCCTTCACCGTGGATATCGGCTACACCCACCTCTTCGTGAAGGACTCCCAGCTCAACCTGACCACGAGCGCCTCCCAGACGGATCCCAATTTCACCCGCGGCAATTTGACCGGCGACTACAAGCTGAGCGCCAATGTCATCGCCGTGGGCGCCCGCTTCAATTTCTGACCGTTCCATCGCTTCGCAACCAGGGCCCGGGAAACCGGGCCCTGGTTGTTGAAGGTGGGCTCAGAGCCCCGTCATCGCAGGCAGGTCGCCTTCCCGGATGGCCCGCAGGAATCGCTGGTGGTCCTGATCCACCTGGTCGGCATAGGCCAGGGCGAATCCGGCAAGGGTCTGGTCGAGTTTGTCTCCGTCGCCGAGGTAGCCCGCCAGCGTCGCGGCGTCTCCCGTCCGGGCGTGGGCCTTGGCCAGGATCGCGCCGCAGAGCCCCGCGTAGTCCTGGAGCAGGGGGCCCCTCAGCACCTTCGCGGAGACCGAGGCCTTGTGATCGGACCACTGGCGCACCAGGAAGTCCTGGCCCCCGAAGCGCGTCCATCCCAGGAAGGGATCCACCCAGGTCTGCATCCGGTGCTGGCCCAGGGCCACGCGGTGGCCCTGGTGGGTTGCCTCCGCCGCTCCGGCCAGGTAGGGGGCCCAGACGGAAGGATCCTCCGATTTGAACTGGAGGAAGAGGGGATCCTCGGGCCCCTGTCCGAAGCAGAGCGTCAGGAGGCAGGTGGTCCCCACGCTGCCGGTACCCACCACCTTGAAGGCGATGTCCGCGGGTGCGTAGACCTCCAACACCCGCTGGCGGCCGGGGACCACGGAATCGAAGTAGGAGGGCCAGGCCTCCAGAACCGTTTGGCGGCGTGCCTCGGAAACGGGCGCCAGCAGGGGCGGGCGAGACTGGAATCGGCGACCACCTTGGCCATCATCCTCGGTGACCTTCTCCAGCAGTCTCACGGGCGTATCCCGGATGGCCTTCGCCAGCACGCCCTTCAGGACCGGTCCCCGGTCATCGGGAAGGACCTCGAACCGCACGAGATCCAGTCCCTTCATCCCCGCGAACCGGGTCATCTCCTCCCGATAGGCCCGTACCAGGGCCAACACGGCATCCCTGGCCGCATCGTCGGATTGGTCCGCCTCCCGGCCCCCCAGCACCACGCTCGCGCAGAGCCGCTTCAGATCCCATTCCCAGGGCCCGGCCAGGGATTCATCGAAGTCGTTGAGGTCGAAGACCAGGTGCCCGTCCGGGGCCGCGTAGGCGCCAAGGTTGAGCAGGTGGGCGTCCCCGCAGAGCTGCACGGTGAGGCCTGTGTGGGGCGCCGGTCCGATGTCGGCCGCGAACAGCCCGGCGGAGCCCCGGAAGAAGGCGAAGGGCGAGGCCGTCATGCGTCCCCACTTGATGGGCAGCAGATCCGGAATGCGCCGCGCGTTCAGGGCCTTCAGCCGGTCCACCAGGTCCGGCCGATCCCCCGGCGGCGTGAAGGCCGCCTGGTCCGTGCGGGGCATCCGGTCACGCAGGGCCTTGCCCGCCGCACGGCGCTCGGCCGGGGAGGGACGGGGCAGGTTGTCCATCTAGACCCGCTCAACGGCCATGGCGATGGCGTTCCCACCGCCGAGGCAGAGGGCGGCGATGCCGCGCTGCTTGCCGTGGCGCTCCAGGGCGTGCAGCAGCGTGGCCATCACGCGGGCGCCGGAGGCCCCGATGGGATGGCCCAGGGCCACCGCGCCACCGTGGACATTCACGCGGTCGGCGGGCAGTTTCAGCTCATTCAGGGTGGCCACCAGCTGCACGGCGAAGGCCTCGTTGATCTCCCAGAAATCCACGTCCTGGGCGGACCAGCCCACCTTGGCCAGGAGCTTCCGGATGGCGTCCACGGGGGCCATGAGCACCCACTCCGGAGCCAGGCCGGCGGTGGCCGTGCCGAGGATCCGCGCCTGGATGGGCAGGCCGTGGGCCCTGGCGTAGTCCTCGGTGGTCACCAGGGTCGCCGCCGCGCCATCGTTGACGCTGGGGGCATTGCCGGCGGTGACGGTGCCATCCTTCTTGAAGGCCGGGCGGAGCTTGGCCAGGGATTCGAGGGTGGTGTCGGGGCGGGGGCTCTCGTCCTCGCTCACGATTACATCGCCCTTCCTGCCGGGCACGGCGATGGGCACGATCTCGGCCTGGAAGGCGCCTGCCCGCATGGCCGCCACGGCCTTCCGGTGGCTCTCCACGGACCAGGCATCCTGCGCTTCGCGGCCGATGCCGTACTTCTGGGCCACGAGCTCTCCGGTGTGACCCATGTGCTGATCCGTCATGGCGCACCACAGGCCATCGAGGATCATGGCGTCCTTGGCCTCCGTGTGGCCCATCCGGGCGCCCGCCCGCAGCTTGGGCATGAGGTAGGGCGCGTTGGACATGGATTCCATGCCGCCGGCCAGGATCACGTCATGGTCGCCCAGCCGCACCCCGTTGGCCGCAAGCTGGATGGCCTTGAGGCCGCTGCCGCAGACCTTGTTGATGGTCAGGGCGGACACGCTGGCGGGCAGGCCGCCCCGCAGGGCCGCCTGCCGGGCCGGCGCCTGGCCCACCCCCGCGCTTACCACGTTGCCGAAGATGGCCTCGGTGGGTTCGACGCCCGGCACGGCCGCCAGCAGGGCCTTCACCACCTGGGCCGCCAGATCCGGCGCCGCCAGGGAGGCCAGACCACCCTGGAACTTGCCGACGGGGCTGCGGAGGGATTTGAGGATCACGGCCTGGGACATGGAAACTCCGGCAATCGGTGTGGGGTGGTGAGCGATGGATTGCCCGGATCAGCCGTTGGATTTGGGACGGCG
Source organism: Acidobacteriota bacterium (assembly GCA_021802985.1). GTDB lineage: Bacteria > Acidobacteriota > Holophagae > Holophagales > Holophagaceae > Geothrix. Next base: position 4,629 of record JAJZQW010000052.1, on the reverse strand, counting down.
GGGCAGGGGCTCTTCATCGAAGGTGCTGAGGTCCAGGCCTTCCAGGTTCAGGGTGGGGGCGGCGGGCATGTACATGTCCGGAGCCTCCTCCTGGAGGTGGCGGCGAGTGCGCTCCATGAGGGATTCCATCTCCCGCAGGAAACGCGTGCGCTCCATCCTCAGGTTGCGGAGCTGGACCTCCAGCTCCACCACGTTCTTCTGGGCCTCGCGGACCACCTCTTCGCCCCGGTACTGGGCCTCGCGGATGATCAACTCCTTCTCCCGGTTGGCCCCATCCAGCACGTCCTCGCGGGTGCGCTGGGCCTGCAGCAGGGTCTCGCGGAAGATGCGGTCCTGGTCCTGGTACTGGCGCAGGCGCTCGCGGCTGTCGAGGATCTCCTCCTTCAGCTTCTGGTTCTCCGCCAGCAGCTCCTCCCATTCGGCCGCGATTTCGTGGAGGAAGGTGCGGACTTCGGATTCCTCCAGCCCCCGGAAGGCCTTCTCGAACTCCCGGCGCTGGATGTCGAGGGGCGTGTACTTCATAAGCGTGCCCTTTCTGGAAAGGCTGGGCCTACAGTGCGCCCGCGATGACGCCCCTGATGAGATAGAGAACAAACACGGCGATCATGATGTCAAAGCTGAACCCCCCAATGGGAGGAATCAGGGATCTTATGGGATGCAGGATGGGGTCGGTCAGGGAATGGAGAAGGCGAATGTATCGGTTGCTTGGATCGATGGGGAACCAAGAAACCAGGGCCGCTGCGATGAGCAAATAAATCAGCAGGCTCAGAAGATAGTAGGCAACCAAAAAAAGAAGATGCATGGGCACAGCCTTTCAACCCATTCATCATAGCGGGGTGAGGGGCCCAATCATGCGTATCGGCATTTCCTGCTACAGCACCTTCGGTGGCTCGGGCGTGGTGGCCACGGAAGTGGGCAAGGCCCTGGCGGCCCGGGGGCATGAGGTCCACATCCTCAGCCCCAGCCTTCCCCCCCGGTTGATCGGCTTCGAGGACCGGATCACCTTCCACGAAGTGACTGCCAGCCCCTATCCCCTGTTTGAGGGATCCCCCTATTCCATCGCCCTGGGCTCCAAGATGGCCGATGTGGCCGACCATCACCATCTGGACATCCTCCATGCCCACTACGCGATTCCCCACGCCATGGCCGCCCTGTTGGCCCGCATGGCCCTGGGCAACCGCCTGAAGGTGGTGACCACCCTGCACGGCACCGATATCACCGTGGTGGGCAGCGATCCCAGCTACCTGCCCATGGTGAGGATGGCGATCCGGGAGAGCGACGGGGTGACGGCCGTCTCCGAGTACCTTCGCCAGGAAACGATCCGCACCTTCCAGGTGGACCGGCCCATCGAGGTGATCGGCAACTTCGTCGAGCCGCCCCTGAACGAGCGGCCCGACTGCCGGGCCTGGCTGGCCCCCAAGGCCGCCTTCGTGCTGACCCACATCTCCAATTTCCGCCCGGTGAAGCGGGTGCTGGACGTGCTCAAGATCTTCGAGCGGGTGCGGACCGAGGTGCCGGCCCGGCTGGTGATGGTGGGCGATGGTCCCGACCGGCTGGAGGCCGAGGCCTACTGCCGGGATCACGGCTTCGCCGACGAGGTTCGTTTCACCGGCAAACAGCTGGATATCGGCACGGTGCTGGCCTGTTCGGATCTCTTCCTGCTGCCCAGCGCCACCGAGAGTTTCGGTCTCGCGGCCCTGGAGGCCATGGGCCATCGCGTACCCGTTATCGCCAGTCGCGTGGGGGGCCTGCCCGAAGTCGTTCGGCACGGCGTGGATGGCTTCCTGGAACCCATGGGCGACGTGGACGCCATGGCCGCCGACGCCCTCACCCTGCTGCGCGACGAGGATCTGCGCCTCTCCATGGGCGACTCGGCCCGGGCCCGGGCCCTGGGCACCTTCGCCGAGGGCCCCATCGTGGACCAGTACGAGGCCCTCTACCGGCGCGTGCTGGGCCAGGCATGAACCCTCCCGAACCGGGCCCGTCCCCCAACCAGGGCTGGACCCACCGGGAGCAGATCGGCCTGGACGGTGCGGGACGGACCGTGCTGGCCCACCTGGCCGTTCGTTTCCCCCGGGCAGATGCCGAGACATGGGCCCGACGGATCGCGGAAGGCCAGGTCCACCTGGATGGCGCCCCGGCCCTGCCCGAACAGCGGCTGCATGCCGGCCAGTCGCTCGCCTGGGCGCGCCCCCCCTGGATCGAGCCCGAGGTGCCCCTCTGCACGGCCGTGCTCTACGAAGACGAGGACCTGCTGGCGGTGGCCAAGCCGGACGGTCTGCCCACCATGCCCGGAGGCGGGGTGTTTCTCGAACACACCCTGCTGGCCCTGGTGCGGCGGCGCGCCCCGGAGGCCAGCCCCATGCACCGCCTGGGGCGCAGCACCACCGGCATTGTCCTCTTCGCCCGAACTGCCGCGGCCCGGCGTGTGGTGCAGGAGGCCTTCCGCGCCCATCACCTCCGCAAGGTGTACCGCGCCCTCTGCGCGGGGCATCCGCCCCAGGACAGCTTCGACATCGCTGCGCCCATTGGGGACGTGCCCCATCCGCTGCTGGGCAGGATCCACGGCGCGAACCCGGAGGGACGGGCGTCCCTCAGCCATGTCCGCGTGCTGGAACGACGCCAGGACTGCGCGCTGGTGGAGGTGGAGATCGAGACGGGCCGTCCCCATCAGATCCGCATCCACCTGGCCTTCGCCGGCCACCCGCTCCTGGGCGATCCGCTCTACGGCCCCGACGGGAGCCCGCTGCCTGGAACCACGGCCCTTCCGGGCGATCCCGGCTATCAGCTGCATGCCCTGAGACTGGAACTGGTCCATCCCCGGACCGGACAACCGCTCTCCATCTTCTGTGCCCCACCACCCATCCTCCGTCGGCAGAAAGAAGAGACGGGGCCCGGGCGGGAATCCTGACCTAAGCCGCCTTCTGGGCCGGGGTGGGCCTCGCCCTGCTCCTCTTCCTGCCGGCCCTGCTCTGGCAGGTGCGGAACCACTTCCCTCTCCTCACCGACATGGAGAACATCCGGCGCGAGGGCAAGAACGTGGTGCTGGGGCCTCTCGCCTTCGTGAAGCAGCAGATCGAGTTCCTGGATCCCCTGCTCCTGCCCGTGTGGCTCGCCGGCCTCGTCGCGCTGTTCCGGCGGCGGGAGGCGCGGGTCCTGGGCTGGTTCTACCTGCTGCTGCTGGGGGCCATGATCCTGCTCCACGGCAAGAACTACTACCTCGCGGCGGTCTACCCCATGCTCTTCGCGGCGGGCGCGGTGGCCCTCGAGGCGGCCCTCGACCGCTGGAACTGGAGCCGGGCGAAGGCCTGGCCCAAGGCTGTTCCGTTCGCGGGCGTGGCCGCCGCGGAACCGGCCAACCTCATCTGCCTGGGCTGCAGCCGGGAGGGGCTCGAAGGCCACTTCGACTCCGTCACCGAAGTCGCCGTGCACCACTCGCCCTGGGGCATGGCGGAGGAGAACCGGCCCATCTACCTCGGCCGAGGCCTTCGCACCCCACTGCACGCGATCTGGCCCCGGATCATCCACTGGAACTGAGCCGTATCCCTACAACAGCTTCCTGAGCTTGGACCACTGGGAACCCAGGGCCCACAGGACATAGGCGGTGAGTGAATTTCCCCTCCGATCCCCGCCGGAGCGTCGCTCGATGCCATCGGGAGGCTGGCCCTTGTGCTGTCTCCGGTCCGCCTGTCGCTTCTCCTCGTGCTTGATGGCCAAGGCCACGAGCCCCAACAGGAGCAGAATGACGAGGATGCAGTAATCGATGGTTCCCATCTGAACGCCCCACGGATCGACAGGTGCCTGCTCGACTCGGAGAGTGTATGGGCCCGAAGGCCGCCGGGCCAGGGCCGCGTCGGCGCCCGGTCGACCCCGTTCCGGTGCTTCAATGGCATCACCCGACCGTCAGTCTCTCGGGCGGGGACGGAGAAGGGACCAGGCATCCTCAGGCCCAGCAAGGAGATCGAGGCCATCCGGCGATGGCCTTGGACAGGGTTCGGCCGCCATCGCCCGGGCCATGGCGGCCGCTCCCGGCGAGAAATAGACGTAGATCTCGCAGTGGAGGCGCCCTTCCGACTCATGGCGAAAGAAGGCGGCCATGCCCGACGGCCGCGCCGACGCCTCGAAGGCCTGCAGGAAACGCGCCTTGACGTCCTCCAGGAGCGGGCCCGCCAGCAGCGCTTCCCCAAGGTTGGCCCTGAACCAGTCGTCCATGCCCCCTCCGGCCTTTCATGATGAGGTCTTTCCGCAGGGAGGGGACCGTCGGATGCCGAGTCTGTCGGCTGGGATGAGCATACAAAAGCACCGGAGCCGCTCGGCTCCGGTGCTTTGAGGGGTGGCTGACGAAAGACTCCGGGTCACGCATGCGTGACCCGGAGGAGGCAGACTCGAACTGCCGACCTAGGGATTATGAGGACCTGGATGAAATCCGCTGGAACTCAATAGTGGTGCGGTTTGGTGATGGTGGTGGCGACCTCGATATTTCAATCCTTGTTCACCAAGGGTTGAATCCTGGATTTTTTTTAGGTTCATCGCGCATTACCGGGGAAGGCTGAGCGGATTTTGAGGGCGAAGTAGTCGTCATCGCGGAAGCCGTAGGCCATGCGCTTGATGACCTTGGCTTTGTTGTTG
>JAJZQW010000051.1 GCA_021802985.1 Acidobacteriota bacterium | reverse complement strand
TCCGGGCCCGGCGCCTCCCGTGGCTTCCGGCGCAGCCGGAAGCGGCCTCCGGCCGGCCCATGCACAGAGGTTCACGGAGGCCTCCGTGCCACCTCCGTGGGTTCGGTGCCTCCGTGGTGGATCCCTATCCTTGATCGCTGGTGGGTATCAGACCTGGGCGTGGAGCCGGCAGGGGTGCTCCCCACACTGGCCGCAGCGGCCGGAACAGGGCATGCCGGGCGCGAGGGGCGGCGGGGCGCTCTGCGGCGTCACGGGAGCCTGGGATACGGGGGGAACGATGGGATGGACCGGCACCGCCACGCGGATGACCCCCGCGGTGGCAGCGGCAACCTTTCCGACCCTCGAAGCCGAGGGAGCCTTCCGCGAACCTGTGCCGGAGGGCGCCATGGAGAACCTCAGGCCTCGGGGCGCTTGAAACTCTTCGCCACTTTCTGCATGAGCAGGGGGTTTCCCTCGATCTGGATCTTGCCGGACATGAAGGCTTCCTGCGCATTGAGCTTGCCGGTGCTCATGGCGATGAAATCCTCGGCCTTGGCCTTGAGAACCGTGTCACAGGGCTTCATCAGCCGCGGGAACACCAGGCAGGCCCCCTTGCGGATGAACAGGGTGTAGCCCATGTCCTCGATCTGGTATCCCACCGCAGCCTCCAGGTCCCCGGCCTTCTCAGGCAGGAACCGCTCGGGCATCGATTCTAGCAGGGCTTCGGCCGGGTTTGCCGCCGTCTGGAAGAAGGCCGTATAGGCCGCCACCCGGCTCATGTCCCCCTTCACGGTGATCTGGCCCCCGAGCAGGGCCGCCACCAGGTTCAGCTTGCCGGCATTGAGGGCCGCGAAGTCCGCGTCGGTGATGCCCAGGGCATCGCCCTCGGCCTCGCCCGGGCGAACCGAAAGGCCTTCGGGGCTGAACTCCAGGCGATAGGGCGCCCCATCCACCTTGACCTCAAGGGTGCCGCTCGCCCCGCCCGTGTAGCGCTGGCGCAGGGTGGCGAGGGCCTTGCCGCCCGGGGTGCCGGGGAAGGTGATCTCGGGCTCCGCCGCCCAGGTCTTCCAGGCCTTGCGGAGCACCGCCATGTCGCCGGAGAAGCGGATCTGCCCGCCCAGCAGGGCCGGGCCCGGATCGGAGAGGCCGCAGACCATGGCCCGCATGGCGGTTTCATCACCCGCCACTTCGGCACCCGCGCCGAAGCTCTCGGAGCCCACGGTCACCTTGAGCCCCGCGCCCGCCAGGGCCAGCCGCGCCGGAACCAGATCCTTGAGCGGCTTCACCGGCCCCGACTGGACCTGGGGCTTCTTGAAGAACTTCGGGAATTTCTGGAGGAGGCCCAGATCGCCGGTGCCCTTGAGCTTGCCGGTCATGAAGGCCTGCATGGGATCGAGCTTGCCCTCGTTGAGGGCGATCCAATCTTCCGCCGCGATGACCACCACGGAGGTGGCGTCGGCCTTGGGTTCGCGCTTCAACGAGAACACGCCATTCTCGATGGCGCAGGTGTAATCCCCGCCGCCCTCACCGGTCACCTGGTAGTAGACCGAAACCGAGAGCCCCTGGGCCTTCTCGGGCAGGAAGAGCTCGGGCATGAGCGAGAAGATGCCGTCCACCGTCAGGGCCATGATCCACCTCGAATGTTGGATCGAGCATGGCCGGGCTGTCGGGGTGGACGCAACGGTTACCAGGAGTCAAACCGGCGGCCGTTTTCGGCCGCCGGTTTGCGGTCCGACGCCTACATCAGGGTCTGCGCAAGGATCTTGACGTCCTTCCGGCTCGTGCTGATCTCCAGGGCCCTCGGTTTCCCCTGCGTCCCGTCCCCTGTCCACGTCACGAGGTACCGGTAGCCGAACATCTGGATGGCCTGTGCGAACCGGTCCTCCAGCAGACGCATATTCAGGGGGAAGTCGAAGCCCCCCGTGGCGGGGGCGATGGCTCCGATGTGGCCCACCACGTTTTGGCCTGCCCCGGCCACGGAGAAGAGGTTGACCCCAGCAACCACCGCCTTTGCCTTCAGATCGTCATGGAGCAGCGTCATCTCTCCGGTCACGTACGTGGCCGATTCCGCTGGTCCGCCATCATCGCCCTTGGTCCGCTTGAAATCCTGGCCGATGGCCCGCTTCACACCGGGATGGCACATGTCATCCGCTTCACAGCGCGAAAAGACGATGACGTGTTTCTGGCCTTGGACCGGCGCCACCAGATCGAACAGGGAACCCAGGGCCTTCGACTCCCGCTTGATGGTCACCATCTTGCTCCTGACCGACATCGGGTCATTGAAGTTGAGCCGCACGAGAATGCTGAGCCCCCGCTGGTCCATCTTGCCGTGGGCCCAGCCCTGGGCACCGCCCTTGAATCGCGCAAGCAAGGTCTTCAGGGCCTCCTGTCCGGCCGGCCCATCCGATACGTCCGTGGACATCACCTGGACCCTCACGCCCTGGAGCGTTTCCTTCGGGTCCCCCACCAGCGCTTCGGGGAGCATGTCGGGAATCTTCGCCATCGCCTCCGCCCACAGACCGCGACGGAGAGAGAACCCGGACATCAGCGATTCCAGCGAATCCTTCCCCCGGGCCACAATGAGCACCCGGTCTCCTTCAGGCACTTTCGTGAGGAATTCTGCAGCCGCCACGAAAGCCGTAGCCCGGAAATTCGGATCGCGGATGGGTTCGAACACCAGCACCCAGGACTGGGGCGCCGCCGAGGTCTGGTTCGGGGTCTTCACGTCGAGAACGGGCCTGGACTTCCCATCGACTTTCACCTGGAATTCCTCGGGTTTGAGGTCACCCACCACGCTCCCGCGGGCATCCAGTGCCAGGGCCCAGGCCTGGGCTCTCACGGGAGCCGGCTGACCCGCCATCAGGGCCGTTCCGAGGATCAATCCGATGTACCAGCGCTGGAACATGCTCGTCTCCTGGTTTGAGGATGAAATGATCACCATTCCAGCACAGACCTCGCCAAGTTCCTAGCGCATCTGAATCCATCCAACATTCTTCTGGCCAGGGGCGCCACAGTCGCCACAATCGATGCATGCGCATTGCGGCGGTGGATGTCGGCTCCAATTCCATCCACCTGGTGGTGGTCGAGGCGGATCCCATGGGGGGCCAGCGGGTGCTGGCGCGGGAGAAGGCCATGGTGCGCCTGGCGCGCGGCGAGGCGCGGTCCGGCGAGATCGGGCTCGAGGCCTTTCAGGCTGGGCTGGAGGCCCTGACTCAGATGGCGAAGATCATCCAGGGCTTCGCCTGCGAGACGGTGATGGCCTGCGGCACGGCGGCGCTGCGCGATGCGAAGAATGCCCAGGCCTTCGTCCTTGAGGCCGAAAAGCTCGGCATCCCGATCCAGGTGATCTCCGGCGAGGAGGAGGCGCGGCTCATCCACCAGGCCGTGTCCCACGCGATCCCCTTCCCCCAGGAACCCGTGACGCTGGTGGACATCGGCGGCGGCAGCACCGAACTCACCTGGGTGCGGGGAGGGCGGGTGGAGGCCAGCATCTCCCTGCCCTGGGGCCTCCAGCGCTTGGCGGATGCGGCGGCGACTTCGAATCCGCCCAGCGCCCACGACCTCAAGCGTCTTCGCAGGTTCATCCGGAAGATCCTGAAGCAGGCGCGGAAGGCCCTGCCGGAAGACCTGCCCGAGCCCTCCCTCGTGCTGGGCACCTCCGGCACGCTGGAGGATCTGGCCCGGGGGGCCGGCGGCGGCTACCTCTGCGGCGAGGCCCAATTGCGCGCCTTCGCGCTGCGGCTCTGGCGGGCGGATGCCCAGGGCCGGGTGGACCGGCTGGGGGTGGATCCCAAGCGGGCCGAGGTGCTGCACGTGGGGGCCATCTGGGCCCTCTCCCTCATGGAATGGCTGGGGGCGCCCCGGCTCCGCCACCTCCCCGTGGGCCTGCGCGAGGGCATGGTCTGGGAGGCCCTGAAACATGGTGGTGCGGCCATCCCTCCCTTGGCCGATCGGCGGCGGGCCTCCATCGAGCAACTGGCCGCCCGCCTGGACCCGGATCCAGGTCACAGCCGCCACGTGGTCCGCCTCTCGGACCAGCTCTTCGTGGCCCTGCAGCCCCACTTCGAGCTGGGGGATACGGAGCGCCAGTGGCTGGCCTCGGCGGCCCGTCTCCACGACATCGGCTTCTCAATCTCGGAGAAGGGCCACCACAAGCACGGGGAGTATCTGGTGCGGAACGCCACCCTGCCCGGCTTCTGGCCGGAGGAGGTGGACCTGCTCGCCCAGGTCATCCGGTTCCACCGGGGCAAGGATCCGAATCCCGCCAAACATGAAGCCTTTCGGGCCCTGGCGCCCTGGCACCGCGAGGTGGTGCGCAAGCTCGCGGCCATCCTCCGGGCCGCGGACGCCCTGGACCGGCGGCGCCGCCAGACGGTCCAGGGCCTCACGGTGGAGGTGGAGGATGAGGTCCTCCGGATCCGTCTGAAGGCCTCCGGGGACCTCGATCCTGAACTCGAGGCCTTCCGGGAGAAGGGCGTCCTCCTGGGGACTCTGCTGGACCGGAGGGTCGAGGTCACCGTAGGCTGAAGGCTCCATGACGCTGGACGAGCTCATCAACGACTGGAACGGCCTCCCCCCCGCGGGCGACCGGGTGCCCCAGCTGAACGACGAGACCCTCCGGGATGGCCTCCAGAGTCCCTCCGTGCGCGATCCGGACATTCCGGCCAAACGGGACCTCATCCACCGGCTGGCCCGCTTGGGGGTGGATGCCATCGATCTGGGGATGCCCGGTGCCGGGCCCAAGTCCCTGGCCGCCGTGAAGGCCCTCATGGTCGAGATTCGGGATCATCGCTTGCCCGTCTCCCCCAACTCGGCCGTCCGTACCCTGGAGGCCGACCTTGCCCAGGTGGCCGAGATCCAGCAACGGGTCGGCATTCCCCTGGAGGCTGGTGCCTTCCTGGGGTCCAGCCCCGTCCGCATGGATGTCGAGGGCTGGGATCTGGCCTTCCTGGTGACCACGGCCCGGCGTGCCGTAGCTTTCTGTCGGCGCCACCAGGTGCCGGTGATGATGGTGACCGAGGACAGCACCCGGGCCCAGCCGGACGTGCTGAAGGCCATCTACCAGGCGGCCATGGACGAGGGTGCCCAGTCCATCTGCCTTTCCGACACCTGTGGCCATGCCACGCCCGCTGGCGTGCGGCGGCTGGTGCGCTTCATCCGGGATGAGGTGGTCCAGGATCGCCCCGTACGCATTGACTGGCACGGCCACAACGACCGGGGCCTGGGTGTGGCCAATGCCATCGCAGCCTTCGAGGCCGGTGCCGACCGGCTCCATGGCACCATCCTGGGGATCGGCGAGCGCTGCGGCAACGTGGCCCTGGATCAGCTCATGATCAACCTGCACCTGATGGGCTACCCCAAGGGCGACCTGTCGGATCTGGCGGATCTGGCGGAGCGGGTCGCCGAACTCTGCGGCATCGAGATCCCCGCCAACTACCCGGTGCTGGGACGCGATGCCTTCCGCACGGGCACCGGCGTCCACGCCGCCGCCATCGTGAAGGCCCTTCACCGGGGCGACGTTGAACTGGCGGATGCCGTCTATTCCGGGGTCCCGGCCGCCCTGGTGGGCCGCCGCCAGGAGATCGAGATCGGCCCCATGGCCGGCCACAGCAACATCGTCTACTGGCTGGAAATGAACGGCTACGACACGATCCCCGAGCGCGTCGACCGCATCCTCCACCTTGCCAAGCAGAGTGCCCGCATCCTCACCGATGGAGAGATCCGGAGCGGGCTGTAGGCCTTCGCCCCCATCGCGTCCCAGCCGCTTCTGGTAGGTCAGTCAGGCTCCTGGTGGATCAGCCTGGCGCGACGTGGCCGAGGGGCCCCGGTTATCTCCGAGCGGGATGAACCCGCGGTTCCAAATCCGGGGCCCAAGGCACCTTCGAATTGACTGAGACAGGGCTTCATATTGACGGGATATGAAGCTGACAAGAATTCAATTAAATAATATAACAAATTTAAATACATATAATTACAACTCGGCCCAAAAAATGCTTCTGGGTTCCAAGTTGGCGTATCGAATCAATGGATTCCGGTCGTTCTAGGGGGCGGCCATCCGTGAGGCGTCCAGAGTCCTCAAACCTGAAGGAGGTCCCGCCGTGAGCAAGATCACCACCCGAGACGGCACTGAAATCTACTACAAGGACTGGGGCTCGGGGCCACCCGTGGTCTTCAGCCACGGGTGGCCGATCAACGCCGATGCCTGGGAAAGCCAGATGGTCTTCCTGGCCTTTTCCGGGTACCGCTGCATCGCCCACGATCGCCGCGGTCATGGCCGGTCAAGCCAACCCTGGGGCGGCAATGACATGAACACCTATGCCGATGACCTGTCGGAACTCATCGAAAGGCTCGATCTGCATGGTGCCACCCTGGTCGGCCACTCCACCGGAGGCGGGGAGATCGTCCGTTACATCGGGCGGCATGGTACGAATCGCATCGCCAAGGCTGTGCTGGTGGGGGCCGTATCGCCGCTGATGCTCAAGACGCAGGCCAATCTCGGCGGACTTCCGATGGCGGCGTTCGACGCGATCCGCGCAGGCGTCGCTGCGGATCGTTCGCAGTTCTTCAAGGACCTGACGGCTCCGTTCTACGGTGCCAACAGGCCAGGTGCGAAGGTCAGCCAGGGCGTGCGCGACGCATTCTGGCTCCAGGGGATGCAGGGGGGTCTCAAGAATGAGCTCGACTGCATCAAGGCCTTCTCCGAGACGAATTTCACCGAGGACCTGAGAAAAATCGACGTGCCGACCCTGATCATCCACGGCGACGACGACCAGATCGTGCCAATCGGCGCCTCGGGGTATGCATCCTCTAAACTCGTCCGGAATTCGACCCTGAAGGTCTATCCCGGCGGCCCGCACGGCCTCGCCGATACCCACAAAGACGAACTCAATGCCGACCTGCTGGCCTTCCTCAAGGCTGGCGGCCACGGCTTGACCCGCAGCGCGTAGGCCATTCGAACCCAGGCCGAAACCCCACGATCACCTTTGCACAGGGAGTCAGCCATGTCTAACTGGTCTCGCGTCCGCCGCATCCTGGCGGCCTTGTCCGCCATCGCAGTCGTCTGCCTCGCCCTGGCAGCTGCGGCCCCTGACGAGGACTTCGCCACGCTGGTCAAACGTCTGCAAGCAGAGAAACCGCGGTTCGCGAAGCGCCAGCAGGCGTTACTCGCGGAACGCTACGACCTCGTTGACCGCCCGGCCAAGGGAACGGTCATGTCGGGCGGCAAGCCGGTCCAAGAAGGCGTGCGCGTCCGGCTACCCAAGGGCATGACCTGGGAACGGCTCGCCGGCCTGTCGCCAGAGGAGATCAAGGAACGGGGTCTATGGCCAGCCGGTTTCCTTCCCTTGCCGCATCCCCACCATGAAGTCGGTGGCATGGTCTTCCCGCAATTCCTCATTGATGAAACGAAGCGGCAGACGGGCCGAGACCTCACGCGCTTCGACCTCGCCTTCGACCTGCCGGATCACTTCCTCCCTGAGTTTCCGGCCCCGATCTACCTGACGACGCGGCCCGATCTGGGCGATGTCTCCCAGGGAAAACTGGTGACGCTCAGCAACTACTACACCCTGTTCAAGGACATCCTTAATCCCAAACAGCTGGAAGGATTACGACTGCTGGTCACACCGTTCCCCCAGCAGCAGTTCAATGCCACCGAGGATCGCCGCAGCCTGCTGGCCAGCCAGGGCGTAGCCTGTTTCGATTGCCACTCCAATGGCCATACGAATGCCTCTACGCATACGGTTGGCGATATTCGACCGAACGATCATCGCCATCGGATCGACACCCCGACCCTGCGCGGCGTAAACATCCAGCGCCTGTTCGGTTCGCAACGGGCGCTCAAGTCCGTCGAGGATTTCACCGAGTTCGAACAACGAGGCGCCTACTTCGATGGCATTCCTGCCGATGCGACGCGCAAAGGAACCAATCCTCTGGAACGGGGCAGCCAGGTGCAATTCATGGCGGAATTCCAGGAGCTGCTCGATTTCCCGCCCGCGCCGAAGCTCAACGTCTTCGGCAAGCTCATTGCCGCCAAAGCCAGTGAGCGTGAGCTGCGCGGCCAGGGGATCTTCTTCGGAAAAGGTCAGTGCGTGGCCTGCCACGCCCCGCCGTACTACACCGACAACCTCATGCACAACCTGAAGGTGGAGCGCTTCTACAAGGAAGTCACGATCAATGGGCTCACCGCGTCAGCCGATGGCCCGATCAAGACGTTCCCCCTGCGTGGCATCAAAGACTCGCCACCGTATCTGCACGATGGCCGTCTGCTGACGCTGGAAGACACCGTCGAGTTCTTCAACCTCGTGCTGGAATTGAAGCTGAATGAACAGGAGAAGAAGGATCTCGTGGCCTTCATGCGCGTGCTGTAGCCAAGGTGTGTTCGTTTTCTGGGATGCAGGCTATCGCCCCAAAGACACCTGAGCCTGCCCGACCGGCCAGCCTGACGTTCCCCTGACCGAAGGGGTCAGGTCGGCGCCTTCGTCTAAAAAAAGGAGCACATTTTTGTTGTTTTTTGAGCGATTGCGACTTAGGCTCAGTGCCAATTTCACCCGCAGGATGGGGTCAAAGCACCCGGTCGCTTTTTCTTACGCTTGGCATACGCCTTTCTCTATCGGCGGTTGCCAGGCCCCTCTATTCACTCCTCTTTTCGACAGGAGTCCGCATGGACCGTACCTTCTTCTCGACCCTGGCAACCGCCACGCTTTTGCTCGGCTTGGCTGCCCCCGGCCAGGCCCAGGATGACGGGAGCCGCGTCGTCGGCCACATCTTCATCCCGGGGACGAGCATCGAGCACGCCGGGGATGCGGGCGTCCGCGCCCACACCAACCATCGCATCCTGCTTGAGCCCAACGGTGGCCTGGGCCCCGCGGGAGGCATGACCCCCGTCCAGCTCCGGGCCTTCTATGGCGTGTCCTCCACCGGCGGTCACGATGTCATCGTCATCATTGACGCCTACGACTATCCGACCGCGCTCGGCGATTTCAACGTCTTTTCGTCGCAGTTCGGCCTGCCGCTGGAATCCTCCAGCAACGTCACCGCCTCGACCAACAAGGTCTTCCAGGTGGTCTACGCCAGCGGCAAGAAACCCCGCGGCAACGGCGGCTGGAACGAGGAAGCAGCCCTCGACATCGAGTGGGCCCACGCCCTGGCGCCCAGCGCCAAGATCATCCTCATGGAAGCCAACTCCGCGAGCAATTCGAACCTCTATGCCGCCGTGGATAAGGCCGTGGCCGTGGCCGGCGTGAAGATGATCTCCATGAGCTGGGGCGGCAGCGAATCCTCCAGCGAAGCCAGCTATGACAGCCACTTCAAGGTGAACGGTCCGCTCTTCTTCGCCTCCGCAGGCGACACGGGCGGCAAGGTCATCTACCCCTCCTGCTCGCAGTACGTGATCGCGGCGGGTGGGACCAGCGTGGCCACGGACGCCAACGGCAACTTCACCGGCGAATCCGCCTGGAGCAGCGGCGGCGGCGGCAACAGCGCCTACATCCCCAAGCCCAGCTGGCAGGCCAGTGTGAGCATGACGGGCGCCAACCGCGGTGTGCCCGATGTCTCCTCCGATGCCGATCCCAACACCGGCGTCGCGGTCTACGACAGCACCTCCTATCAGGGGCACAAGGGCTGGATGGTCTTCGGCGGCACCAGCGTGTCCTCGCCCTGTCTCGCCGGCATGGTGAACACCAGTGGCGTCAGCTACGCGAGCACCACCGCCTTCCTCACCAACCTCTACAGCCACTTCCTGAACACGCCGAGCGTCTTCCGTGACATCACCAGCGGCAACAACGGCTTCCCCGCCCTCGTGGGCTGGGACTACACCACCGGCGTCGGCGCCCCGACAGGAAGCAACTCCTTCTAGCTTTGCTCTTTCCGTTCCATAAGCCTCCACCCAGTGTGGAGGCTTATGCACGTGCGAACGGTGAGGTGGGCGGGCGGAGGCGTCTCCCTCCGCCCGCCCAGGGATCAGGCCGCATTTTCCGGCTCGCGACCAAAGACAAGCCTCAGGGTCGCGAAGGCGATGGGCACCGCACCGGCGAGAAGGAAGACCATGTCGGCGACGATGCGGATCCACTCCAGCGTGTGGAAGGTGCCTCCCATCAGGAAGGTCAGGCGCCGGGCGTGCCAGTACCCGTGGGAGAGCACATCCCAGAGCTGGATGACTCCGCCGGGGAAGAGGTCGAGCAGGACCATCAGGCCCAGGCCGATGTTGAGGCCCCAGAAGCCGGTCCGGATGAGCCCCTCCGAGCGGGCCCAGGCGCGGTCGCCCTTGAGTTCCCGCAGGCAGAAGACCAGCACGGCCAGGGCCAGCATCCCGAAGACGCCGAACATGGCCGCATGTCCGTGGTTGGCCGTGAGGGTGGTGCCGATCTCGAAGTAGGACACGATGGGCAGGTTGATGAGGAAACCGAAAACGCCTGCTCCGACGAAGTTCCAGACCCCCACGGCGATGAGGAACCGGATGGCCCACCGCTGCTTCGCGGCCAGGGGCCGCCCACAGTCCTCGCAGTTCTTGTCCTGCAGGCGGATGAAGTCCCAGGCGTCGAGGGTCAGGAGGGTGAGGGGCACCACCTCCAGGGCGGAGAAACTGGCCGCCAGACCCATGTTGAGGGTTCCCTGTCCGGTGAAGTACCAGTGGTGCCCGATGCCCAGGATCCCGCCGGACAGGTAAAGGATGGCATCGAGGTAGATGAGCCGGGTCGCCGACTTCGCCGTGACCAGCCCCAACTGGTAGAACATCACCGCCACGAGCACCGTGGCGAAGAGTTCGAAGAACCCCTCCACCCAGAGGTGGATGATCCAGAAGCGCCAGTTGTCGATGACGGCGAAATTGGTGCGGGGTCCGTAGAACAGGGCCGGAAGATAGAACAGCGGAATGGCGATGGCCGCGTAGAAGAAGAGGGAGGGCAGTTCTCCCTGCTCCGTGCCCTTCATGGCTGGACGGAGGGCCCTGAACATCAGGAAGAGCCAGAAGACGAGCCCGGCTGCCAGGAGCAGTTGCCAGAACCGGCCCAGGTCGAGGTATTCGCTGCCCTGGTGCCCCAGCCAGAACCAAAGGCTGCCGAGCTTGTCGTTGATCCCCGCCATCTCCCCGAACAGGCTGCCGAAGACCACGATGGCCAGGGCGCCGAGCAGCAGGAGCACGCCGGTCCGCTGGCCCCTGGGCTCAGCGCCGCCCACGAGGGGCGCCAGGAAGAGGCCGCCTCCCACCCAGGCCGTGGCGATCCAGAAGATCGCCAGCTGGAGGTGCCAGGTCCGGGCAAGGTTGTAAGGCAGCAGGCGGGCCAGGTCGAATCCGTAGAAGCCACCAGGCTCAACGCGGTAATGCGCGAGCACGCCCCCCAGGGCGGCCTGCCCCAGGAAAAGCAGGGCCACCACGACAAAGTAGAGGCCCACGGCCCTCTGGCTGGGGGTGAGGGTCCAGGCGTGAAGCCGGCCTTCCTCCGGATGCTTCCAGCCGGCCGAGCCGCCCCACCCGAGGTAGTCGAACTTGCCGAAGACGAAGAGGATCAGCCCCAGGCCGCCCAGCAGGGTGATGAGGCTCAGGGCGCTCCAGAGGTAGGTCGAGGCCGTGGGGATGTTGCCCACCAGGGGCTCGTAGGGCCAGTTGTTGGTGTAGGAGTAGTCCTTCCCGGGGCGCGGCGCCACCGTGGCCCAGGTGGCCCAGGCGAAGTAGTCCGCGAGGTGTTCCAGCTCCTGGTCATCGTGGATGAACTTCGCGGGCAGGCCCACGGCGGCCTTCTCCCCGTCGAAATAGTTCCGCCATTCCTCCCGTTGGAGACGGTAGGACGCCTCTTCGGCCACCGAGAACCGGAGGGTGTCCGTCCCGGGGTCGTAGCGGTTCTGCTTGAGCTGGGACTTCAGCAGGGCCTCGACCTCCAGGGCCTGGCCCTCACTCAGCTCATGGAATGGCCGGCCGTACCGCCCCTGCGCCAGGGTGTCCCGCCCGATCTCGGCCAGCCGGTGGAGGTACTCAGCCGTATAGTCCGGCCCCAGGTAGGCGCCATGGCCCCAGAGGGTCCCGTGCTCCATGAGGCCGTACTTCAGGAAGACCTCCTGGCCGTCCTTGATGTCTCCGCCGGTGAAGAGCACCTGGCCCGTGGCTCCCAGGACCTGCGCCGGGATCGGGGGGGCACCGCTGTAGGTCTTCGCCGTGACCCAGATCAGCAGACTGAAACCTCCTCGGTTCAGGCCTCGGAACCCAATCCCGAGATCTCGCCCGCGCTCAACCGCTGGATCCCAGCCGCGGTGGCCACCTTCAGCCGCCCGTCCGGTTCCCAGCCGAGACAGGTGCCCTGCCCCTCCTCCCAGCGGAGGGGATCCCCCTCGCTCGGCCATCGGAAAAGGGGTTGAATATCTTGTTTTAATTCTATCCAAAATCTAGAGATATGAAGCACCAAAGTGGGCATGGATGGCACCTCGATCCCCAGTTCCCGCAGGCAACCGGGGGGAATCGCCCGCCCTGGGATCTGCGGAGCGGAGGTCAGGTTCACGCCCAGACCCAGAATGAGTCGGCCGCCCACCTGCTCGCCGAGGATGCCGCCCACCTTCATGAGCCGGCCGTCGCGCCAGGCCACCAGGTCATTGGGCCACTTGAGGCCCAGGGCTCGCTGTTCAGGATCCAGCACCTGGGCAGCGGCGGTCATGGCCCGCTGCATGACCAGGCCAGGGGGCACGCCAGGGACCGGAGGCAGCGCCACCGAAAGCCAGAGCCCCGCTCCGGCGGCACTCTCCCAACGGTTCCCCTGGCGGCCCCGGCCCTCGGTCTGCCGATCCGCCAGCACGGCGCAGAAGCCCAACTCAGGATGCCGCCGCAGGAAGGCCTGAGTGGAGTCCACCCCTGCCAAGTGGATCAAAGGGAGATCCCTCAGCACGGCTTGTGAGGGCCCTGATTCCGCAACCAGAGGATGCGCAGCCCGTCCAGGGTGAGGTCGGGTGCCACATGCTGAATGCGCGGGATGTGTGGGGCCATCACGCGCCCCAGGCCGCCGGTGGCCACCACGCTGGCCGTGGGGCACTCGTGCAGAAGGCGTTGCAGGATTCCATCCACCATGCCGATGTAGCCATAGAAGATGCCGGACTGCATGGCCTGCACCGTGTTGCGTCCCACCAGCCGCTCGGGCTCGGCGATCTCCACCCGCGGCAGGCGGCTGGCCCGCTGGAAGAGGGCCTCGGCACTGATCTTCACGCCCGGCGTGATGAGGCCGCCCAGGTATTCCTTCTTGGCGTTCACCACATCGAAGGTGGTGGCGGTCCCGAAGTCCACCACGATGAGCGGGACTCCGTATTTCTCAATGCCGGCCACGGCATTCACCAGGCGGTCCGCCCCCAACTCGGCCGGATTGTCGATGAGCACCTTCACGCCGGTCTTCACGCCCGGTTCGACATAAAAGGCCTCGACCCCGAAGTAGACCCTGGAAAGCGACATCAGGACCGGGTGCAAGGGCGGCACCACGCAGGAGATGGCCACGTGCTTGATCTGGGAGGCCTCGATGCCCCGGTGGCGCATGAGAGCCAGGGCCGAAAGGCCGTACTCGTCCACCGTGCGTTCCCGGCTCGTGGCCAGCCGCCAGGAGCAGACCAGCGGGGAGTCCGGTCCCTGTGAGAGATCGTAGATCCCCAGCACGACGTTGGTGTTTCCGACATCCACGGCCAGCAGTAGACTCATGGGTACTCCGAGCCCTCCAGCATGGCCTGAGGGCGCTTCGGCTGCCAGCCCCCTCCTTGTGATGCCGGTTCAAGTCGCGCTGGCTAAGCTGAAGGGTCCCGCAGGAGCCGCCATGCCCCACACCATCATCGAGCCCTTCCGCATCAAGTCCGTGGAACCCATCCGCATGACCACGGCCGAGGAACGGGTGGCCCTGCTGGCAGAGGCCAAGCTGAATGTCTTCAAGCTGAAGGCGGACGACGTGCTGCTGGACTTCCTCACGGACAGCGGCACGGGTGCCATGTCCGCCCGGCAGTGGGGCGCCATCATGGAAGGCGACGAAAGCTATGCCGGTGCCAACGCCTTCTTCCGGCTGGAGACCGTCCTGAAGGACCTGACGGGCTACAAGCACATCATCCCCACCCACCAGGGCCGGGCCGCCGAGCGGATCCTCTTCTCCGTGGCCACAAAGAAGGGCGACCTCGTTCCCAACAACACCCACTTCGACACCACCCGCGCCAACCTGGAATACGCCGGCGGTGAGGGGGTGGATCTGGTCATCCCCGAGGGCCTGGAGCCGCGCACCCGCCACCCCTTCAAGGGCAACATCGACTTGGAGAAGGTCGAGGAGGTCCTCAAGCGCGAAGGCCACCGCATCCCCTTCGGCATGATGACCCTCACCAACAACAGCGGCGGCGGCCAGCCCGTGAGCCTGGCCAACCTGCGTGCCTACAGCGCCCTCCTGAAGAAGTACGGCAAGCCCCTGATCCTGGATGTCTGCCGCTTCGCGGAAAACGCCATGTTCATCAAGCTCCGCGAGGAAGGCCAGCAGCATCGCAGCCCCAGGGAGATCGCCCAGGAGATGTTCAGCCTGGCGGACGGCTGCACCATGAGCGCCAAGAAGGACGGCCTGGTGAACATTGGCGGTTTCCTGGCCCTGAACGAGGACACCTGGGTGGAGGCAGCGAAGAACCTGCTGATCCTCACGGAAGGCTTCCCCACCTACGGCGGCCTGGCTGGCCGGGACCTGAATGCCCTGGCCGTGGGCCTGGAGGAGGGCCTGCAGGAGGACTACCTGCGCTACCGCCTGCGCACCGCCGAGTACATGGGCGAGAAACTGCTCGCGGGCGGCGTCGCCATCGTGGAGCCCACCGGCGGCCACGCGGTCTACCTCGATGCCAAGGACTTCCTGCCCCATCTGAAGCCCGAGGACTATCCCGCCTGGAGCCTCTGCAATGCCCTCTACCTGGAGGCCGGCATCCGGGGAGTCGAGATCGGCTCGGTGATGTTCGGCCGCCACCTGGAGGACGGAACCGAGACCTACAACCCCATGGAACTCGTCCGCCTGGCCTTCCCCCGCCGGATGTACACCCAGAGCCACTTCGACTACGCCGCCGAAGCCATCTGCGAACTGAAGGCCAAGGCATCCTCGGTCCGGGGCGTGCGCATCGCGAAGCAGAGCCAGTTCCTGCGGCACTTCACCGCCGAGATGCGCTGGGCCTGAGTCAATCCAGAAAATACAGCCCGCGATGGGCCTCGATCAGGATGCAGGCCTCGGGGCATCCAGTGCCCTGCGGACTTTCTTCGCGAGGTCCAGGATGCTAAAGGGTTTCTGCAGGAGGCTGGAACCATCCTCCTGCAAGCCCCGGGAAGCGATCACGTCTCCCGTATAGCCCGACATGAAGAGCGTCTTGATGTCGGGTCGCCAGGCCAGGATCTGCTCCTGGACCTCGATCCCGTTCATGGTGGGCATCACCACGTCGGTGAGCAGCAGGTGGATCGGACCCTCGTACTGCTCGGCAAACCGGCAGGCATCCAGGGGGGTCGGAGCCGCCAGCACCCGGTAGCCACGATTCTCCAGGGCGGCTCTCACCACGTTCAGGACAGCCATTTCATCCTCGACGAGCAGCAGCGTCTCCGAACCCATCGGTGCGAACTCCTCCACTGGTGGCGGGGGTACCACGTCGGCCCCGGAGAACCGAGGAAGGTAGACCTTCATGGCCGTGCCCACACCCACGTGGCTGCGGGCGTAGATGGCGCCGTGGTTCTGTTTCACGATGCCGAAGACGGTGGCGAGCCCGAGACCCGTGCCTTTGCCTTCCGCCTTGGTGGTGAAGAAGGGTTCGAAGGCGTGATCCAGGGTGGTGGTGTCCATGCCGCAACCCGTGTCACTGACGGCCAGGAGCACATAATCACCCGGCGCGGGCTGGTCTGGGCCGAAATCAGAGGCTTCTTCGATCCTGACGTTGGAGGTTTCGATCGCAATGGTGCCGCCGTGGGAGATGGCGTCCCTGGCATTGATCACCAGGTTGGCCAGGATCTGGCTCACCTGGGAGGGGTCCATCAGGACGCTCCAGGGTTCGACTCCGGGGGTAAAGGTCAGGGTGATGTCCTCGCCGACCAGCCGGTGCATCATCTTCTGGTGTTCTGCGACCAATAGGTTCAGGTCGAGCTTCTGCGGGGAAATCGGCTGATTCCTCGAGAAGGTCAGGAGCTGGCGGGTCAGATCACTGGACCGCCGGCCTGCCTGCTGGATTTCGAGCAGGTGCTTGCGATGTTTTTCCGGCAGGGCCTCATCGAGGAGCGAGACCTCCGCACTCAGGAGAATGATGTTGAGCATGTTGTTGAAATCGTGCGCCAGGCCCCCGGCCAGGCGGCCAACGGCCTCCATCTTGTGGGCGTGCCGGAGCTCTGCCTCGATGCGCTTGATTTCAGTAAGGTCCCGCTTCGTGGCGGTGATGTGCGTGACGTGGCCCAGCTCGTCCACAACGGGCGTGATGGTCATCTCCTCGGTGTAAAGCGTCCCGTCCTTCCGCTGGGTCACCACCTCGACCTGCCAGGTCCGGCCCGCACGAAGCCCCTCCCAGATCTGGGTATAGAAGGCCTCATCGTGGTGATCTGACCTCAGCATGCGGAGATTCCGGCCCACCAGCTCATCGAGGCCGTAGCCGGTCAGTTCCGCCAGCGCTGAATTGCCCCACAGGATCGTGCCGTCCAGGTCGGCGATCACGATGCCATTGCTTGAAGCCTCAAGGGCGGCGCTCTTCAGGCGGAGCTTCGCTTCGCTTTGCTGGAGCGCGCTCATCTTCATGGTGAGTTCGATGGAGCGTTGGTCAAGCTTGTGGATCAACCGTTCGTTGTAGAGCTTGAGGAAGGGCTCTGTGTCCATCGGGGCGGAGTCGGCAATGGGCGGGAGGATGCCCTGCTGGACCTCCTGAATCACCCGTTGGATCCGGTCGATGAAGGCCCCCTGCTCCATCGGCTTGTGCAGGAAGGCGGCGGCTCCAAGGGAAAGGCCGAAGGCCTCGTCTTCCTCGGACTGGTAGGTGGCGCTGTAGAAGACGAAGGGGATCGTCCGGAGGGAGGCGTCCTTCATCCAGGCCCGGCAGAGGGCATAGCCATCCATGACGGGCATCAGGACGTCGGAAATGATCAGGTCCGGCCTCGCTTCCCGTGCCTGGGCCAAGGCCTCCTGGCCGTCGGTCGCGCAGACCGTCACATGCTGCTCCCTTTCCAGCAGGATGCGGAGGAGGGCCAGGTTGGTCGGGTTGTCATCCACCAGCAGGATGTTCATGGCGCCTCCAGCGAATGCGTACAGGGGACGGCTCGTGGGGCCACCAACTTCCCAGTGTAGAACCGAGTTCCCGGACATGCCTGAAATCCGGCCATGGTCCACCTGGATTGAAGGAACCCTTTCCATTCCAGGGCTTCCGGTCATCGTGGTGATTGTCTGTAGGATAGACCGACCCCTCCGAAGGACCTCCCATGACCTCCGCCCCCCTCGAAGCGATCTTCGCCCGCCAACAGGCCGCCCGCTGGCGCGTGGCCGCCACCTCGGCCGACCAGCGCCGGGCGAAGCTCCGGGCCCTCCTGGAGGCCCTCATGGCCCAGCGGGGCGAGGCCCAGGCGGCCCTGGCGGCGGACTTCCGCAAGTCGCCCGAGGAGGTGGATCTCACGGAGCTGTATCCAGTCATCACCGAGATCAAGGATGCGCTGCGCCACCTGCCCCGCTGGATGAAGCCCCGGAAGGTCCCGACGCCCATCGGCCTCTTCGGCAGCGCCGGCACCATCGTCCAGGAGCCCCGGGGCGTGGTCCTCATCATCAGCCCCTGGAACTACCCCATCTACCTCACCTTGGGGCCCCTGGTTTCGGCCATCGCCGCCGGGAACTGCGCTGTCCTCAAGCCCTCGGAACTCACCCCGCACACCACGGCCTTCCTCGCGAAGCTGGTGGCGGGGCTCTTCCCCGAGGAGGAGGTCGCCCTGGTGGAAGGCGACGCCACGATCGCCCAGGAGCTGCTCGCCCTGCCCTTCGACCACATCTTCTTCACGGGCAGCCCGGCCGTGGGCAAGGTGGTGATGAAGGCGGCAGCGGAGCACCTGACCTCCGTGACCCTGGAGCTGGGGGGCAAGTCGCCGGTGCTGGTGGACGCGGATGCGGACCTGCGGGTGGCCGCCCGCAAGATCGCCTGGGGCAAGGGCCTCAATGGCGGCCAGACCTGCGTGGCGCCGGACTATGTGCTGGTCCAGGACCGGGCCCACGATGGCCTCGTGGCAGAACTGAAACAGGCCTTCATCGATTTCTACGGGCCCGACGCCACCGCCCGGCAGGCCAGCCCCGACCTGGCGCGCATCGTGAACGATCGCCACTTCGCACGGATCCAGACCCTGCTGAGTGGCGCCACCGCTCGGATCGCCTTCGGTGGAGACACGGAGGCGGCAACCCGCTACATCGCGCCCACCCTGCTCACGGACGTGGATCCGGCCTCCCCGATCATGCAGGAGGAGATCTTCGGCCCGCTGCTCCCCATCCTTCGGGTGCCGGATATGGATGCGGCCGTGGCCTTCGTGAACGCGCGTCCGAACCCCCTGGCCCTCTACGTCTTCAGCGGCAGCCGCAGAGGCGCCGAATCGCTCATTGCCCGGACCACCGCCGGGGGCAGCTGCATCAACGACACGGTGCTGCACTTCGCCCACACCGGCCTGCCCACCGGCGGCGTGAACACCTCAGGCCTCGGCAAGGCTCATGGCGTCTATGGTTTCGAGGCCTTCTCCAACGCCCGGGGCGTCCTCCGGCAGCGGACCCGCTTCTCCGCCATCCAGCTCATGTACCCGCCCTACACGGGCTTCGTGCGCAGGATGATCGACCTGACGCTGCGCCATTTCTAGGCGCGGCACCTGCCCACGCCTACCGCTGGGCAGCCTCCAGAGCGCCCTGGGCGGCCTCCCAGTCCGCCATGGCGTAGGCCAGCTCTGATTCGAGCGCCTTCTGGGTGTCCAGGCCCGTGTTGAAGGCCTGCCAGTCCGTAGGGTCCATGGCCGCCAGCTCGGTCTGGAGGGCCGTCAGCTTCCCCTCCAGCTCCGTGACCTTGGCCTCCGCCTCGGCCACCTGCCGCTCGAAGCGTTTCAGCGCACGCTGTTTGTCCTTGTCGACGGGCCCCTGCGGCTTCGCCGCCGGGGCAGGCTTCGGCCGGGTGGGGTCTGGTTTCTTGGGAGGATCGAGCTTCTTGGGAGCCCCATCCTCCTGGCTTCCAGCCTCGTCCCCCAGGTCCAGATCCACCCAGGCCTGATGGTCCTCATAACCACCCTCGCGGAACTCAGCCCGGTTCTCGTGGATGCGCAGGAGGGAATCCGCCACGCGGCCCAGCAGGTAGCGATCGTGGGTCACCACCACCACCGCTCCGGTGAAACTGAGGATCGTGTCCTCCATGGCCTCCATGCTGGTGATGTCCATGTGGTTCGTGGGCTCATCCAGCAGCAGCAGGTTCACGCCCTGGCGAATGAGGGTGGCCACGCTGAGCCGCGCCCGCTCGCCGCCGGAGAGGGCCGTCACGGGCTTGTCCACATCGTCGGCCCGGAACTGGAACTTGGCCAGGAAACCCAGTACATCCTGCTTCACCGCCTGGGGGTTCACGGCGTGGATCTGCTGGAAGACCGTGTTGCGGGCATCGAGGTTGCGGTGGTGCTGGTCGAAGTAGCCCAGCTTCACCTGGCTGCCCAGGCGGGCCCGGCCCGTGATGAAGGGGATCTCTTCCGCGATGGCCTTCAGCAGCGTGGACTTCCCCGTACCGTTGAGGCCGACGATGCCGAGCTTCTGTCCCCGCTTGATCTGGAGCTGTTCCAGGGGCGCGTAGAGGGCCCTGCCCGCCCAGCCCACACTGGCGTTCTCCAGCACCAGGGCCACGTCGCCGCTGCGCTGGGTCTCCGGGAAGCTGAACTTCACCTTGCGCCGGTCTCTCATGGGTTTCTGAATGCGGTCCAGCTTGGCGAGGTGGGTGCGCCGGCCCTGGGCCATCTTGGTATTCTGTCCGGCGATGTTGCGGCGGATGTATTCTTCCTGCCGCTTGATGTAGGACTGCTGCTGCTCGTAGTGCCTTTCGAGCAGCGCCATCTCCTGCTCTTTCTTGTCCATGAACTCCGAGTAGTTGCCCTCATAGCTGCGCGAACTCCCCAGCTCCAGCTCAAGGATGGAGGTGGCGATCTTGTCCAGGAAGTAGCGGTCGTGGCTGATGACGGCCACCGTGGCATCCGTATCCTGGATGAAGTCCTCCAGCCAGCGCAGGCTCGGCAGGTCCAGGTGATTGGTGGGCTCGTCCAGCAACAGCAGATCCTGCCCCTGGAGGATGGCCTTGGCCAGCATCACGCGGCTCTTCTGGCCGCCCGACAGCGTCTCCACGGGCCGGTCGAAATCGGAGGGGCCGAAGCCGAGGGACTGCAGGATGCTTTCGGCGCGGGCGCGGATCGTAAACCCGTCGAGGTGCTCGAAGGTCTCGGTGACCTTCTGGTACTGCACCATCACCGCGTCGAGATCCTCACTGGCCTCGCCCATGCGGTGCTCGAGTTCGCGCATCTCGTGCTGCAGCCGCTCCACGTCGCCAAAGGCCGCCAACGCCTCCTCCAGCACACTTCCGCCGGTCTCGGGAATGAGGTCCTGGGCATAGTGCCCCATGCGGATGCCGCGTTCCTTGGTGGGTCGCACCACGCTGCCATGGTCCGCCTCAAGCTGGCCCAGCAACAGCTTGAAGACCGTGCTCTTCCCCGCGCCGTTGCGGCCGATGACGCCCCAGCACTCCCCCTCCTGGATGGCCCAGGTGACATCCTTCAGCACCTCCTGGGGGCCGAAGCGCAGGTCGACATGGTTGAGGGAAGCGAGCATGGGCGCGGCTTTCAGCGTT